>CANKMT010000047.1 GCA_947482825.1 Betaproteobacteria bacterium | reverse complement strand
GCGACAAGCACGATAGAAAACCACCTCCCGTGCTGTCCCAGGCACCGCTGTCAGTTAACACTTCCACAGAATTTCGCCGCACAACAATGCGCACTTGATGGGTCCGCTTCTATGAGCAGAAGTGGGTCAGTTTCCGTGAGCGTCGAGGCAAGCCTCTACAAAGGCATCTTTCGACACCCGGCGACACAGCTACTTTGCGACATCGCCTTCACAATACATGTCCGCAGCCACTTCACATGACGCACAACAGCGGCCGAATTGATGCCGATTGCACGTCAGGCCGAGAAGCGCACACGCCCGTGTTGCAGCGTACATTTGCTTTCCTCCCGTAAAGTGGTTCTATGAACTTTCTTGTGACGAAAGACCAAGAGGAAGTCTGCCCGCTTTCGCGCAGGGGTGATGTTTCAACCCCTATCCGCCCCATTACAGAACGGCATTCGCTTTTTCCTCGATCCTGTGCCCGCACCGCCATGGACAGACTTTGCAGTCTGCCGTCCCCAATAGAGAGCAATGCGGGGAGCGATACGGGGTTGCCACGTTCCACTTGCAAAAGTACATCGGGTTAGGTGCCTGCTTTGGACCGGGAGGCATATGGGTCACGAGGGCGTAAATCAAAGACGCTCCTCCCACCTCCGTTGCCGTTTGGCTCAAGCGTGACAGCCACTTGCGCTTGTCATAGGTGACGATCTTTATCGCAGATTCACATGTGTTCACCCTACCGACTATCTAGCACTGATCCGGCGTGTGGCTGCCAGAAGGGTACGCCTCTCGCGATTTGTACCCCGCACCTTGCGGTGCTTCGTTACATTGTCAGAGCCGCTCTTTATTCAGGCCCCTAGATTCACCCGGTGACACGGGCGGTTCCCTCCTTTATATTGTGAGAACAACTTCTACAAGCGACTTCGTGTCGCACTTGATTTTCCTATCGCTTGATGACGGCCGCCATGCCCGCTGCCGCACAGTCCTCCCGGTCCTTCGGCAGTGCGGCCGCCGTCATGGCGAGCACCGGAACCTCGGCCAGTTCCCGACGCTCACGGATCAGCCGCGTGGCCTGCAGCCCGTCCATCTCCGGCATGTGCACATCCATCAGGATGATGTCGACAGCCGTGTCTTGAAGCACCTCCAGGGCCTTGAGGCCGTTGTCGGCCACCGTCACGCGCAGGCCCATGCGCTCCAGCATGTCGGTTGCGACCATCTGACTGTCTTCGGTGTCCTCCACCAGCAGCACGTGCGCGCCTGCAATGCGGGCGGCACGCTGGCGCTGTGCGCGTGCGGGACGACATGGTCCACCAGGTGGGCTGCCGTCTGTGCCATGCGGCGGGCGCCGTAGGAGGGGCTAAACCCGCGCCGCTTGCAGCTGAATGCCACCAGATTGTCCTGGCCGCAGTCGCCGCAGCGCAGTCGCAGGAAGCCGTGCGCGAGGATGCCGCATTCCAGGAAGGCGTCGAACTCGTCTTTGACGAACTGCGGCAGGCCGGCGCCGGCCTTGGCATCGGCCAGCGTGGAGCGCCTGACTGCCGCGCGGAAGCCCATCGCATACAACTTGGTGGCATTGGCCGACAGGCTGGCCTCGACGTCGCGAAGGCTCTCTCGCCACGTCAGTTGAGCAAACGCCATGGCACGCGGCGCAGGACAGCCTGCGTACACCTGCATCGCCGCCATGGCGCTGAACGATGCGCGCAAAGCTGGTCCACAGGACGAACTCCATGACTTGAGCGAACATAGTCTTGCCGACATGCACGTGCTTCCCCTGAGGCGGTCAAGCGCGGGAAACTACGCGGTTTCTGACAAACGAAATTCAAATCGGCACCAAACAAAATCGGTCTGCAGCCCGCGCCAGTGCTTGCGTTCAGACCCGGCGCGGGTCATTTAACCGGACAGTAGTGCGGTGGTATCATGAACGAGACGCGCAACCTCCGCGCGCTCAGCCATCAGGGAGCCTTCGAGTGAAACTCTATTTCCATCCGGTTTCGACGACCAGTCGGCCCATCATGTTGCTGGCCGCCGATGACGGTATTGAGCTGGACTACGAAGTCGTCGATCTCTTTACCGGCGCACATCAGCAACCGACCTACACCGACATCAACCCGAGTCAGCAGGTTCCGGTCCTTGAGGACGATGGCCTGCGCCTGACTGAAAGTTCGGCCATCCTCAAGTACCTGGCCGAGAAAAGCGGTTCGAAATCCTACCCTTCGGATTTGCGTCAACGCGCCCGCGTCAACGAAATCATGGACTGGTTCAATACCGGCCTGTATCGCGAATTGGGGTATGGCGTGATCTACCCACAAACGCTGCCGAACTACAAACGAGAAGATGCGGCCGTTCAGGCAGCCCACATTGCCTGGGGGCGTGAAAAAGCGCGTCGCTGGCTCGGAATTCTGGACAAGGACATCATCGGCGCCAATGCCCATGTCTGCGGCAACCAACTGACCATCGCCGACTATCTAGGCATCGGCATGTTGAGTCTGGGCGAAGTCATTCACCTTGATTACTCGGAGTGGAAAAACGTTTCACGCTGGATTTCGACGATGAAGGCGCGCCCGACCTGGGGCAAGGTGAACGAAGGCTTTTACACCTATTTCGTCGGCCCGTACAAAGACGCTTCGTTCGAACGACTGTGATGACCAACAGAATCCAGGGTCTGCATCACAACGCCTATCGCTGTCGTGATTCGGGCGAAACTCGCGCGTTCTACGAAGACTTTCTCGGCTTGCCGCTGGTCGGCACGCTTGAAATCGGCGAAACCAAGAGTGGCCGCCAAACGCAGACGCTGCATACGTTTTTCCAGATGGGCGATGGCTCTAGTCTGGCGTTTTTCGAAGCCCCGGACCTGCCGTTCGAGTTCAAGCAACAGCATGACTTTGACCTGCATATTGCTCTGGAAGTCGATGACGCCACGCTGCTCGACATGTTGAGCAAGGGGAAGGTCGCCGGAATCGAAACCCGAGGAATTTCTGATCACGGGTTTATTCGCTCGATCTACTTTCGCGATCCGAATGGTTATGTGATCGAGTTGACCGCAAAAATTCCAGGTCGCGAGGAAGGGCTGAATCCGAAGCTCAACGGAGCACGGGAAAAACTTGACCGCTGGCAGGCCGCCAAGGCGAACTCGACTCCCTGAGGGCTGCTTCGTTTTGGGCCTGCGAGTATAGGAAATGTCGCGGTAGGGACGACGGTTACCCGTCGCCCCCCGCACAGATCCGTACTGGCAGAATTGCTGCATACGGCTCTCTAACGCCGCCCGGTACCGGACAGTTGACCTGGTATCGCCCTGCGATCTGGTGAGCCGCCCGACATTGACCGATTTGCGGCGCGAACGTTGTCTGCGGGATGGCCAACAGCGTTCGCTCCGCGCGATGCCCGGAGGCGGGCGCAGCCGGGGTCGGGCTCTATCGCCCGCGCTCGCCGCGCGCGAGTCCGTTGTGGCAGTGCGCGAAGCGCCATGCCGGCGAACTGCGCGCCTCGGGCCACGCATCGAATCGACCGCGGCGCGCGGTCGAGCAACAAGTCATTGAGCGCTTCATCGCCTGCGGCGACCCGCACGAGGGGTTTGCGCGCATCTACTGCGACACCTGCCGCCACGAGTTCCTGCTCGCCTACTCGTGCAAGACGCGCTACTTCTGCCCGAGCTGCCACCAGAAGCGAGTGATCTTGTACGGCGAGTGGGTCGAGCAGAACGTGCTCGCACCCGTGGCGCATCGGCAGTACGTGTTCACGCTGCCCAAACTGCTGCGCCCGATCTTCAGCCGTCACCGGGCGTGGCTGGGCGAGCTGTGCCGCATCCCACAGGGACTTCCTTCGGTCGTCGCCGCGCTCCTGCTGACCAATGCGTACGCCGCCACCGCCCCTGGCGCGCACCCGGGCCTGGTCCTGTTCGTGCAGACCTTCGGGGACCTGGCCAACTTCAACCCCCACCTGCATGTGCTCGCCGCCGATGGGGTGTTCGGGGCCGAGGGCTTTCGGCGTGCGGTGCTGGCGTTCCTGGTGAAGGCGGGGGCGATCACGCACGAGCTGGGCGTGAAGATGCTCGGCTGGCGCTACTGCGGCGGGTTTTCAGCGCACAACCGGGTGCGGGTTGGGGACCGCGAGGGCCGGATGAAGCTTGCCGGCTACATGATCCGCGCACCGATGTCGCTTGCGAAGATGACCTATGACCGAGCCAGCGGCACGGTCATCTACCGCTCGAAGATGCACCCGGGACTGAAGCGGAACTTCCAGGTGATGCCCGCTGCCCAGTGGCTGGAGTTGCTGTGCAAACACATTCCCGACCGGTACGAGCACCTCGTGCGCTACGTCGGCTGGTACTCCAACCGCGCGCGCGGGGAACGCGCGAAGGTGCTCAACTCGCTCAAAGAACAAGCCCCGGTGACCCAGGCCGCAGCAAATCTCGAAACCGCAAGCTGGTTCGCCGGCCGCGCCTGCGCCTCGCGCTGCGCGAACGACGCGTGCCGCTCCGGATTCGCGCTCTTTCTATGCAATCGGTATTGCAAGCGGCCGGGCGCAGGCCAAGATGCTCCGGATGTCGTGCCCGGCAGCGTTGAATCAGCAAAACAGCACAGTCTTCGGCCCGACACTTGAAAGAGGCAGGATTGATGTTCCTATCGATTATCGCTTCGCTGCGCTCGCTTCCTCGGCCATCTTCTCGATGCTCTTGATCAGGTTGATGACCTTGGTTCCCTCGCCACCTTTTCGATTCCTGATCAGCTCGATGGTGTCGGCGTTGATCGCCCCGAGGACAGGACTAGGCCTTGTGTTCGCCGGGCTTCATGAATAGGGTGCCACGTTCAACGTGCCTTGGATTCTTTCGCGCACGCCATCAGGCACGCCGGCCTGTTCCGCATAGTCCTTCCATCTGGATACCGTTGCCTGCACCTCGGCAACGATTTTCGCCGCGCGCCCACGTTTCATCGAAGCCGCCTTCGCGCAGGCATTGAAATCCTCCAGTGTGAAATGGTCGCGCTTTCCATTCATCGTCATCTGGTGGCTTGCCGTCCACGCCCCCGCGGGATTGTAGCTGTAGGTCATGTCGAAGGCCGGCGACAGGGACCATTCGCCAGACTTGTCCATCAGGAAGGCGATGTTCTTCACGTGGTCGTCCTGGTTGCGGGCCACGATGTTGAAGGCCATGCGCCGGAACTGCTGCTCGATCGCCAGCATTGGCAACTTCAGTTGCCGCAGCACCATCAAGGCCTGCTCGTAGCTGTAAGCCCCTGCCATGTTGAAATCGTAATGCGCCAGGGCGCAGAGCGACTGCATGTGCAGTTTCTCGCCCCCGGCCAGGCGATCGAAGCGCCGCGTCATGAAATGCGACCGGCCATTCTCCCTGAACAGCCTGCATTCGCTGATTTCGATGCCGCAGTCCAACGCCATCAGAAAGTAGGCGTACTCGATTAGCCCGTAGCCCTTGGGATCCTCCAGTTCCTTGTCCTTGTTGCCGCTGACGCCGTCGAACTTGAGCAGCCAGTATTCGAACCCTTCGCCGGCCCTGACCTGGCCCGAGCGCACTTCATTGGTTTGCGGGTTCCAGGCGACGACCGCCTTCGCCCTCGCGCCGCCGGCGGAGGTGCCCACGAGCAGGATGTCTCTGAGCGCATCCGCGCCTTCCTTGCCCGCGAAAGACGCCTGCAGGTTGTTCCGGTGGGACAGCACCTCCGAGGCCAACTCGACCAGCCGGCTGACCTCGATGTGTGTGGCCTGCCTTGCCGCGGGGCCGGTGGCGGGCGCGAATTCCAGCGCGCCCATGCCGCGTTCACCGGTATAGCAAAGCCGCTCGACGGCGTTGAAGGAATCCGGCTTCCGCCCCTGCGATGCCAGCCAGGCATCGATCAGCGCATTGCCGAACTTGTCGGGCAACGAGTCGGCCAGCAGGCTCGGCAGCCCGTGAAAAGTCGTGCGGGAAAGCGCGGGGAAGCGGTACACGCGCCGCGATGGCGGCATGGCCCGCGGCGCGACTTCGATGCCGCTTTGTGCGAAGGCCGGATCGTATTCGAAGCTGGCCACATCCTCGCCGCCCTGCAGCGAGACCGCGCCGATGGTCCGGCCCCACAGCCTGACTTCGGCAAGCGTGCTCACGGCTTCTCGTCCCAGTGCCAGGGTTTGTTGCTCGCCTTGGCGGCGCGCTTGCCCGAAGCCCTTTGCCGGGCCTTGCCTCTCTGCTTCAGCAACTCCATCGGCCGCGGCCCGGACTCCGGGAGCAGGCTGTCCAGCCCCGTTGCGGCATCCAGCACCCGCAGCACGCGAACTAGTGTGCTCAGCGCCGATGTTTTTCCCGCTTCCATGCGCTCGAGCGTTCGCTTGGCGATGCCCGCCTGTTCGGCCACCGTCGCCTGGGTGAGCTCGAGGTCGATGCGGCGGGCGGCGATGCGCGCGCCCAGTTCCGCCAGCACGGCGTCGTCGGTGAGGGCGGCGGTGATTTTCATGGTCGTAATATGATTTGAATAATTGGGTTTATTCGCTATATATCGTCAATTATTACGAGTTGTATATCAATCTGCATTTCTAGTCAAGTCGTAATTTATGACGAAATAAATATCCCTATCCCAATTAATCGGCACTTATTACGACATTGTCTGATCTCATGGTCCTGCTTATCGCACAGTCGAACTGCCTGATCCTTATGGCGATTTCGACGTTCACGCGGCGCCTGACCGTCTTTGCGGGCACAAATGTACCGGTAGCGATACACGAACTACCCTGAGAGCCAATCGGGCTCTAGACCTGTGAAACTAAATCTTTAAAATTTAACCCTCAAACCTTCGCCAACCTCCGATCCCCCGCCGCCCTCTCAATCGCCCCCGCCACCGCCAGCAGCCGCGCATCGCTGCCAATTCCAGCAAATACCGTGATCCCGAACGGCACACCGACCTTATCCACCCCGCACGGAATCGCCACAACCGGCGCCCCGGCCTTGCCGGTGCACTTGGCAGCAGCGCCCATGGGCGCGATCAGCACGTCGCAGTCATGCATCGACAAAGCCGCATCGATGCCAGCGGTACGCGACAAAGCGATGTCGCGGGCGCGATCCGACCGATAAACGGGATCGTCGACGCCGTTGGTGGCGTTTGCGGCGATCAAAAGCGACTGCCCATAAGGAATCGTCTCCGGGTGCTTTTCGTTCCACGCGATGAGGTCATGCATGGACCCGATGCCGCAAGGCGAACCGTGCTCCTCCAGGAACGCATTCAACGCGGCCTTGAACTCGGTCCGGAACACGCACGAACGCACTTCCTGCAACTGCTCGGCGCTCGGCAGGTCGCACGGATCGACGATCCGCGCGCCCATGCGGGACAGGTTCTTCAGCACGGTCTCGAACAGCGGCATGACATCAGCGTACTCAGCGCGATCGGCAATCTGCCGGCGCGGCACGCCGATCCGGACGTTCGCAAGGCCGGAAGGAAGCAGGCTCCCCGGCAAGGTGCCTTGGGCGAACAGCGAAGCGCTGTCGCGAACGTCAGCGCCGGCCAGCACCCAACCGATCAAGGCGGCATCCTCGACCGAGCGGGCCAAAGGACCGGGCGAATCCTGCGAAGTGACCAGCGGCACGACGCCGGTGCGGCTGACGACGCCGACGCCGGGCTTGTAGCCGACCACGGACGAATACGACGCCGGCGTCTGGATGGAGTTCTGCGTTTCGCTGCCGATGGCGAACATGCATAAAGACGCAGCCACCGAAGCGGCTGAACCGACGCTTGAACCCTGCCCGCGGCCGTACTCGATGCCGTGCGGGTTCTTCACCACGCCTCCGGCCCCGGAATACCCGGAAGGCATCACGTCGGACACGAAGTCGGCGAACTCGGTGAGGTTGGTCTTGCCCAGCACGATCGCCCCGGCGGCGCGCAGGCGGCGCACGAGCACCGCGTCGTGCCGCGGCTTGAACCGGGCCAGCGCCGCCGCGCCGGCGGTTGCATTCATGCCCGCCGTCAGGATATTGTCCTTGAGCAGCGCCGGGATCCCGAGCAGCGGGCTGTGCGCCTGGTCGTCGGCAATCGCGGCGTCCGCGAGCCGGGCGTCATCCAGGGCCCGCGCCGACACCTCCCGCACCGCGTTGATAGCGGGGCCGCCGGGTTTCTTCGACTCGCTGACGGATGCGATGCGCGACTGGTACCAGGTCACCGCGTCGAAGACGGAGAGTTTCTTGGCGAGGTACAGCGTGCGCAGCTCGGTGATCGAGCCCTGCATCAGGGTGCGTTCAATCTTGCTTCCGGGAGTGCTCACGTTGCGACCTCGTCTATGTCAACACTGTCGATCCACGCCGGGTCCACCTCGGGCAGCGGAATGGCGCGCAGGAGTTTGCGGGTATACGGATGCTGGGGTGAATTGAACACCGTCTCCGAAGGCCCGGCTTCCACGATCACGCCGTGCTGCATGATCACGACCCGCTCGCACAAGGCGCGCACCACCGAGAGGTCGTGGCTGATCAGCACCAGCGCCATGCCGGTCTCGGCGCGCAGGCGGCGCAAGAGATCCAACACCTGCGCCTGCACTGAGACGTCGAGGCCGGAGACGATCTCGTCGGCCACCACCAGCGCCGGGTTCAGCGCGATCGCGCGCGCGATGCCGACGCGCTGGCGCTGGCCGCCTGAGAGCTGGTGCGGATAGCGCGCGGCCATGGAGGCGCTCAAGCCCACGTGCTCGAGCAGCCCGGCGGCGAGCTTCAAAGCCTCGCGCGAATCGCTGGCGCGGCCGTACGAGACAAAAGGCTCGGCCAGCGCGGTGCCGATCGTGAGGCGCGGGTTCAGGGCCGACTGCGAATCCTGAAACACGATCTGCATGCGGGCGCGCAAGGGACGCAGCTCGTGCTCATCCAGGTTTGTGATGTCGCGGCCTTCGAAGCGGATGGAACCGGCACTCAAGGGGTAGAGCCGCAGCAGGGCGCGGGCGAGGGTGCTCTTGCCAGAGCCGGATTCGCCGACCAGCCCGACGGTTTCGCCGGCGCTGACCCTGAGGTCGATGCCCTTGAGGATCTCGATGAGCGGTGGGCGGCCGAAGACGCGCTTGTTGCCGCGATCGGGCAGCGCGACGTGAAGGTTTTCGACTTCAAGCATGGGCGACCTCGCGGTCGACGCGTCTATCAAACTCTTCGGCCTCGCGGGCCAATTGTTCCCGCAGCTCCGGCGAGACCGGATGCAGCGCCGTGTCCGGCCGGTCGTAGCGCGGTGCCGCATCCAGCAGGGCCTGCGTATACGGGTGGTGCTGGCTGGAGAAGATTCTCTCCACCGGCCCGGACTCGAGGATCCGTCCCGCGTAGATCACGCTCACCGAATCGCAGATCTTGGCCACCACGCCGAGGTCGTGCGTGATGAAGAGCACCGACGTTCCGGTCTTCCTCTGCAATTCGCGGATCAGGCGCAGGATCTGGTGCTGCACGGTCACGTCGAGCGCGGTGGTGGGCTCATCGGCAATGATCAGCCGCGGCGAGCACGAGAACGCGATCGAGATCACCACGCGCTGGCACATGCCGCCGGACAACTCGTGCGGGTAGTGGCGCAGCACGCGCTCGGGCTCGCGGATATGGACCGCGGTAAGCATCTCCAGCGCGCGAGCACGCGCCTGCGCGCGGTCCAGGCCCGCATGCAGGCGCAGCACGTCGGTCATCTGGTCCTCGATGCGGAACACCGGGTTCAGCGCGGTCATCGGGTTCTGCAGGATCATCGCGATCGAGCGGCCGAGCAGCCCGCGCCGTTCGCGCGCCGGCATCGCGAGCAGGTCGCGGCCCTCGAAGCGGATCGCGCCCGATTCGATGCGCGCGCTTTCCGGCAGCACGCCGAGGATCGCCTTGCACACCATGGTCTTGCCGCCGCCGGATTCACCGACCAGCCCAAGGATCTTTCCCTGCTCGAGTTGCAGGTGGGCGCCGCGCAGCACCGGCGTGCGTGTGCCCTTGGCGTTAATCGATACGCGAAGATTTTCTATGTCGAGGATCATCGTTGCAGCACCGGGTCGGTGGCCTGCCGCAGGCCGTCGCCGAGCGCGTTCAGCCCGAGCACCATGACGATGATCGCCACGATCGGGTAGGTCATCGCCCACCACGCCTGGTTGATGTACGAGCGCGCGTCGGCAATGATCGAGCCCCAGGTCGCGAGGCCGCTGGAAGAAAAGCCGATGAAGCTCATGATCGCCTCGACCACGATCGCGCGGCCCATCTCGAGGCCCAGCAGTACGATCACCAGCGGCAGCAGGTTCGGCAGAAGTTCGTGGAACAGGATGCGCGAGCGCGACACGCCGATGGTCCGCGCCGAGGTCACGAACTCCTGCTCGCGCAGCGCGAGCACCTCGCCGCGCACCACGCGGCAGAAGCGCGTCCATCCTATGAGAACTACCGAAATCACCACGGTTCCCAGCCCCGGACCCATCGCTGCGGCCAGCACGATCGCGAGCAACATCGGCGGAAAGGACATGAACGTATCCACCGTGCGTGACACCAGTGTGTCCAGCCAGCCGCCGAAGAACCCGGCCAGCATGCCGAGCACCACGCCAGCGAGGCCTGAAAGCGTTGCGCCCGCGATCATCACCAGCAGCGCCGGGCGCGTGCCGTGGATCATGCGCGAGAGCAGGTCGCGACCGAGCGTGTCGGTGCCAAGGAGAAACGATGGATCGCCGCCCTTGGCCCAGCGCGGCGGCAGCAACTGGTTCAGCAGGCTCTGCGCCATCGGGTCGTGCGGCGCGAGCCACGGCGCGAAGGCCGCGACGAACACCAGCGCCAGCAGCACGAACGCGCCGAACAGGAACTTTGGATTCCGAAGCAGCGCGCGCACGGTTAGTGCCTCAGTCGCGGATTGACCAGCGCGTAGCTGAGCTCGATCGCGATATTGAGCAGGATGAACAGCAGCGCGAACACCAGCGTCACGCCCTGGATCAGCGGCAGGTCGCGGTTGGAGGCGGCTCCGAACAACATGTTGCCGATGCCCGGGTAGGCGAAGATCAGCTCCACCAGCACCGTGCCGCCGACGAGAAAAATGAAATGCACGCCGGTGAGCGTGATCGTTGGCAGGAGCGCGTTGGGAAGGGCTTCGCGCGTGAGGATGCGCAGGTTGCTGAAGCCCTTGATCCGGGCAAGCAGGATGTAGTCCTGCACCATGACTTCCTGCAACGAGGACTTGAGCACGCGCGCGATGACGGCGATCAGCGGTAGAGCGAGCGCCAGCGCCGGCAAGGCGAGATGGCCCAGCAACTCACGCGCGAGGCCGAACTGCCCCCGGACGAGGCTTTCGACCAGATAGAACTGCGTTGCGAACGCGGTCGCGCGCATGGGGTCGATCCGTCCCGAGATCGGGAAGAGCGGCATCAGCACCGCGAACGCCAGAATCAACAGCATCGCCCAGAGGAACTCCGGAATCGCGAGCGCGATCGAGTTGATCGCGTCGACCCCGCTCTCGATCCAGGTGCCGCGCCAATAGGTCGAGGCCAAGGCGAGGGTGAAGCCGCAAGTGACCGACAGCGTGATCGCGACCAGCGCCAGCTCGAGGGTCGCCGGCAGCCGGCCGAGCACGAGCGTAAGCACGTCCTGCTTGAGGCTGATCGAAACGCCGAAGTCGCCGCGCACGAGGTGGTCGAGGTAGATCACGAACTGCATCGGGATCGACTTGTCCAGGCCGTAGCTCTCGCGCAGCCGCGCGATGTCCTCGGGCGTGGCCTCGCCCGGGACCATCATCGCGATCGGGTCGCCGGGGACGATGCGCAACAGCACGAACACGACCACCGCGACGCCGAAGAGCGTCGGGACCGCCAGCAGCAGCCGGCGCAATAGGAAGGCAGGCGACACTCGCGCGGGCGCCTGAGCGGGGCCTGCGCTTGCCCTTACCGCTTCTTGCCGATCGACTGCGGCAGAATGAATCCGGCCAGGTGCGGCTTGAAGTCGACCGAGGCCTTGTAGACCACCGGCTGGTAGAACTGGAACAGCGGCAGGATGTAGGCGTTGTCGGCGATCGTTTTGTTGAGCGACTTGTAGCCGGCCATGCGCTTGGCTTCGTCCTTCTCGATGAAGAGAGCCGACAGCGCCGCATCGACTTCGCCGCCTTTCCACGAGGTGTGCGGCGACTTGCTGAACATCGCCGATCCCAGCGAGCTTTCCGGGTCGGCCGTGGAATTGCCCCAGTTGTAGAAGGCGGCCGGCGCGAGCTTGTGCTGGGTGCGCAGCTCGAAGTGCTTGGCGATCTCGTACACCTCGATGTTCGCCTTGATGCCAACGCGGCGCCACATCTCGACGATGGCCTGCACCGTCTCGTAGTCCTTGGGCTTGTAGCCGCGCGTGGTCTGGACCGTGAATTCCACCGGCTTGGCCGGCGAGAATCCCGACTTGGCGAGCAGCTCGGTGGCGAGCTTGGGATCGTAGGGGGTGGTGATCGAAGCGTCGTAGCCCTTGTATTGCGGGGCGAGCAGCGTGTCGATCTGCCTGGCATAGCCGCGCTGGATGCGCTCGACGATCAGCTTCTTGTCGATCGCGTGGACGGCGGCCTTGCGCACGTTCGGGTCGGCCATGACGCCGATGTTGTGCAGGAAGATCATCGCGATGTCGGTGGTCGGATGTGCGACGCCCGAGAGGCCAGGCTTCGCCTTGAGGCGGTCGAATTCCTCCCAGGGCATGTCGACAGCGAGGTCCGAAGAGCCGCGCTCGATCTCGGCAATCCGCGTTGCGGCGTCGGTGGCGAACTTGAACACCACGGTGTCGTAGGCCGGCGCGCCGCCCCAGTAGCCCTTGTAGGCCTTGAGGCGCAAAAACGACCCTCGCTCGAACTGCTCGATCATGTACGGCCCGCTGCCCATCGGCGCCTTCTCGAAACCTTCCTTGCCGACCTTCTCGTAATAGTGCGGCGGGATCAGGTAGCAGCCCAAGAACGTGAGGCGCTCCAACATGTTGGCGCGCCACGGCGTCACCTCGAAGCTCACGCTGTCGCCTGCGGTCTTGATGTTCTTGATGCTGGCGAAGATTGACTGCAGCGGCGCGGGCAGGGTGGCCAGGCGATTGAGGTTCCAGGCCACGTCGGCCGGGGTGAGCGCTCGGCCGTCGTGCCAGGTGACGCCCTTGCGGACGCGCATCGTGATCGCGCTCTTGTCGGCATTCCAGGCGAACTGGTCGCAGACGCCGGGGGCGAGCGACAGGTCTTCTTTTTGGACTACATAGGGGTCGTAGATCGAACGGAAGATGCTCGACAGGCCGGGGCTGACCGAGGAGGGGCCGGTGTTCGGATCCCAGCTGGGGGGGCTGACGTTGTAGGCGATCGTGAGCGTGTCGCCGGCCTGCGCCCAGGCGTCGCGCGGCAGGAACTGCAGGCCCGGAAGCACGAGCGCGGAAGCGGTGGCGCGAAGAATGTCGCGGCGTTTTGCGTTGGGTCGATCGAACGGCATGGCGGCGGTCCTCGGTGAAAGGAATGCGTGAAGGGAATGCTTTACGTTCGGACTGCGAAATTGATTGCGTTCTTCAAGGATTGTGCCATGCAATCAATTACGCGAGAATCGTAAGTTCACCGGGAGGCGGAGTCATGCGGCACCATCGGGGGGCGCAGGCGGATGCTGCGATCCGCATCGACGAAGAAAGCGGGCGCTTTCGCGTCGCGCGCTCGACCTACACCGACCCCGCGCTCCACGCCGCCGAACTGGAAGAGATCTTCTCCAAGTGCTGGCTGTTCGTCGGCCACGAGTCGGAGCTCGCCCGCCCCAACGATTTCTTCACGCGGCGCATCGCCGGCCGGCCGGTCATTTTCCTGCGCGACAAGGAAGGTACAGTGAGGTGCCTGCTTAACATCTGCCCGCACCGCGGCGCGCAGGTCTGCCGGCAGAAGAAGGGCAGCGCGAAGCTGTTCTCTTGCATTTACCACGGTTGGGCTTTCGAGAACACCGGCCGGGTGATCAGCATTGCCGAGGCCGATACCTACCACCCCAAGTTCAACGAGCCCGGCTGTAACGACATGGTTCCCGTGCCGCGCTTCGAGTCGTACCACGGCCTGTGGTTCCTCAATTTCGATCCGCAGGCGGCGAGCTTGCACGACTACCTCGCTGGCGCACGCGAGTACATCGACATTGTCATGGACCAGGCCGAGGTGGGCATGAAAGTGGTTGGCGAGGTGCAGGAGTACAGCGCCCGCGCCAACTGGAAGCTGCTGGCCGAGAACAGCACCGACATCCTGCACGTGGTCACGCTGCACCCGACCTATCTCGACCTCATCAAGACCAACTCGGCCGGCACCATGGTGCGCGGCAAGGTCGTCGGACGCAGCATCGACCTGGGCAACGGCCACGCGGTTGTGGAACGGCAAGCCTCCTACGGGCGGCCGATCGCGCAGTGGATCCCGATGTGGGGCGAAGAAGCCCGGGTCGAAATCGAAGCGATCCGCGCCCGTCTCGCCGCGCGCTATGGCGAGGAGCGCGCCCACCGCATGTCCACGCATGCGCGCAACCTGCTGATTTTCCCGAACCTCGTGATCAACGACATCATGTCGGTCACGTTGCGCACCTTCCAGCCTTCTGCGGTCGACTACATGGAAGTGAGCGTCTGGGCGATCGCGCCGGGCGAGGAGTTCGGCAAGCCGGCGATGGCGCGGCGTCTCACCAACTTCCTCGAATTCCTCGGGCCCGGCGGGTTCGCCACGCCCGACGATATCGAGGTGCTGGAATCCTGCCAGCGGGCCTTTGCATCCAGCCGCGAGGCCCCATGGAACGACCTGTCCAAGGGCCTGGGCCGCGAGCCCGATGCGACCGACGAGTTGTCGCAGCGCATTTTCTGGCTCAAGTGGCGCGACCGCCTCATGCAAAGGGCTGGCTAGGCCATGGGATTGCTCGCAGCGTTGACTCGCCCGCAGGCCGAGGACTTCCTGATCCTCGAGGCCTCATTGCTGAACGAATGGCGCCTGGAAGAATGGCGCGCGCTCTTCACCGACGAATGCCGCTACCTCGTGCCGAACACCAACGGCGACCCCTATGCGCCGACGGAATCTTCGCTCTACCTTATCGCGGATGACGGCCACCACCTGACCGAGCGGGTCAAGCGCCTGGGCAAGAAGACCGCGCATGCCGAGTACCCCCGCTCGCGCACCCGCAGGCTCATCAGCAACGTGCGGTTCCTCGAGCGCGCCGAAGACGTGGTCAAGGTCGAAAGCAGCTTCATCACTTATCGTGCCAGCCAGGGCGTGACCGACACTTTCTTCGGCCGGCATGAGCATTGCCTGGTGGAACTGGAGGGCGGGCTGCGCATCAAAGAGAAACGCACGATCCTGGACATGGAAACCCTGCGCCCGCAGGGCCGCCTGTCGATCATCGTTTGAACAACCAAGGGGACGATGCAATGAAAGGCATCAGCGGCCGCGTGGCCATCGTGACCGGCGGCGCCGGCGGCATCGGCGCCGGACTCGTCCGGGCTTTTACGGCGGCCGGCGCGAAAGTGGTGTCCGCCGACATTCTCGAAGAGCAGGGCGCGGCCCTCGCCAAGGAAGTCGGCGCCAACTGCGCGTTCAAGAAGACCGACCTTCGTATCGACGCGGACATCGAGGCGCTGGTTGCTTTCGCGGCCGAAAAATTCGGCGAAATCGATTTCCTCGTCAATGCGGCCTGCACTTACGCGGACAAGGGCGGCGAGGCCGATCGCGCGGGCTGGATGACCGGGTTCGACATCAACCTGTTCGGCGGTATCGTGCTGATGCAAAAGGCGTTGCCGTACCTCTCCAAGTCCTCGTGGCCGTGCATCGTCAATTTCAGCAGCGAGGCGGCGCACGTGGGTCTGCCTTCGCGCTGGGTCTATCCGGCCACCAAGGCGGCCATCGAGCAGGTCACCCGCAGCCAGGCCATGGACCTCGCGGTGCACGGCATCCGTGTCAATGCGGTGATGCCCGGATGGACGGCCAAGCCGTGGCAGTTGACCGCGCCCAAGGAGACGCAGGAGCAGTACGCCTACTGGGGCAACCGCCTGCACATGCTCGGCCGGGTCGGCAAGATGGAAGAGGTCACGGATGCGGTACTGTTTCTGTGCTCTGAGCATGCAGGGTTCATGACCGGAAGCTGCCTTCGGGTCGATGGGGGCCACAGTGCCATGGGGCCGCAGGGGCGGGATGTGGTGCTGCCGACGACGCTGAGGAAGGGGACGGCGGCGGCGCAGCCGAAGTGACTTGCTTTTGAAGTTGGCGGATCTAGCCGAACTGAGTCGTTCTTGAAGTTAGCGGATCTCATGATTTTGTGAAGCCTGATTGTTTGCGCATTCGCGCAAACAATCAGGCTTCACAAAATCATGAGACTTGGGTCTCACAACGAAGAGCGGTGTCCTCATCGCCGCCAGGAGGGTTGAAATGGGTTTGACTCGCTTTTTTACTGCAGTTTGTTTTTCGTTCGCGTCCGCCGTTGCGGTGGCCCAACCCTTCCCCTCCAAGGCCGTCACGATGATCGTGCCTTTCCCGCCCGGAGGTTCCGTGGACGCGGTCGCACGGCAAATTGCCGCGGGCACGACGCAATACCTCGGGCAAAGCGTCGTCGTGGAGAACAAGGTCGGCGCCGGCGGCACGATCGGCTCGGGCTTCGTCGCCAAGGCGGCGCCGGACGGCTATACGATCCTGCTGGGAACCACCAGCGCGTTGGCGGTTTCGCCCGCGACCTATAAGAACGTCCCCTACGACTCGCTGAAGTCGTTTGTGCCGATCATCGAGGTGACGCGGGGTCCCTTCGTGCTTTCGGTCAAGAACTCGCTGCCGGCCAACGACATTAGGGAACTGGTCGAGATGGCGAAGAAGAACCCGGGCAAGCTCAATTCCGGCTCGGCGGGTCAGGGGAGCGTGCACCACCTGGCGCTGGAGTTGTTCAAGCAGGTGGCGGGGATCGACATTGTCCACGTGCCGTACAAGGGCGGTGCGCCTGCGTGGACTGCCGTCATCGCCGGCGACATCGACATGCTCTTCGACAGCATGCCGGGGCCCTACATGTTCAGGGGCCAGGCCAAGCCGCTCGCCGTTGCTGGCCCGCATCGGCTCACCGGGCTGCCAAATGTTCCGACCTTCGCCGAGCAGGGCTTCCCGGGCGTGGAGACGGTGTTCTTCTGGGCGATGCTCGCGCCCGCAGGCACGCCGGCCGATGTCGTCGCAAAGTTGAACACCGCGCTCGGCCAGGCCCTGCGCGATCCCGGCGTGCGTGCCGAATTCGGCAAGCAGAGCATGGAGACTTCGCCCGGCACACAGGATGAGATCGCGCGCTTCATGGCAAGCGAGATCCCGCGCTGGCGGCAGGTCGTCCAAAAGGCGGGGCTCAAGCCGGAATAGCCCGAGGGCCGTGGCGTGGCCGCCGCGCGTCGAGGACGCCCCGGCAGCGATGGTGTAGGCTCACGCAAAAAACAACGGGTGAGCCTCATGAAGTTTTCGGCCAGCAATCTCAGTCTGGAGCATCGCCTTGCCTACCGGTTCTCGATCCTGGCGGCGCAGGTAACGCGCTGCACCGGCGACCTCTATCGCAAGCACGGCCTCACCATTGGCGGGTGGCGGACGCTTTCGATCATCGGCCGTTACGAACTGATCCACCCGGGCAGCATCGCCGAACGCACAAGCGTCGATGCGGACAAGGTGACGCGCGCGGTCGACCGGCTCGTGGCCAACGGGCTGGTTGCGCGCAAGACCGACGCGCGCGATCGCCGCCGCATAGTGCTCACGCTAACGGCGCGCGGGCGGCGCGTGCACGGCGAGATCGACCAGGTGCGGCGCGTGACCGAGGAGAGATTCCTCAGCGCGCTGTCGCGGGAAGAGGCGGCGCGCTTCTATGCCGCGCTGGAGAAGCTCGAGGCGCAGGCCAATCGAATCTTTGCGAGCCGCGGCGCGTGGCGCGCGATCGTCGAGGGCACGAGCGCTTCAATGGCGTCCGCGCCCGCGCCCGACAAGCGGCACAAGGCAGGAGCGGCACGATGAAGACCGTACTGATCACCGGCGCCTCGGGCGACGTAGGTACCCACCTGCGGCGCGAACTAGCGGGCCGTTACAAGCTGAAGCTGTCGGACTTGCGGCCGCTGGCCGATAAAGCCAAGGGCGAGGTGTTCGCCAAGGCCGACATCTCGCGAATGGCCGACGCCTTGCGGATCACCAAGGGCGTCGATGCGATCGTCCACCTCGGCGGCTACTCGGTCGAAGGGCCGTGGGAGGGCATCCTGCAGGCCAACATCATCGGCTGCTACAACATGTTCGAGGCGGCCCGCAGGAACGGCGTGAAACGGTTCCTCTTCGCGACCAGCAACCACGCGGTGGGTTTCTACCCGCGCAAGCAGAAGATCGACCACCGCGTCTACATCAAGCCCGACGGGCGCTACGGCGTGTCCAAGGTGTTCGGCGAGGCGCTGGGGAGCCTGTATTCCGACAAGTACGGCATGGAGGTCTTCCTCATGCGCATCGGCAACGTGAACGCCAGGCCGATCGACAAGCGCAGGCTCTCGATCGTTTTCACGCCGCGCGATCTGGCGCAATTGGTGAGCATCGGCATCGACCACCCGAAGATCCGTTTCGAGATCGTCTACGGTGTCTCGGGCAACAAGCGCTCCTGGTACGACAACTCGAATGCGTATCGTTTAGGCTACGAGCCGCAGGACGACAGCGAGTCGTATGCCAAGGAAATCCTCGAGCGCAACGAAAAAGAACATCCTGTCGGCGCCTTGTACCAGGGCGGCGCCTTCACGCACGTCGAGTCCGTGCCAAACCCCGCGCCGCTGCCGAAGAAATAAATAAATAAATGGGGCCAGGCTCGATTTTTCTTTGAGGTCTTGGGATTGCGACGGTCAACGCGAAAAATCGAACCTGGCCCCATTTATTTTCTTTGAGGTCTTGGGATTGCGACGGTCAACGCGAAAAATCGAACCTGGCCCCATTTATTTCGGCCCCATTTATTTCAAGCCGGCGGCGAAGCTGGCGAGCAGGGCGTTTACCTTGGCGGGCGCTTCGACCTGGGGGAAATGGCCGACGCCCGAAACGATCTCGATGCGCGCGCCGGGCGCCCGCGATTTGACGAGGTCGAGCCACGGCGAGCTCTGGTTCTGCGCGAGCGAGACGCGGATGCGCTCGGCATTCATGGTCGTGCTCTGGATGATCATGAGCGGCACGCGCACCGCGGCAAGCGCCGCCTCCATGCGTCGGGCATCCCAGCCCACCATGCGCGGAAACAACGTGCCGCCGATTTCGGAGCGCACCTGCAATGCACGCTCCATGATCGTGGCCTTGAGCTTGGGGTCGCTCGACACGACGAACATCTCGTCGAACAACCTGCGCGCGAAAACCCCATAACCGGTGGCGCGCAGTTGCTCGTTCATTACCCGCTCGGCCACGACCGGGTCGCCGAAACCCAGGCGGCTGCCATCGACCAGGACGATGCCGGCCACTCTCTCAGGCGCGTAGAGATAAGCTTGCAGCACCGCCCGGCAGCCCATGCTGTGGCCCACCAGGATCGCAGGCGGGAACTTGAGTTCGCCCAGCAGTGAGGCGACATCGGTGCCGTAGCTTTCGATGGAGCAATCGTGCGAGTCCCCAGGGGTCTCGCCGTGGCCGCGCAGATCGCAGGCGACGACCGCGTTGGTCGCTTTGAAATGGTCGATCTGCGCCTGCCAGTCTTCATGCGTGCACGCAAACCCATGCACGAAAGCAATCGGTGGATTTCCCTGGCCTGCCTGAACGTAGTGCATACGGCCATATTACGCCTTCGAGGCGGATTGGGCCGCCCCGGCGCCTACAATCCGGGCATGGCCCTCAAAGCAACCATCTTTCGCGCCGAACTGCAGATCGCCGACATGGAGCGCAATTACTACGGCACCCACGCGCTGACCCTCGCCCGCCACCCTTCGGAGAACGACGAGCGGATGATGGTCCGGGTCCTCGCATTTGCGTTGAATGCAAACGACTCGCTCCTGTTCGGATCGAGCATCGGCAACGACGAGGAGCCGGACCTCTGGCAGAAGGACCTGACCGGCGGGATCCGGCTCTGGGTCGATGTCGGCCTGCCGGACGAAAAGCGCATCCGGCGCGCCTGCGGCCGCTCGGGGCGCGTCGTGGTGTACAGCTATGGGCGGGGCGCGGACCTGTGGTGGAAGCAGGCCGGGGACAAATTGGCCCGCTCGAGGAATCTCTCCGTGATCGACCTGCCGCAGGCGGCCACGCAGGGACTTGCGAAGCTCGCCGGGCGCAACATGAAACTCAATTGCACGATCCAGGACGGTCAGGTCTGGCTCGGCGACCCGGACCAGCAGGTCCCGGTCGAGGCGCAAATCCGGCTGCGCGGGGACGCTTAGCCGGGCACCCGCAGGAATTTACTCCTGCAGGAAGTTACTTCTTCTTTTCGTCCGGCTTTTTCTGTTCGAGCAACTCGCCGCGCTTTTTCAGCGTATCGGCCAGCTTCCTTGACTGGATCACCAGCACGTAGTCCTTGAGCGTCTTCTCGCGCGCGACCCGCTCCTCGAACTTCTTGAGTTCCTCGGCCTCCGACTTTTCGCGCTTTTCCTTTTCGTCGGCCTTCTCGTCCGGCTTGGGCTTCGAGGGCGTTACTTCGCGCTTCGGCGTGCCGGTGACCTCGACCTTGACGAAGGTCCGGTCTTTCTCGGTCTTGCCGACCAACAGCGTGTAGGTAAGGTCGTCGAAGGTGGTGGCCGTGATCGTGGTGGGTTTGTCCAGGCCTGTGACTGCGTCCGCTGCCGCCAGATCTTCGATCTCCACCTTGTTCAGGCTATAGGAAGCCGCGTTGGCGCGTGAAACGTCCAACTTCTGCCCCGGGGCGCCGCCCAGCTTCCAGTCGATGCCATCGGTCACGCGCTCGATCTTGTAGCCGTCCGCGCCTTCGGCGGGCTTGACCTCGAGGACCTTGACCTTCTCGATCGCGAAGCCGTCCTTGGCGATCCAGTCGCCGGTCGAGGCACTCGCCACGCGCAGCGGGTCCGCAACGATGTAGACCTGCTTTGGGTCGGCGGGAAGCATCACGAAGCGACCGTCGCCTTGCGCTTTGGAAGAGTCGCCCTCGGGTTCTTTCTTGAAGTACTTCTTGCCGATCAGCAACTCGGCGAGGACCTTTCCGTCGGCCGCCTTGAAGGTGACCACCGTCGCAGCGCCTTCCTTGCCGGCCTCGGCGAGATTGAGGCGCGCGCGGTCTTTCTCGCCCACCGGCTCGACCTGCCCGGCCTTGAGCTCGATCGACTTGACGACGAGGTCGGTGACCTTGTCGAGGTCGGCCGCGAAACCGTTCTTTTCGGCAATGGTCCAGCGGTTGTCTTTCTTCACCAGCGTGAGGGTCTGCTTGGGCTCGCGGATGCTGATGTTGGCGACATCACTCGCCTTGAGGCCCTTGAGCAGCGGCTGGCCCAGTTGCGCGGTGACCGCGGGCTTGGCGGTTTCGCCCTGGCGAAAGACGAGCAGCGCAGCCCCGCCCATCACGACCAGGAGGATGCCGAAGATCGCGAGAAGTTGCTTGTTCATGCGGTGGCTCCCGATACGACGGCCGGGGCCTCGGCCAATGCCGAGCGGCGGCGGCGCACCATCGCATAGCCCAGGCCGAAGAGCGCGACCAGCAACGGCATCAGCGCGATGTTCACCACCTTGGTCCAGAACTGCAGCGCCTCCGCGTCCTGCCGCAATGTCTTGCGCAGTTCCTTCAACACCTGGCGGGTCTCGATCACGCGCTTCTTGAAGCGCTCGAGTTCGGCCTGCTGCTCGGGCGACATGATCTGCGCGGTCTTCACGCCGCCGGACTGCCTCTGCAGCTTCTGCATCTTCTCGGTGGTCTGCGTGAGCTCGTCCTCGAGTTCCTTGATCTTGCCGAAGTACTGCTTCTGCGCGTTGGCTTCCATTTCGCGCACCACGGTGAGCGGCCGGAAGCTCGAGGCGCGGCTGCGTAGGCTCATCAGGTCGTCGCCCGAGGCCAGTTGCTCGATCATGCCCTGCACCAGGGCGAGGTTGCCGTTGGAAGGCACCACGACACGCTGGCCCAGGATGTTCTGCACCTCGACCGCCGCGCCGTCGGCGAGCATGTCGGCGTCGGCCACCAGCACCACCGAGTTCTCCGCCGCGCCTTCCTTGAGTTGGGGAACCGGATCCGCGGCGGGTTTCTTGTCCTTGTCTTGGTTGAACGGCACGGGCTTGCCTTCGGGAAAGGCGGTCTTGAACTTGCCCGCAAGGCGCAGGGCCAGAGGCTTGGCCTTGTTGTCAGGCGCAAAGCCTTTCATCGCCGCATCGCCCGACACCGAGGCCACGATGTTGTCGACCAGCATCGAGTTCGGCGAGGTGCGCGCGAGCTCGGTCACCTTGAGCCCATCGGCCGGCTTGGACGCGTCGAACACGCCGGAGAACGCAAGCAGCAGCGTGTCGATCTGGCTGGTGGCCACGTCGTCGCGGCTCAGCGCCGTCTTGTTGAGCGTCACCACCGTGGGCGTGTAGCGCTGTCCAGCGCCCGAGGCGTAGGTCACGTCCGCGACGACCTTGCCCTGGTCCATGTTGATGCCCCACGCCTTGAACAGGCGCGGAAGCGACGAGGACCCCGGCTGTCCCGGCATGGAGGGCATCATCGGGTTGGGCTGCTGGTCGAAGAACATGTACGGGTCGACGAACGCGATCAGCTTGCCGCCGCGCAGCACGAACTGGTCGAGCGCGTACTCGGCCGACTCCATGATGTCGCGCGGCTGGATCACGAGCAGGACCTTGATCTCCTTGTCGATGGTTTCCGCACTCATCGGCACCAGCTTCACGTTGAAGTCGCGCTTCAGCTCGTTGGCGAGTACCCAGGGCTCGCTACCCTGGCGCGTCATCGGGTTCATCGCCTCGCCGAGCACCGGCACGGCACTCATCACGCCGATGGTCGGGCGCTCGGAATTGGCCACGCGCGCAATCGCGCGGATCAGGTCGTACTCGAGCAGGCGCTCGCGTTGCTGCGAGATGTTCGAGATCGCCTGCTTCCTGTCCAGCCGGCTGATCGACAGGCCGAGGTAGAACTGCTCGCCCGTAAACAGCGTTTGCGGTTCGACGCCGTCCAACTGCGCGGCGTCTTCCTCGTCCGAGTCCGGCTTGGGGTTGTACTTCTCGATGATGAGGTTCGGGCCGGCGACGGCCTTGAATTCGCGCACCTGGTCCTCGACGCGCTGCGCGAAGCTGCGCAGTTGCACGGGGATCGCGTTGTCGCTCTGCGAGACATACAGGCGAATCTTCACCGGCCCGTCGAGCTTTTGCAGGATCTTCTTGGTGCCCTCCGACAGCGTGTAGAGCTTGCCGTCGGTGAAGTCGGCGCGCCCAGCCGCGCCGGATGCGAGGTAGTTGAACGCCACAAGGATGATGAACAGGGCGACGAGGCCCACGGCGGAGAAGAGGACGGTTTCGTATTTTTTCATGATGGCTCAGCCCGCCCGGTGGTTGCGGATGATCACGGAAGTCGCAAACAGCGCGAACCCGATCACCGAGAGGAAGAAGAAGAGGTCGCGCGTGTCGATCACGCCCTTCTGGAAGCCGTCGAAGTGCGTGATCACCGAGAAGGCGGCCACGATCTCGACCAGCGCGGGGTTGGCCCAGCGGGTCATCATGTCCGTGACAGGATTGAACCCGGCCAGAATCAGGAACAGGCACAGCACCACCGACAGGATGAAGGCGATGACCTGGTTGCGGGTGAGCGCCGAGGTCATGCAGGTGATTGCGAGGTAAGCACCCGACAGCAGGAAGCTGCCGACGTAGCCCGCCGCGATCATGCCGTTGTCCGGGTCGCCGAGCACGTTGACCGTGATCGCGATCGGGAAGGTCAGTGCCAGAGCGATCGCCAGGAAGGCCCATGAGGCGAGGAATTTCGCGAGGATCGCTTCCCACGCGTTGACCGGCATGGTCAGCAGCAACTCCATCGTCCCGGAGCGGCGTTCCTCGGACCAGACGCGCATGCCCACCGCGGGCACCAGCACGAGGTAGATCCACGGGTGCCAGGCGAAGAACGCCGAAAGGCTCGCCTCGCCGCGCTCGAAGAAGCTGCCGACGGTAAACGTGAAGAACCCGGCCAGCAGCAGGAAGATCACCAGGAACACGTAGGCGACCGGCGAAGTGAAATAGGAGGACAGCTCGCGCTTGGCGATCGCGCGGATGTTGGCAACAGAGGAGTTGGCTTTCATTTCTTCACCGTGTCGGGAAGCGTTATACGGCGGAACACTTCATCGAGCTGGCCTTCTTCGGTGCGCAGCGCATCGACCCGCCAGCCTTCGCGGCCGGCGAGGTCCATGACCGATCGCGCCAGGGCGACCGAGGCGCTCTTGTCCTTGGGATAAACGCGCAGCGCACCGTCGATCGCCTCGACGCGCAAGGCCTCGGGCAGGGCGGAGAGCTTGGCTGCATCCGCGTTTTGCGCAGCGATGGTTACCGCCCCCGCAAGTTCGGACATATTGCGCAACTCCTCCGGCGTGCCGTTGGCGACCATGCGGCCCCGGTCGATGATGATCGCGCGGGTGCAGGCGGCGCCGACTTCTTCCAGGATATGGGTGGAAAAGATCACCGCCTTGGTCTTGCCCATTTCGCGGATGAGGTTGCGCACCTCGTGCTTCTGGTTCGGGTCGAGGCCGTCGGTCGGCTCGTCCATGATCAGCACTTCCGGGTCGTGGATCAGCGATTGCGCCAGGCACGTCCGGTGGCGGTAGCCCTTCGAGAGGGTGTCGATCTGCTGGTGCAGCACGGAACCGAGGAAACAGAGGTCGACGACGCGGTGGACCGCTTTCTTCTTGGCGTCGCCGTTCAGCCCGCGCAGTTCTGCCGCGAACCCCAGGAAGCCTTCCACCGACATGTCCGGGTAGGAGGCGGCGTTCTCCGGCAGGTAGCCCATGAGGCGCTTGGCCGCGAGGGCGTCCTCCACCACGTCGTGCCCGCCGACCGAGATCCTGCCTGCCGTGGGTGGCAGGAATCCGGTGATCATGCGCATGGTGGTCGACTTGCCGGCGCCGTTGGGCCCGAGGAACCCGAGCACTTCGCCGCGCTCGACCGAGAAGGACAGGTCGTCTACAGCCTTTTTCAGCCCGAACGACTTGGTCAGGTTTTCAATCCGTATCATCAGATGAGCCTTGTGGTTTCGAAGTCCGCGACTGCCGGTGCCGCAAAGGGGTCCGGCCGGCCGCAGCTTCAAGGGGCCGCATTATCACCCAGAACGGCGGCCGGTCAGGAAGCCGGGTCGAATCCGGGCCCTTGGGCCGGCCGTCCTTTGTCCACTTTTCGCGCCGGAAGTTCACCGGCGCCGGGCGAAGCGCCGTCCGCCTCGGGTAAAATCCGCACCTTCCGGATTTTGCCTAATGTCCCCCAAGGATCGTCAACTATGGATACCACTCTCCTATCGAAAACCGCCGCCGCCATGGTCGCCAAAGGCAAGGGCGTCCTTGCCGCCGACGAGTCGGCCGGCACCTGCGAAAAGCGCTTCCAGTCGGTCAATGTCGACTGCACCGAAGAGAACCGACGCACCTATCGAGGGCTGCTTTTCACTACCCCCGGCGTGAACCAGCAGATCTCCGGGGTCATCCTGCATGACGAAACCCTGCGCCAGAGCGGCAACGACGGCGCCACCTTCCCGGCCTACCTCGCGAAAAACGGCATGATTCCGGGCATCAAGGTGGACAAGGGCGTGGTCAACATCCCGATGCTACCCGCCGCGGAAAAGGTCACCGAAGGGCTGGATGGACTGGACAAGCGGATGGCGGAGTATTTCAAGCTCGGTGCGAGATTCGCCAAGTGGCGGGCGGTGATCACGATTGGCGAATTTAATTCGATCGTGCTCCCGTCGCACACCTGCATCTACGCGAACGCCCATGCGCTGGCCCGCTACGCCGCGTCGTGCCAGGCCGCCTCCATCGTGCCGATGATCGAGCCGGAGGTATTGCTCGACGGCAGCCACACCATCGAGCGCTGCGAAGAGGTGACCGAAGTCACCCTGCGTGCGACCTTCGCCGCGCTGGCCGCCTACAACGTCTCCACCGAGCACACCATCCTGAAAGCCAGCATGGTCGTTTCGGGCAACACCTGTTCCCGCCAGGCCGGCGTGGACGAAGTAGCCGAGCGCACGCTGCGCGTTCTCAAGCGCACCGTGCCGGCCTCCCTGCCCGGCGTCGTGTTCCTCTCGGGTGGGCAGACCGATCTTGCTGCGACCGCGCACCTCGATGCGATGAACCGAATCGGCGCGCCCTGGCCGCTGACGTTCTCGTATTCGCGTGCCCTGCAGAACACGGCGCTCAAGACCTGGAGCGGCAACCCCGCGAACTATGCGGCAGCGCAAAAGGCGTTTGCCCACCGCGCCCGCATGAACGGCCTGGCGGCACAGGGCAAGTGGAACAGGGAATTGGAGAAAAGCGCGGCGTGAGCGCGCCCCTCTACGCGGCAAGCATCAAGAGCCTGCCCAAGATCGCCAGCGGCAAGGTGCGTGACATCTATGCCGTGGGTGCCGACAAGATGCTGCTGGTGACTTCCGACCGGCTTTCGGCGTTCGATGTCGTCCTCGGCGACCCGATCCCCGACAAGGGCAGGGTGCTCACGGCCATGGCGAATTTCTGGTTCGGCAAACTCGGCCATGTGGTGCCGAACCACCTGACCGGCATCGACCCGGAGTCCGTGGTGACCGGGGCGGACGAAAAGTCGCAGGTGCGCGGACGGTCGATCGTGGTGAAGAAGTTGAAACCGCTGCCGGTCGAGGCGGTGGTGCGCGGCTACCTCATCGGCTCGGGCTGGAAGGACTACCAGCAGACCGGCGCGGTGTGCGGCATCCAGTTGCCCAAGGGGTTGCTGCAAGCGGCCAAGCTCGCCGAGCCGATCTTCACGCCGGCAACCAAGGCCGAGAGGGGCGAGCACGACGAGAACATTTCCTTCGAGCAGACGGCCAAGCTCATCGGCGCCGACCTCGCGAACAAGGTGCGCGAAGTGAGCCTGCGCCTGTACAAGGAAGCGGCCGACTTTGCGGCGACCAAGGGCATCCTCATCGCCGACACCAAGTTCGAGTTCGGCCTCGACGACAGGGGCGCGCTGGTGCTGATCGACGAAGTACTCACGGCCGATTCCTCGCGCTTCTGGCCCGCGAGCGAATACAAGGTCGGCATCAGCCCGCCTTCGTTCGACAAGCAGTTCGTGCGCGACTACCTCGAGACTCTGACCTGGGACAAGAAGCCGCCGGCGCCGAAGCTGCCGGCCGAAGTGCTGGCGAAGACCTCCGAGAAGTACCGCGAAGCGCTGCAACGCCTCACCGGCACGACCCTGCAAAAGGATCCTTGATGGCCGCCGCCCGACCGCGCCGCAGTTCCAAACCCCAGGTCCCTCCCGTGATCGGCGTGGTGATGGGCTCCGACAGCGACTGGGAGACCATGAGGAACGCTTGCGAGATGCTCGCGCAATTCGGCATCCCCTATGAGGCGAAAGTGGTTTCCGCCCACCGGACGCCGGATGCGATGTTCAGTTACGCGTCTTCTGCGAGA
This sequence comes from Betaproteobacteria bacterium, assembly GCA_947482825.1. Lineage (GTDB taxonomy): Bacteria > Pseudomonadota > Gammaproteobacteria > Burkholderiales > SG8-39 > SZAS-79. The sequence continues at coordinate 15,514 of CANKMT010000047.1, read as the reverse complement.
AAGCGCGGGTTGCGGGCCATCATCGCCGGCGCAGGCGGCGCGGCCCACCTGCCGGGCATGATCGCCGCCAAGACCACGCTGCCGGTGCTCGGCGTTCCGGTCGCGAGCCGGCACTTGTCGGGACAGGATTCCCTGTTGTCGATCGTGCAGATGCCCAAGGGCATCCCGGTGGCCACGTTCGCGATCGGCGTGGCGGGCGCGGCCAACGCAGGCCTGTACGCGGTGGCCATCCTTGCCTCGACGGACGCCAAGCTCGCCGCCCGGCTCGACGCCTACCGCAAGGCCGAAGCCAAGCGCGTCGCCGGAATGCGCCTCCCGAACCAGCCCTGAATGACCCGGCTCGCGCCGATCCTGCCGCCGGCCATGCTCGGCATGCTCGGGGGCGGGCAGCTGGGGCGTTACTTCGTCATCGCCGCGCGCAAGCTCGGCTATCGCGTCACGGTGCTCGATCCCGATCCCGACAGCCCAGCGGCCTGCATGGCCGACCGGCACCTGATCGCCGAGTTCGAGGATCCGAAAGCGCTGGCTGAAATCGCCGCCACCTGCGCGGCGGTGAGCACCGAATTCGAGAACGTGCCGGCATCCTGCCTCGCGCAACTGGCCTCCAGCCTGAGGGTTGCGCCCTCGGCCGAATGCGTCGCGATCGCCCAGGACCGGATTCGCGAGAAAGGGTTTTTCAAGGACAGCGGACTTCCGGTGGGCGCGTTCCGCACGATCGTTTCTCGACAGGACCTGGAAGCGGCGAGCGAGTTTCCGGGCATCCTCAAGCGCGCGCGCTTCGGCTATGACGGCAAGGGGCAGGTTCGCGTCGCCGATCGCACCGAAGCCCTCGCCGCCTGGGAAGCGTTGGGGAGTGTGCCCTGTGTGCTCGAGGTCCTCGTGCCGCTGGATCTGGAACTCTCCGTCGTGCTGGCCCGCGGCGCCGACGGTGAAGTGCGCGCTTTTCCTGTGGCCGAGAATCGGCATACCAACGGAATCCTCGATGTGTCTATCGCGCCGGCCCGCGTGCCTGAGGCGCTCGCCGCTGAGGCGGTGCAAATCGCGGCCACGCTCGCAGAGCGGCTGGGATACGTAGGCACGCTCGGCGTCGAGTTCTTCGTCTCAGGGGGGCGCCTGCTCCTGAACGAGATGGCGCCGAGGCCGCACAACAGCGGGCACTACACGATCGACGCCTGCCCGGGAGACCAATTCGAGCAGCAGTTGCGCGCCCTCTGCGGATTGCCGCTCGCTGACGGGCGCGCGATGGCGCCGGCGGTGATGGTGAATCTATTGGGCGATATCTGGGAGAAAGCGGGGCCTGGCGGTGCGCCGGATTGGACGCGCGTGCTCGCGACCCCCGGGGCGCGACTTCACCTGTACGGCAAGAACGAACCGCGCATCGGGCGGAAGATGGGCCATTTCACGGTGCTCGACGCATCTCGTGACGCCGCGGTCGATCGGGCGTTCGCCCTGCGCGCCGCGCTCGGCGTCGTCGATGACTGAGGCGGGCGGCGTGAACGTCGGAAAGGCCGAACGCCTGTTGCGGGCCGGCCGGCTGGTCGCTTTCCCGACCGAAACGGTTTACGGCCTGGGGGCGGACGCATCGAGCAAGGACGCGATTGCACGGCTCTACGCCGTAAAGGGGCGGCCCGGCGATCACCCGGTGATCGTCCATTTCGCCGACGCGAAGAAGGCGTTCGAGTGGGCGCGCGAAGTCCCGGCAGCGGCGCACAAGCTTGCTGCGAAATTCTGGCCCGGCCCGCTCACGCTGATCCTGCAGCGAGCGCCCCATGTCGGCGATTTCGTGACCGGCGGGCAGGACACCGTCGGCCTTCGAGTGCCGGCTCATCCGATGGCGCACGAACTGCTGGCTGCGTTCGGCGGCGGGCTCGCGGCACCTTCGGCCAATCGCTTCGGCCGCGTATCCCCGACGACTGCGCAACATGTGCGTGACGATCTCGGCGCGGATGTGGACCTCGTGCTCGACGGCGGGCCCTGCGGCGTCGGTATCGAGTCGACCATCGTCGACCTTTCGCGCGGCCACGCGGTGCTGCTGCGGCCGGGCGGCATTGGCGCCGTCGAACTTGAAGCAGTGCTCGGCGAGCCGGTGTCCTTGCCAGATGCCGAGGCGCCGCGCGTCTCCGGCAGCTTGCCGGCGCACTACGCGCCGCGCACGCCGGCCCGGCTGGTGGGGGGCGAGGCGCTCGAAGCGGAAATTGCGCGGTTGGGTGAGGCCGCCGCGGTGCTCGCGTTTTCGGCGCCGGACGAGCGAGTCGATTTCTGGCTCCGCATGCCGAAGGAGCCGGTTGCGTATGCGCAGAAGCTTTACGCGGCGTTGCGCGAGCTCGACGGCACCGGATCGAAGATGCTGCTCATCGAGGCGCCGCCGGACTTTCCCGAGTGGCGGGCGGTGCTTGACCGCCTGCGCCGGGCGGCCAGGGACTGAGCGTCCGAATAGGCCGAGATTAGAACGCTCGTACCAAGAAAGCCATTTACGCCTTTCGTCGAAACGCTTCCATGTCTCGCTCATCTTCCTCGAGCCAGCCTTGGATTTCGGCGGCACCGAATCGCCTGGGCGTGGGGAGAGCGCCCTCGGCACGCAGAGCCTGTATCAAGCGGAGCAGCAGGCGCTGCCTCTCCTCGGCGGAGAGCCGGAGAACCGCAGATTCGATTTCCTGGAGAGTCATCATGTGCAAAGCCTACACTCGTCCAACCCCGGTCTCAAATGGGTGCCGTGGGCCAGCAGCATGGCATCGGCGCGTGGGTTATGGGTGGCGCTTGACCGCTTGCACCGCGCAGCGCGAGACTAGGGCATGAAACGCATTCTTGCTCTCGCTGCTTTCGGCACATTGCTTGCCGGCTGCAATGCCAGCGTCGGCCTGCAGATCGGCAACGTCGGCAGGTCGGCCACGCAGCCCACCGTCGGTCCGGGCGGATCGCTTTCGTCGAGTGCCGTGAACGTCCGGTTCGGGGACATCCCAGGCGCCGGCTCGTTCCTCGGCGCGATCGGATTGGGTTGGCTGCTGGGCAGCGATCCGCGGTCCGACACGCAGCGCACGCCGCCCCTGGACGAATCGCGTCAGGTCAACGAGCAGGACTGCAGCCATGCCGTGCAGAACCCGGCGGCGAATTTGCGCTGCCGGTAAGCGCGGCGCGGCGAAGATCGAGCACTCCCGGTTGAAGGTCGATTCCATCAAGCACCCAGTTGACCTGCGTGAGGATACGGAGCCGTACAAGCTCGATGGCGACTGGACTTGACGAGCTTGAATCGTGGCTGAGCGCCGAAGAGGGCGCTCGCTTCGAATTCAAACAGGCGAAGACCAGTTTTCATTTCGACGGGCTGGTGCAGTATTCGATCGCTATCGCCAACGAGGGCGGCGGCAAGATCATTCTTGGTGTTACTGATACCCGGCCGCGTAAAGTTGTCGGCACGAAGGCGTTCGCAAGTGTTGAGCGCACCAAGCAAGGGCTGATCGACCGGCTGCGCCTCCGCTTCGATGTCGAGGAGTTCCGTCATCCGGACGGGCGCGTGTTCATCGCCCATATTCCTGCGCGGGCACTGGGAATGCCGATCCACGACAATGGCACCGATTGGATGCGGTCCGGCGATGCTCTCGTCGCCATGGCCCCGGATATGCTCAAGCGCATTTTCGAAGAGACTGGGCCCGATTTTTCTGCGGCCATATGCGCTGGGGCGACGCCGGCTGATCTGGATGCCAAGGCGATCGAAAACTTTCGGCAACGCTGGATGCGGCATTCTGGAAACTCCGCGCTTTCCGGATTATCGTCGGATCAGATCCTGTCGGACGCCGAGCTCGTGGCGGGCGTCCAGGTGACTTACGCTGCCCTGATCCTCCTCGGCACGCGCGCCGCGCTGGGTAGGCATCTCGCGCAGGCGGAAGTGATATTCGAATATCGGTCAAGCGACGCCAGTCTGCCTGCGCAACAGCGTACCGAGTATCGACAGGGCTTCTTCGCTGACTACGAGGATTTTTGGCAGAGTGTCAACAACCGCAATGACCGACAGTCTTACCAGGATGGCCTGTTCCGGCTCAAGATACCGACATTCGATGAGCAGGTTGTGCGCGAGGCGATCCTTAACGCCGTGAGTCATCGGGACTATCGGCTCGGCGGGTCGGTGTTTGTGAGGCAGTTTCCGAGGCGCATGGAAATAGTCAGTCCGGGCGGATTGCCTGCCGGCATTACCCCTCAGAACATTCTCGACCGTCAGAGTCCGCGCAATCGGCGCATCGCCGAGGCGTTCGCGCGTTGTGGACTGATTGAGCGTTCCGGGCAGGGCATCAATCGTATGTTTGAGCAGAGCATCAAGCAGAGCAAGCCGTTACCCCGACTTCTCCGGGCCGGACGAGTATCAGGTGAACTTGGTGTTGAGTGGCGACGTTCAGGATGTTGCGTTCGTCCGCTTCCTGGAGAAATTGGGTTCAGGCGAGCGGCTGGCCTCGTTCGGTACTCATGATTTTCTGGTGCTCGATCGCGTGAGGAATGACCAGCCGGTACCGGACAATTTGCGCGAGCGTGTTGACCGGCTCTTGGAATTCGGTGTCATCGAGCGATTTGGACGGGGGAGAGGCACGCGATTGTTGCTTTCGCGAGCGCTGTATGCGGCGTTGGGCGCGACAGGCGCCTATACGCGCAAGCGTGGGCTCGACCATGAAACGAATAAGGCTCTTTTGTGCAAGCACATCTCGGACAGTGGTAATAAGGGATGTCCGTTGGTGGAGTTGCAGCAGGTATTGCCCTCGCTTTCGCCAAGGCAGGTTCAGCGATTGATGCAGGAGTTGCGGGAGGAGGGGCGAGCGTGGTTGCAGGGGAGGCGGCGCTGCGCTCGGTGGTATCCGCAGAGTCCGGTTTCCACATAAACGCGATTGTTCAAACGTCGTGTTTAAGCGGTCAGTCTTTAAGAGAAAAGGTTACATTTAATCAGATACTTATAAAGCCGGTTCTAAAGCCTGCAGATCCATGTGTTTAGAAAAACCTTGCCTATCCGGAAGATCGCTTTCGCGTCAATCATCCGAGATGGGACCCTTGTGCGGTAATTCCGCGCGCAGGGATCTGTGCGGGGGCAGAGAGTAACCCCCGTCCCTACAGCGACCCAGTACATCCAGGAGGAGACAATGACAACAAGACTGATTTCGTTCGCACTTGCGGTGGCCTTTGCAATCCCGGCCCTCGCCCAGACCTGGCCCGCCAAACCCATCCGCTTCATCATGGCGTACCCGCCCGGCGGCAGTTCGGACATCCTTGCGCGCCCGATCGCCAACGAAATGAGCAAGAGCCTCGGCCAACAAGTCCTGATCGACTACAAGCCGGGCGCCGGCTCGTCGATCGGCGCGGATGCGGTGGCCAAGTCGGCGCCGGACGGCTACACGTTCGGGATGCTGCTCACCGCGCACGCGGTCAACGCGTCGCTGATCGCCAAGCTTCCCTACGACACCATTAAGGACTTCGCATCGATCACGCTCGCCGCGACCTTGCCGATCGCGATCATCGTCAATTCGCAGGCGCCGATGCAGACGCTCCAGGACCTGATCAACACTGCCAAGGCGAACCCCGGCAAGCTCAACTACGGCTCGCCGGGCCCGTCGATCTTCCTGTCGGTCGAATACTTCAAGTCCGTAGTGGGCGTCGATTTCACCCATGTCCCGTACAAAGGCAGCGGGCCGGTGGTCGCGGCATTGCTCGGCCGCGAAGTGGACCTGGTGTTCGACTCGATTTCCTCGTCGCTTGCGCAGATCCAGGCCGGGAAATTCCGCGCCCTTGCGGTCACCACGGCCAAGCGCTCGCACGTGCTGCCGCAGGTGCCGACGGTGCAGGAATCCGGGGTGCCGGGGTACGACAGCTCGCTGTGGTACGGAATTTTCGCCGCCGCGGGGACGCCGCCTGCGATCGTGCAGAAACTGAATGCGGAAATCATCAAGGCAATGGCCCAACCCAAGTCGAAGGAAGCGATCGAAGGCTTCGGCTACCAGATCGTCGGCTCCACGCCCGAACATATGGACGCGCTCCTCAAGAGCGAAGTCGTGCTCTGGGCAAAGGTGGTGAAGGAGTCCGGCCTGAAGGCGCAATAGGGGTTCTTCGGCAGGCGCGCCCGTCCTGGCGGCGGACGCATTGCCTTCAGCGATACCCCAGCACTTCCGAGATCGCCCGGGCCTGCGCCCGCAGCTTTTTCGCAAGCGTGCCGTTCCAGCCGGTGTCCACCGAGCCAGCGGGACCGAGCGTCGAGATCACGGCCACGATCTGCCCGGAGTGGTCGAACACCGGCGCGCTCAATGCGCTCACGCCGGGATTGAGCTGGCCCATGACGCGCCCGATGCCCTGCTTGCGGACTTCCGCGAACAAGGCCTCGGCCTGCTTCACGTTCACCGGCACGCCCGGCGGGCGGTTGCGCGCGGCGCTCGCCAGTTCCTGCGCGAGGAGCGCGTGCGTATCCGCGCGCGGGAGCCATGCCGCGAAGACGCGGCCGGTAGAAGAAGAGAGCAGCGGCAGCACCAGCCCGATGCGCGTGGTGACCGAGATCGCCGAGCGCGGCTGCTCCACTTGCACGACGGTCGGTCCCCGCGAACCCCAGATCGCGAGGAGGACCGCATGCCCGAGGTCGTCGCGTGCGCCGGCCATCAGCGGACGCGCCACTTGGACGATGTCCATGCCGTTCATCGCCGAAAGGCCCAGGCGCAGCGCGAGGTTGCCCAGCCGGTAGCGGTTGGTCGCCGAATCGCGCTCGACGTAGCCCGCGCGACAAAAGCTCGCGAGGTAACGGTGCGCCTTGGCCGGAGGCATGCCGGCTTTTTCGGCGATCTCCTTCAGCATCGGCAGCGGGTCGAGTTCCATGAATGCGGAGAGCACGCGCATTCCGGTCTCGAGCGATTGCACGCCGCCGGATTCCTTGCTGCGCCGCGGCGCGGGTTGTTTCGAGGTTTTCATGTCGATCCGAGGCTTTGGATAGTTATACTAATGAGAATGAGGTTACGCAATACGTAATTCTACATCCATGACCAAAATTGCAGACACGCCGATGCAACACCTCCTCCAGTCGATCCCGATCGAAGCCGGGACGACCGCGTCGGCGCTCGAACTGCACTCGGGCATCGCGCGCCTGTACCCGCGGGTGTTTGCGAACCTCGTCCGGTCGGCGTCGGCGGGCAACGAGATCGGGATCATCCTGGTCCACCCGATGTCGAACTTCCTCGGCCACCACCTGCTCGAGCCGATCGCGAAGACCGGCCTGCCGGTGATGGGCTTGAACACGCGCTATGCCGGCAACGATGCGGTGGTGATCCTCGAGAACTGCCTGCTCGACATTCGTGCCGCGATCCGCTGGGCGCGCGAGAAGCTCGGCTGGAAGAAAGTGGTGCTGTGCGGGTTCAGCGGCGGCGGGCCGCTGGTCGCGTTCTATCAAAGGCAGGCCGAGAAACCTTCGGTCACCTCGACGCCGGCCGGCGATCCGCCCGACCTGACCAAGGCCGGGCTGGCCCCCGCCGACGCGCTGCTGCTGATCGCCTCGAGCCAGTCGCGCAGCCAGATCCTGCAGAACTGGATCGACCCTTCGCTGACGGATGAGCGCGACCCGGACTCGCGCGATTCGGAACTCGACCTGTATGCCGCGGGACGCGAACCGCCCTTCGACCGGCAGTGGTTGGCGAAATATCGAGCCGCGCAGCAGGCGCGCCTGGCGAAGATCGACGCGTGGGTCGTCAGTGAGCTGGAGCGCCTCGGCAAGAAAGGCATCCGCGACCGCGCCTTCGTCGTCCATCGCACGGTGGCCGATCCGCGCCTCGTCGACTTGACGCTCGACCCGAGCGATCGCGAGCCCGGCAGCATCTACGGCGATCCGCGCCTCGCAAACGAAGCGGCCGGGCCGATGGGGCGCTTCACTACGCTGCGTAGCTGGTCCTCGGTGTGGAGCCCGACGCGTTCGAATGGAGACGCGCTCAAGAACCTTCCTGAAGTTACGGTGCCGGTGGCGATCATGTCGCTCACCTCGGACCAGGGCTCGCTCGTGTCGGACGGGCTGGCCTTGCGAGACGCCGTCCGTCCCGATCTTTGCACGTACATTGAGCTCAAGAAGTTCAACCACTACTTCATCAACCAGCCCGACGCCGCCGACATTGCGGTCGGCCGAATCCGTTCGTGGATGCAGGAACGAGGACTGCTCGCATGAGCGCGGTCGGCCTTGGCACGAGGGTACCGCCGGCGGGACTGGCCCACGATTTTTTCGATGTTCGCTGAGACGAACACGTCACACGAGGAGGAAAGCTCATGTTCAAGTTGGTGCAGGTGATTTTCGCGGCGCTGCTGTGCGCGGGAAACGCCGCAGCACAGACGGGCGCCACGGCTTATCCGGAGCGCCCGGTCAAAATCGTGATGCCTTTCCCGCCCGGCGGCCCCACCGACACGATCGCGAGGCTGATCGCAGACCAATTGCGGCTTTCCCTCAAGCAGCCTTTTATCGTCGAGAACAAGGCCGGCGCAGGAGGAAACATCGGATTGGGCGAAGCGGCGAAGGCGCCGCGCGACGGCTACACGCTGGCGATCATCACCGCCACGACTTCGGCGATCAACCCGAACCTCTATCCGAACCTGCCCTACGACCCGGACAAGGATTTCGTGCCGATCGCGATCTTTGCCAAGGTCGCCTACGCGCTTGTCACCCGGCCGGGCGTCGCGGCGAACAACCTTGCCGAGTTGGTTGCATTGATGAAATCCCAGCCCGGCACGCTCAACGGAGGGTACGCGAGCACCGCCAGCCAGGTGGCGAACGACCTGTTCATGAAGGCCGCCGGCGTCAAGTTCGTCAGCGTGCCGTATAAGGGCGACGCCAATGTGCATACCGCGCTAATGAGCGGCGAAGTCGATTTGTATTTCACCGTCTCCCAGCAGGCCGGGTCGCTCATTTCGGCCGGCAAGCTGAAAGGCATCGCGATCGCCTCCGCCCAGCGCACGCCGATCATGCCGAACGTGCCGACCTTCGCCGAGGCCGGGATGCCGGGTTTCTTCGACCTGACCGCCTGGTTCGGCCTGGTGACCAACGCGGGCGTGCCGGGCGAGGTCGTGGCGAGACTCAACCAGGAGATCAATCGTATCGTTTCGGCGCCGGAGTTCGCGGCGCGGCTCGCGCAGTTCGGCTTCTTCCCGTTCATTACCACGCCGCAGGAAGCGGCCGACCTCGTGCGCAACGACCGCGTGCGCTGGGGACGCGCAGTCAGGGAAAGCGGCGCAACCGTTCAGTAACCCCAATGCCAGGAGTCCATCCATGCTGAAAGAATCGATCCCGCCGTTGCGCCAGGCGCTTTTCAACACCGGCAAGCGCCAGACACCGACGATCTATGGCCACCACCACTGCGGTTTCCGCTGCCGCAATGCCGAGGAGACCCGGCATTTCTACGAGGACGTGCTCGGCCTGCCGCTCAGTTTCGTCGTCTACCACGACAAGGTGCCGAGCACCGGCGACTTGCGGCCCTACTGCCACATCTTCTTCGAGCTCGGCGACGGCAGCTCGATCGGTTTTTTCGACCTGTTCGACGGCAAGGCCACCGTGCCCGATCCGGAAACACCGGCGTGGCTTACGCATTTTGCCTTCCAGATCGACAGCCCGGAGGCGCTCGAGGTTATGAAGAAGCGCCTTGAGGGCGCAGGAGTCGAGGTGATCGGGCCGATCGACCACAAGATTTTCGACTCGATCTATTTTTACGACCCGAACGGGATCCGTTTGGAACTCGTCTACCAGACCGCGGCGCCGAACGTCATGAAGGCCAAGGGCGAGCAGGCGCACGCGCTGCTCGCGAAATTCGAGGAGATGCGCACGTACTACAAGAATGGCGGCCAGGGTCAGGGACCCTCGGTGTCATGAAGGCGCTGATTGCAGTCGTTGCATTGGCGCTGTGCGGCGCGATTCACGCCCAACCGGCCGAGGAGTTCCCCAATCGGCCGGTGAAGATCGTCGTGCCGTTCCCGCCCGGCGGGCCTTCCGACACGCTCAGCCGGCTGGTTGCGGACCGGCTGGCCGAGGGCTGGAAGCAGCCGGTTGTGGTTGAGAACCGCGCAGGCGCCGGGGGCAACCTCGGCCTGGGCATCGCGGCCAAGGCGCCGGCCGACGGTTACACGCTCGCAATGGTTGCCACGTCAACTTTCGCGGTGAACCCGAACCTGTATCCCAACCTGCCCTTCGACCCGGACAGGGACTTCGTGCCGGTCAGCCTGCTGGCCAAGATCGCAAACGTGCTGCTGGTCAACCCGCAGGTGCCGGCGAGCAACCTCAAGGAGCTGGTTGCGCTGATCAAGGCGAAGCCCGGCGTGCTGAACGGCGGCTATCCGGGTGCGGGCAATTCGGCCCACATCTCGCTGGTGCTGTTCGAGAAGGCCGCGGGCGCCGAAGTGACGCGCGTGCCCTACAAAGGCGACGCCGATGGCATGAATGCACTCATCGCCGGGCAGATCCAGGTCTACTTCACGGTCTCCTTCGTCGCGGCGCCACAGGTAAAGTCGGGAAGGTTGCGTGCGATCGCGATCGCCGCGCCCGTGCGCTCACCGGGGCTGCCGGACGTGCCGACGTTTGCGGAGGCGGGGATGCCGGAATTTTTCGACAGCACCGCGTGGTTTGGCTTGGTCACCAACGCGGGGGTGTCGGCGCCCGTGCAGAAGAAGCTCAATGAGGATGTCAACCGGGCGCTTTCCGCGCCCAAGCTGCGCGACTACCTGGTTCAGATCGGCGCGATCCCCGGGGGCGGCACGACAGCGGAGTTCGCGGACTTCCTCAAGGCCGAGCGGGTGCGCTGGGGCCGCGCGGTAAAGGACAGCGGCGCAAAAGTCGAATAGATGGCGACGCAGAAGATCCGCGAAGTCCCGGTCCTCGTGATCGGCGGCGGCCCGGCCGGCGCGACGCTGGCCGCCGACCTCGGCTGGCGCGGCGCCGGTTGCCTGCTGGTGGACGAGACCGACGGCACCAATCAGCATCCGCGCGCCAACATGGCCGGGCAGCGTTCGATGGAGATCTTCCGGCGCTGGGGCCTGGCCGACCGCATGCTCGCCGCGAGCCTGCCGTTCGACTACCCGATCGACGTGATCTTCTCGACGCGGTTGAACGGCTTCGAGATCACGCGCTTTTCACTCGGCTCGACAGCGGCGTTCCAGAAGGCGGCGGTGAAGATCCCGGACATCGCGTGGTCGCCGTATTTCAAGACGCAAATCGGGCAGAACTTCATCGAGCCGGTAGTCTGCGAATTCGCTCGCTCGTGCGCCAATGTCGAGGTGCGGCACAACTGGCGGCTGGTTTCGTTCACGCAGGACGCTTCCGGCGTCACCGCGGAGATCGAGAAGACCGACGGTTCGGCCCACGAGACCGTCCGCGCGAAATACATGGTCGGCTGCGACGGCGGGCGCAGCCTCGTGCGCCACTCACTCGGCATCGAGTTCACCGGGCGCGGCGTGCTGGCGCGTAACCAGAGCATCTATTTCGATGCGCCGGATTTCCTCGAGTCGCACCCGCGCGGTCCGGGCACGCTGCTGTGGACGCTCGCGCCGGAATTGCGCGGGGTGTTCATCACCATCGACGGCAACAGCCGCTGGACCTACAACACCTACTTCATCGACGAGAACGACACGATGGATCCGGCCGAGCGCATCTGCAAGGCGATTGGCAGGAACATCCCGATCAAAGTGCTTTCGGTGCAGCCGTGGGCCGGTTACCAGGTCGTCGCCGAGCACTACCGAAAAGGCCGGGTCTTCCTTTGCGGAGACTCCGCGCACCTGTTCAACCCAACAGGCGGATTCGGCATGAACACGGCAATAGCGGATGCAGCCGACCTCGGCTGGAAATTCGCGGCCGTCCTAGCCGGGTGGGGCGACGAGTCGCTGCTCGACACCTACGAGGCCGAGCGCAGGCCCGTCGGCGTGAGGAACACCGTCGAAGCCGGTTCGAACTTCGATCGCGTGGCGACACTGATGGCGCTGCCTCCCGAGATCGAAGAGGACTCCGAGCGCGGCCGCAAGGCGCGTGAGGCCGCGGCAGAGAACATCCACAGTCAAAAAAAGACCTGGTCGGCGAGCGGCATGCACCTGGGCTTCCGGTATGAGGGTTCGCCGCTCATCGTGCCGGACGGCACGCCGCCGCCGCCGGATACCGCGCAGGTGTACCACCCTACCGCGCGCCCGGGACACCGCGCCCCGCACGTGTGGCTGGGCGCCAAGCGATCGACGCTGGACCTCGTGCCCCGCGAAGGATTTGCGTTGTTCAATTTCGGCCCTGACGCCGAGGGCGCATTCGCCGCCGCCGCGAAAGAACGCGGCGTGCCCTTCGTCGAGACCCGCATCGACAATGCCGAGGCAGCCGCGCTGTACGAGCGGCGCTACGCGCTGGTCCGCCCGGACGGCCACGTGGCTTGGCGCGGCGACGCGGTGCCTGCGGATCCCGGATGGATCCTGGACCTTGCAAGGGGCGCGGTCGCAACGCAAGCGAGTTCTGAGCGCAGGACAGCAATTTCAACCGGAACCGCCCGATGACCGATCTGAGCCTTGTAGTCCTCAACGTAAAGCCCGGCGCGGCGTTCGAAAGCCAGTCCGGCCTGCAGGCAGGCAACCCGAAAATCTATGGCGCGCTGGCCGGGCCTTCGCGCGGGCGCATCGGTGCGATCGTGATGCATCCGACCAGCAACCTCATGGGCCACTACCTGCTCGAGCCGCTCGCCAAGCGCGGCATCTCCACTTTGGCGCTCAACTCGCGCTACGCGGGCAACGACAACGTGCTGCTCATGGAGCGCGTGATCCAGGACCTCGGCGTCGGCGTGCAGTGGATGCGCGGGCAGTTCGACAAGGTCTTCCTGATCGGCAACTCGGGCGGCGCTTCGTTGATGGCTTTCTACGCCGCGCAGGCGGAAAAGCTCGCTATCAAGGACACGCCGGCTGGCGACCCGATCGAGTTGTCGCAGGAAGAGTTCCCGCGCATCGACGGCATTGCGCTCATGGCGGCGCACCTCGGGCGCTCGCGACTGATGGCCAAGCAGATCGATGCCTCGGTGACCGACGAGCGCGACCCGCTGGCCACCGATCCTGCGCTGGACATCTACGACACGCGCCACTCGCTGCCCTTCGATCCCGCTTTCGTGCAGAAGGTCCGCGCAGCGCAGGAGGCGCGCATCCTGCGAATCACCGATCGGGCCAAGGCACGCCTGAGGCACTTGCGTTCGCTCCCGGAGCCGATTCAGGACGAGGCGTTCGTTGTCTACCGCACCTATGCCGATCCGCGATTCATCGACCTCAGCCTCGATCCGAACGATCGCAAGCCCGGCGGGAATCGTGGCCTGAGCGGCGGTGACGGGCGCAGCGGGGCACGGGCCGCGAACTACAGCGTCAACAACCTTGCGCGTTACACGTCACTGACTGCGTGGCTGTCGCAATGGTCGCCGGAGTCGCGCGCCGATGGTCCCGCGAGCCTCGCCAGGACCACGATCCCGGTGCTGAACCTCGAGTTCACCGCCGACGGATCGATCTTCCCGAGCGACATCCAGGAATGGTCCAAAGCCTGCCCGGGCCGCGAGGAATTCCATCGCATCAAGCCGGGCACGCACTACCTGCGCGGCCAGCCGGAATTGATCGAGCAGACGGCCGACCTGTTTGCCGAGTGGGCCAACCGAATGGCATCCGAATGAAACCGAAGATCCTCGTATTTGCAGGCAGTGCCTGCTCGCAGTCCCTTAACAAGAAACTTGCCCGGCTCGGTGCATCGGCAGTCGAGATGGCTGGAGGCGAGGTGACGCTCATCGACCGTCGCGACTTCCCGATGCCGATCTACGAAGGCGATCTCGAGGCGGCCGAAGGCGTGCCGCCGAACGCCATGAAGCTCAAGGAGCTCTTCAAGGCGCACCACGGGTTCCTGATTTCGTCGCCGGAGAACAACGCCTCGGTCAGTTCGCTGCTGAAGAACACGATCGACTGGGTGTCACGCGCGATTCCTCGCGAAGGCGGCAAGGTGACCTATGAAGGCAAGGTCGCGGCGATCGTATCGGCGACGGCCGGGCAGCCGGGCGGGATCTGCGGCCTGGAGCACTTGCGGCAGATCCTTGCCGGCCTTGGCGTGCTGGTGTTGCCGGGGCAGCTCGGCATCGCGGCGGCGGGCTCAGCGTTTGACAACAGCGGTACGCTGAAAGACACCCGCAACCAGAAGGCGCTCTAGGCTGTCGCGGCCCGGTTGGTGGAAGTTACGGCAAAGCTGGGCAGCGCCTGAGCGACGGCCAGATTTCACAACATTCGGTATCGAAGGCCCGCGCAGATGCTGACTCTCAGGTCAATTCGTGTATTGGTACTGGCACATTATTGACTGACCCACGAAATACGATGGCCAACCATTCCTCTAGTTACGCGGATCCAGATAGAGCGACATTGTCCTAGTCTCCTTCCTCGACAATCGTGTCGCCTCTGGCGCGTCTACCCTTTCTGCTTTATGAGCTGCTGCCAGAATGCCTCCTCTGCAACAATAAGCCGAGCAATATGACCGTCGTCTCGTTTAATGCTTATCCGAGTTTTTGGAGAATCAAGACGACCGTAAGCTCTCCGCTCAGATAAGGCAATGCGTATCAATGCTTGAGTAAACTCGCCCCCGACTCAGGAAACGAAACCGCGCCGCCGAATTCCGCCTGAAGGAGGCCGTTGAGTCCGTCGGTTACTTGGAAGAAGTCATGCAACGAACACATCACATGGTCGCTTACGAAGGGGGCGGCGCGAACGTCTGAGGCAGCGAAAATCGCACTATCCAGGACGAAGAAACGCAAATGGCTCGCGCCGGAATTGATCTCATTCAACCGAGCGAGCAATTTGGGAGTTTCTTCGACGTCGGCCACAAGTCTGGAGTAGATCCGTACATACGGCGGATTGCCCATCAGGCGAACGAAGGCGGACACGCTTCCACAACGAATCCCGATATCGCCGTCCCCGTCGAATTCGAGATCGGCGATGCCCGTCATGTCTTTGATTGTTTCAAGGAGGAGTTGTGGCAACGCGGAAAAAGCGTCGTCTGGAGTTGGACGAGATGCACGCTTCAGCCCCAGCGCAGGAAGCACAATCGCTTTCTCGTCCGCGTCGAAAGCGTCGTACACCAGATATCCAGGATGCGGGACACGCAGTATTTCGGCGAGAGTTCGAATCGCCACAGCCGCCACGCTCTTGAAAGGCATGGCCGCTGGGCAATCGAAGAAGAAGTTCGGCGAACCGTCTGGATCGTTCTCGGGCGTCGAGCATTCTGGCGTCTTGGTCGGCGCATGCCACCCGTCTTCCATCAGGGCGGCAATCTGCCGCTTATTGAGTTTCGTTTCCTTGGCCAGATAGGCGTTGCTCGCGGTTTCTGCACGCATCCCGAACGCGCCCTGAGCGGCGAACTGAACGTATTGATCGGTGCGCTTTACGGACAAGACCAGAAACTGGTCCTCCTCGAGTGTCTTGAGTGCTGCCGCCAATTTCAGCGAAAAAGGAGGCCAGGCCACGGAAAGGCAGCCTGAAGGCGAATGCTTGCTTGCCGCCGGCTTTCTCT
>CANKMT010000046.1 GCA_947482825.1 Betaproteobacteria bacterium | reverse complement strand
TGTTGTGCCCGAGCGAGCGCAGGTCGATGCCTTCGAGCGTCTTCAGCGTCTCGAGAAGCACGATGCCCTGGCACCATACGTCGCACGCATGGACCTCGATGCCGTTGTAGGTGGTCGAGATACTCTTCTCGACCGGCACTTCGAATCCGGCGAGATCCTCGCGCGTGAGGAAGCCGCGATGTGTCTTGTGGAAGGCCGCGATGTCCTCGGCGATTGAACCCTTGTAAAAACAGTCGTGCACCGCGCGCAGCTTGGCCTTGCGGTCGCCGGCGGCATGACGCTCGGCCTCGATCATGCGGCCGATCGTGCGGGCGAGGTTCTCCTGTTTGAACCGGGCGCCCACTGCCGGCGTTTTTCCGCCGGGCCGGAAGATCGACTTGTTCTCTGCATACCGGTCGATGCCCGCGGCGTGCAGCTCGATGCTGTCGCGCAGGATCGGGTACATGTAGTAACCGTCGCGGGCGAGTTGCAGGGCGGGCGTGGCCGCCTGCTCGTAGGAGATCGTGCCGAAGCGGCGCAAAGCTTCCACATGCGTCGCAGGCGCCGCGGGCACGATCTGCCGCAGGATGCCTTCGGGCACCGCATCGCCGCCTTCGGCCTTCAGGCGCGCGAGGTCGGTGGAGGCCGGCCAGTAGCCGAGGCCTTCCAGGCTGACTACGGTGTTTTCGCTTTTCATGTAAACGAGCGTCGGCAGTACGCCCGCGAAGGACACCACGTCCGGTTGAAGCACAGTAAGGGCGATCGCCGCGGTGACGCCCGCATCGACTGCGTTGCCGCCGGCATCGAGCGCGCGCATCGCCGCGGCGGTCGCCAGATAGTGGCCGCACGAGGCCGCATAGTGGCTGCCGGCGATCGTCGGGCGCCACGCGGTGGTGGCGGCTTCCTTCTTGGTGACGGGCTTCATTACATTTTTACTCCCGCTTGTTTCTCGATCTTGGCGAACCGCTCCAGTTCGGACCTCGCATAGGCCTCGAATTGCGCGGGTGTCACGCCGTCCACGGGATCGGCCCCGAGGTCGACCAGGCGGTCACGCACATCCTTCTTCTGCATCGTCGTGGCGATCGCGGCCGATAGCTTGCCGACGATTTCGGGCGGCAGGCCGGGCGGCCCCCAGACGCCGTACCAGTTGCTGTGGTCGAATCCCGCGAGGCCGGACTCGGCCATCGACGGAATGTCCGGCGCGGCGCCGGTGCGCTTTGCGGTGGTCACCGCGAGCGCGCGCAGCTTGCCGCTTTTTACGAACGGCATGGCCGAAGGCGTCGAGTCGAACATCATGTGCACCTGCCCGCCCATGACGTCGGTGAGCGCGGGCGTGCTGCCCTTGTACGGGATGTGCTGCATATCGACACCGGCGAGCAGCTTGAATTGCTCGCCCGCGAGCTGCGAGGACGAACCGCTGCTCGCGGAGGCGAAATTGAGCTTGCCCGGATTGGCCTTGGCGTAGGCGATCAGGTCCCGCACGTTTCTCACCGGCAGCGAATTGTTCACGACGAGGAACAACGGCACGCTGACCAGCAACGTGATGTGGGTGAAGTCCTTGATCGCGTCGTAGGCCATCTTAGGGACAAGGCTGGGCAGGATCACGTGGATCGAAGGATTGACCAGCAGCGTGTAACCGTCCGGCGGGGCCTTGGCCACCAGGTCCGCGCCGATCATGCCGCTCGCGCCAGCGCGATTCTCGACCACGACCTGCTGGCCGAGCGCTTCGGTGAGCCGGTTGGCGACCACGCGCACGATCACGTCGGTGGGGCCGCCGGGAGGATAGGGGACGACGACGCGGACCGGGCGGTTGGGATAATCCTGCGCCGCCACGAGGGTCGAGAACGTCGCCGCAAAGACTACAACCAGCGTGAAAATCCTGCGTAGCATCGTCATCTCCTTGAGTTAGGCCTTGATGCGCTCGCCTTGGGGATCATAGAACGGTTTCAGCGAGGGTTTCGCCGCGAAACGTTTGGAAGCAATCTCGATCTCGTAGGACCCCGACAGCAGAAATTCGGGGATGACCGGCGCATCGCCCCGCACATAGCCCATGCACAGCGACCGGCCGAGGGTGTGCCCGTAGGCGCCGGAAGTCACCCGGCCCACGAGTTGGCCGTCGCGCCAGATCGGTTCGTTGTGATAGACGAGGGGCTCCGCGTCCTCGAGCGCGAACAGCACCAGCCTGCGGCGCAGGCCTTCGCTTTTCTGGCGCAGCAAGGCCTCGCGCCCGATGAAATCCGCTTTGCTGCCGAGGGCGACGGCAAAGCCAAGACCCGCTTCGAGAGGCGTGTCCTCATCCGCGATGTCGTGACCCCAGTGGCGGTAGCCTTTTTCCATGCGCAGAGTGTTCATCGCGTGATAGCCCGCATGGACCAAAGAAAAGTCCTTGCCTGCCTCGATGAGTGTTTCGTAAAGCCCGGCGGCGAATTCTGCCGGCACATAAAGTTCCCAGCCGAGTTCTCCGACGTAGGTAATCCGCGAAGCGCGCACCTGGGCGTAGCCGAAATCGAGTTCTCTGGAAGTGCCGAAAGGAAACGCGCTGTTGGAGAGGTCAGCACCACTCGCTTTGGCGAGCAGCTCGCGCGAGCGCGGACCCATCAATCCGAGGACCGCGTAACCCGACGTCACGTCGGTGGCGATCGCGTGGGCCCCCTCCGGAATATGGTTGGCGAGCCAATGGAAGTCGCGGGCCTGGGTCGCGGCGGCCGTGACGATCAGGTATCGATCGGCGGCAAGGCGCGTAACGGTCAGGTCGGCTTCGATCCCGCCGCGTTCGTTCAGCCACTGGGTGTAGACGATCCGGCCGGGCGGCACCGCAACGTCGTTGGCGCAGATCCGGTTGAGCACCGCTTCGGCGTCGCGTCCCTGCAGCAGGAATTTGCCGAACGAACTCTGGTCGAAGAGTGCGACGCCTTCGCGCGCCGCACGATGCTCGGCCGCGCTGTACCCGAACCAGTTCTGCCGGCCGTAGGAGTATTCGTACTTCGGTTCGACGCCGGGTGGCGCGTACCAGTTGGCGCGCTCCCACCCCGCGACTTCGCCGAAGCAGGCGTTTCGCGCCTCGAGATGCCGGTGCAGGGGAGAGCGCCGCACGCCGCGCGCCGACTCGTACTGGCGAAAGGGCCAGTGCATGTCGTAGAGCAGGCCGAGCGCTTCCCTGGTGCGGTCGTGCAGGTAGCGTGCAGTGCCCTGGAACGGCATGAAGCGGCGCACATCGACATCCCACAGGTCCATGGGCGCGTGCCCTTTCACGATCCATTCAGCGACCGCCTTGCCCGCGCCGCCCGAGGACTGGATGCCTACGGAGTTGAATCCCGCCGCGACGAAGAAGTTCGCGCATTCGGGCGCTTCGCCAAGGATGTAGCGGTTGTCCGGCGTGAAGCTCTCCGGGCCGTTGAAGAAGAGCTTGATGCCGGTGTCGCGGAGCGCAGGGACCCGCTGCGTCGCGAGTTCCAGATAGGGCAGCACGTGGTCCCAGTCTTCCTGCAGCTGGATGTAACCATCCGAATCGGGAATGCCGGCCATGCCCCAGGGCTTGCCGTGCGGTTCGAAGAAGCCGAGCAGCAGCTTGCCGGCGTCTTCCTTGAAATAGGTGCAGATGTCGGTCGAGCGCAGCACCGGCAGGTCGCGCGGCAGGCCGGGAATCGGTTCGGTCACGAGGTAGAAGTGCTCGGCGGCGTGCAGCGGCACGTTGACGCCCGCCATGCGCCCAACCTGCCAGCCCCATAGGCCGGCACAATCGACGACGTATTCGGCTTCGATCTCGCCGCGGGCGGTGGTCACGCCCGTGACGCGGCCCGCTTTCGTGGATACGCCGGTGACATCGGTTTTCTCGAAGATGCGCACGCCGCCGGCTTTCGCGCCCTTGGCCAGCGCCAGCGTTGTATCGACCGGGCTGGTCTGCCCGTCGCGCGGCAGGAAGACCGCGCCGACTATGCCCTCCGGGCTCATCATCGGCCAGCGGCGCAGCGCTTCGGCCACGCTGATCTCCTCGACTTCGAGCCCGCAGCAGCGCGCCATCGAGGCGCCGCGGCGCAATTCCTCCATGCGGGCTTCATTGGTCGCCAGCGAAATCGAGCCGTTCTGCTTGAACCCGGTTTCCTGCCCGGTCTCGGCGGCGAGCGTCTGGAAGAGGTCGGTGCTGTACTTGGCCAGCTGGGTGAGGTTGTAGGTCGAGCGCAGCTGCCCGACGAGCCCGGCCGCATGCCAGGTGGTGCCGCTGGTGAGCGCGTTCTTTTCGAGCAGCACCACGTCGCGCCAGCCGAGCTTGGCGAGGTGGTAGGCGACACTACAGCCGACGATGCCGCCGCCGATGATGACTACCCGGGCCCGTGCTGGAAGGTCGCTCATGAGTAAAAAGGAGGATACCGGATCGGTTTGCTGCCCGCCGATCCAGCGAACCTGTGCATGGAGTCGTTTCGCTATGCAATGTATGCTTGGCGAAACCTCAACGAGCGGAGAAGAAGTGGGCGAAAAACTGCATGACAGCGCGATCGTCGTCGACGGACTGATCATCGCGAATTTCAACCGCGCGGTCTTCGAGGACATGCGCAAGGGCGGGCTCACGGCCGCGAACTGCACCTGCTCGGTGTGGGAGAACTTCCGCGCCAGCATGGACAACGTCGCGCGCTGGAAGCGGCATTTCACGGACAATGCCGATCTCATCACGCAAGTCTTCACCACCGCCGACATCGCGCGCGCCAAGAAGGAAGGCCGCACCGGCATCATCCTGGGGTGGCAAAACCTCTCGGGCATCGAGGACCAGATCGGGTTCCTGCAATTGTTCAAGGAACTCGGCGTCGGAGTGATGCAGATCGCCTATAACACGCAGAACCTCGTGGGCTGCGGCTGCTACGAGAAGAACGACAGCGGCCTCACGGAGTTTGGCCACGAAGTGATCGCGGAGATGAACCGGGTTGGCATCCTGTGCGATTTGTCGCACGTGGGTGCGAAGACGAGCGAAGGCGTGATCCTCGCTTCAAAAAAGCCCGTGGCTTACACGCACTGCCTCCCCGCCGGCCTCAAGCAGCATCCGCGCAACAAGTCCGACGCGCAGCTCAAGTTCATCGCCGACAAGGGCGGCTTCGTCGGCGTGACCATGTTCCCGCCTTTCCTCAAGCGCGGGCCGCAATCGACCGTGGACGACTACGTTGAGGCCATCGAGTACGTGCTCGGCATCGCCGGCGAAGACCAGGTCGGGATCGGCACCGACTTCACGCAAGGCTACGGGCAGGAGTTCTTCGACTGGATCACGCACGACAAGGGCTATGCGAGAAAGCTCACCGACTTTGGCGCAGTGATCAATCCCGAGGGACTTCGCACCATAGGCGAATTCCCGAACCTCACGGCAGCCATGGAGCGCCGCGGCTGGAAAGAGGGACGAATCCGCAAGGTGATCGGCGAGAACTGGATGCGCGTGCTCAAAGACGTCTGGGGCGCGTAACCGTCATGGCGAAGCCAGCGCTCGATATCCAGGTCGACGAGGCCACCGGCGAGTGGCGCGTCGACGGCATGCCGATGATCCTCGTGCCGCGGCATTTCCTGGTCAACAACCATGTCGCCTCGGAGAAAGCGATCGGCGTCGAGGCCTACGCAAAGCACCTGCATGAAGCCGGCTACAAATCCGCCTGGCAATGGTGCGAAAAGGAGTCTGCGCGCCACGGGCTGTTCGGCATCGATGTGTTCCACCACTACATGAAGCGGCTCTCGCAGCGCGGCTGGGCCCAGTTCAAGGTCGAGTCGGTCGATGAGGTCACCGGGCGAGCGAAGGTGCGCCTCTCACACTCGGTGTTCGTATCGGAGTTCGGCAAGGAGGCAGGCCGCAAGGTCTGCTACATGTTCCTCGGCTGGCTGGTCGGGTCGCTCGAATATGTCGGGCACGTGACCGGCCGGCACTACAAGCTGCGGGCCGAAGAGGCTGCATGCGGTTCGGACGGCGCGCACGATGGATGCCTGCTTGAAGTCTCTCCACGGCTGGTCAAATAACATCGAAATGAAGTAATCCCATGGCAGCTTCCGTATTGCGTACGTTCCTGTTCGCACCAGGCAATCACGCCCGCTGGGTCGAAAAGGCGTTTTTGGCGCCAAGGGTTACATCCGTGTCAACGCCATCGGCACGCCGTGGTGTCTCGGCGACCTGCTCGAGGTCATCCGGCCCGTCGTGGACGGCATCGTGCTGCCCAAGGTCGAGTCGGCCGCGGACCTGCGCACGATCGACTGGCTGATCGCGAACCTCGAGCGGGAGCGCGGCCTGCCGCCCGGCCGGATCGACCTGATGCCGATCATCGAGACTGCTGCGGGGTTTTCCCGGCTGGACCGGATCTTCGGCGCCCGGTCGCTCAAGGACTATGGCGGGCCCTGGCGCGTCAAGCGCATGGCCTTCGGCGCGGCGGACTTCACCGGCGACGTCGGCATGACCTGGACGCCCGGCGAAGAGGAACTCTCTTCATTGCGGGTCAACCTTGTCGTGGCTTCGCGCGCCGCGGGCATCGAACCGCCGGTCGACACCGTGTGGGTGCACCTCAAGGATGCCGCGGGCTTGCGCGCCTCGGTCGAGCGCAGCCTGAGGCTCGGATTCCAGGGACGCCTGTGCATCCACCCGGACCAGGTCGCGGTGGTGAACGAAGTCTTCACGCCGTCGGCTGAGGAAGAAGCGCGCGCGAAGAAGATCGTCGATGCATTCAAGGCGGCGGAATCCTCGGGCGTGGCCTCGATCCAAGTGGATGGCGCGTTCGTTGATTACCCCGTGTTCTACCGGGCCGAAAAGGTGCTTGCGACGCTCGCCGCGATTCGCGCAAAGCGCGCCTAGCGCATCAGCGCAAACGGCCCGCCTTTTTCGATGCCTCGCTTGTACAAGGGCATCGCATGGATGCGCTCGAGGAACGCCATGAGCTTCGGGCGGTTCGCATCCAGCCCGCCGCGTGCATTGGCCGCCTCGATCGGGAAGCTCATCTGGATGTCGGCTGCGGTGAATTCGTTGCCGGCGAACCAGGATGTCTTGCCGAGTTCGGCTTCCATGTAGTCCAGGTGCGCCTTGATGTTCGGGTCGATGAAGCCGGCCTTGACCTTGCCCGCGATACCCTTTGCGATCGGCTTGACGAAGAAAGGCATCGGCGCAGTCTCCAAGCGGCCGAAGATCAGCTTCATGACCAGCGGCAGCATCGCCGAGCCTTCGGCGAAGTGCAGCCAGTAGGTGTAGCGCAGCTTTTCGGGCGTACCGGCCGGCGGGACCAGCCGGCCCTTGCCGTACTTCTCGACGAGGTATTCGATGATTGCGCCGGATTCGGCGATGGTCAGGTCGCCGTCAGTGATCACAGGGGATTTCCCCAGCGGATGCACCGCCCGCAATTCCGGCGGCGCGAGCATCGTGGCGGCGTCGCGCTGGTAGCGCTTGATCTCGTACTCGACACCGAGTTCCTCCAACAGCCAGAGCACGCGCTGCGAGCGGGAGTTATTGAGGTGGTGGACTGTGATCATCGCAAGCGCTCCGTAAGGATGGCGGCCGGGCCGGGAACGACGGTACTTCAGCGAACGGCCAATGTGAAGCACAATTCGGGTCCGATTCCAATTGGAGGTTTGCTGGTGCGCCTGTTCCTGCCCGTCCTGCTGGCCCTGTTGGTCGCTTTTTCGCCCGGCCGGGTCTTGGCCGGGTCGCTCGAAGAAGCGGCCGAAGCCTATCTGCGCAAGGACTACGCGACCGCGCTCAGCGTTTGGCGGCCGCTGGCAGCCCTCGGGAACGCGGTGGCGCAATTCAACCTGGGCCTCTTGTACGACAACGGGCAGGGCGTCGAACAGGACGCCGCCGAGGCGGTGAAGTGGTACAGCCTGGCCGCGGCCCAAGGCGACGCGCAAGCCCAATACAACCTCGGCTACATGTACGACAACGGCCAGGGGACGCTGCGCAATTATGCCGAGGCGGCCAAATGGTACCGGCTGGCCGCGGCCCAGGGTGACACGCGTGCCCAGTCCAGCCTCGCCGTGTTGTATGCCAGCGGCCAGGGCGTGGAGCGCGACTTCGTGCGCGCCTACATGTGGTTCAGCGTCGCGGTGCTCTCGGGCAAGTCGGCAAGTGCCGCGACGAACCGTGAAGTGGTGGCCAAGCAGCTGACGCAGCAGGAGGTCGATGAAGGCGCGGAACTGGCGCGCGCCTGCCTCGCGCGCCAATTCAAGGGATGCGAATGATGGTAAAACCGTCGCTGGACAATCGCCGCCGCCCGGGAGGTGCCTGAGAAATGCAGAGCAAGGAAGACCCCGTCCGCTATATCGACCGCACGCGCGAGTACTACCGGGCGCTCGGCTACGACAAGGACTACGTCTGGGCGAACCATGAGGAGGTGCCTTTCGTGCGGCTGGCCAAGCCGTTGCGCGAGGCGCGCGTCGGCCTCGTCACCACGGCGCACCCCCCGGACAAGTCGAACCACGATGAGAAAGGCGTGCGGCATGTGTGGTCCGGAAACGTCGATCCGCTGCCTGAGCTGAATACTGACAACCTTGCTTGGGATCGCGAGTCCACGCATACGCGGGACCGCGAGAGCTTCTTGCCGGTCGAAGCGGTGCAGGGCTGGATCCGGGAGGGGCTGGTCGGTGGCCTGGCGGCGCGATTTCATGGCGCGCCCACCGGCTACAGCCAGAAGAAGACGAACGAAGTCGATGCCCCCGACATCCTCAAGCGGCTGCGGGAGGACCGCGTCGACGCGGTCCTGCTGAGCGCGTTATGACCGGTCTGCCACCAGACCGTGAGTCTGGTAGCAAGGCACCTCGAGGCGAACGGCCTGCCGACGGTCATCGTCGGCTCGGCGCGCGACGTGGTGGAGCATTGCGGTGTCCCGCGGTTCGTGTTCAACGATTTCCCGCTGGGCAATCCGATCGGGCACCCGGGGCGGGCGGACATGCAGCGCGAGGTGGTCGGGATGGCGCTCAGGCTGCTCGAGACGGCCGCCGGTCCGCGCACCACGGTGGTTACGCCGTTTGCATGGAAGGACGACCCGGGTTGGCGCGAGCGTTACGGGCGCGTCGATCCGGCCGAGCGCGATCGCCTGATCGCGATCGGCGAGGAAAGGCGCAAATACCGCGATGGGCTGAAGAAGGGAAAGGCCTCGTAGGCGCGACAGGCGGATGGCAGCATTTCAACCTGAAAGCCAATATCGGCGCGGGGGTCTTTAAAAAAATGGCAGCATTACCTTGGAGACGAGCATGAACGACATCGTGACGAACGCAAAGTTGGAACCCGGCGGTTGGTTCGATGCCGCCAAGGCAATGCAGGCCGACACCATTGCGCTCAGGCGCGCGATCCACGCCGAACCCGAACTCGGCCTGCAGACACCGAAGACGCTGGCCAAGGTGCGCGCTGCGCTCGAGGGGCTGCCGCTGGAATGGAAGACCGGCAAGTCGACCACCGGCGCGATAGCAATTCTGCGCGGCGCAAAGCCGGGGCGCACCGTGCTCCTGCGCGGCGACATGGACGCGTTGCCGATGCCCGAGGACACCGGCCTGCCGTTCAGGTCGAACATCGAAGGCACCATGCATGCCTGCGGCCACGACACGCACACCGCGATGCTGGCCTCCGCTGCGCGCATCCTGTGCGCGCGCCGCGAATCCCTCGAGGGCACGGTGCTGTTCATGTTCCAGCCGGGCGAGGAGGGTTTCCACGGCGCCCGGTTCATGATCGATGACGGCCTGCTCGACAACCCGGCGCCGGACGCGGCCTTTGCGCTTCACATCATGCCCAACGCGCCGGCCGGTACCTTTGGCGCGAAAGCCGGACCGATGATGGCTTCGGCCGACAAGCTGATCGTGAAGGTGATCGGCAAGGGCGGGCACGCCTCGATGCCGCACCACGCGATCGACCCGATCCCGGTCGCCTGCGAGATCGTGACCGCGCTGCAGGCTTTCGTGACGCGCCGCGTCGACATCTTCGACCCGGTCGTGATCACGGTGGCCAAGATCGACGGCGGCTCGACCAACAACGTGATCCCGGAGGCCGCGAACCTGCTCGGCACGATCCGCACGCTTTCCGAGGAGACGCGTGAAACGGCCCACGCCGGGATCAGGCGCGTGTGCGAGCACGTCGCGCAGGCGCACGAGTGCGAGGCCGAGGTCGAGATCGTGCAGGGCTTCCCGGTCACGGTGTGCGACGCAAAGGCGGTGGGCGTGGCCGAACGCGCGGTCGGCAGCCTGTTCGGCGCCGAGGCATGGCAGACGATGGCCTCGCCGGTCATGGGGGCGGAAGACTTTTCCTACGTGCTCAACCGGGTGCCGGGGGTGATGGTGTTCCTCGGCGTGTGTCCCGAGGGCCAGCAATGGAAGATGGCCTGCCCGTGCCACTCGAACAAGATGGTGCTGAACGAGGCGATGCTGGCCAAGGGGGTTGCCGCGCACTGCGCGATTGCGGAGAGTTTCCTGGCGAAAGGGTTCGACTGAGGGGTGAGACGCCGTGGAGTTTTCATTGCCCTGATCGACGTGGTTTGAGTGGTAGACTTGGAATCTGATAATCGGATTCGGACCTGCCACGATGCGCGACAAAACCATTTCGGCCACGAACGCGGCTCGCAGCTTTTCGGAAGTGCTCGATCAGGTGCAGTTCCGCGACACGTCGTTTTCGATCGAACGCGGCAAGAAGGTCATCGCCCGGTTGGTCCCCGCCGCTTTGCCTGAGGGAATTGCGCTGGCGGACCTGAATCGCCTGTTCGCCGGCCTGCCTCATCTCGGTCCTGGTGACTCGCGCAAGTGGCGCTTGGAGAACAAGACGGCGAGAAAAGCCGGGCCGCCGCAGATTCGCAAGTGGGCCTGATCCTCGACACCGATGTCCTGATCCGGGCTGAGAAGCAGTCGGCCGAAATAGACTTCACTCGCTGGGCCGGCCATGGCGAGGCGTATATCAGCGCGATCACCTGCTCCGAACTTCTGGTCGGCGTCCATCGCGCGAACACCCCCGCGCGGCATGCCCGTCGGTCGGCTTACGTCGAGGCCCTGCTCGCCCGCCTGCCGGTTCTTGCGTTCGAGGCGACAGTCGCTCGCACGCACGCGCAACTGCTCGGCTCGCTCTCGCGAAACTTCACGCTTGGCGCGCACGACCTGATCATCGGAGCGACTGCGCTAGCGCACGGATTTGCATTGCTGACCGCCAACGTCGCTGATTTCGGCCGCATGCCTGGGCTGGTGGTCGTCGCGTTCGAATAGCGGCTGGACGGTTGAGGTCGCCACCCCGGGGGCGGTGAAACCGTGATTGTCGGGCTAACCCTGTCCGCCTGAAGACCGTCAAAGGCGGCGGCGTTCGGGCCGGCGCCGACCTGGACGACAGCGCTGCCCTGCTCGACCTGATGGGCTCCTGAGATGGCGCTTCTTGCTGTGAACGTGCTCGGGTACCCGCATCGTGAAGACGTTCCCCAGCATGCCGGATGTCTCGGCTGGCTCGAGATCAGCGTGTGCGCCGGCCTTGACTAGAACTTGCCGTTCACCAGGTACATCGCAATCCAAGGCTGCCACACCACGAGCGCGAGGCAGGCCAGCATCATGACGATGAACGGCACCGCGGCTTTTACCAGGAGGCCGAACGGCTGCTTGAACGCAGACATGGCGACGATCAGGTTGAGGCCCACGGGCGGTGTCAGGAAACCGATCTCGAGGTTGAGGATCATGATGATGCCGAACACGATCTTGTCGTAGCCGTAGGCCTCCGCCACCGGGGCCAGCAGCGGCGCCAGGATCAGGATCGCCTCGCCGGTGGTCATGATGCAGCCGACGCCCAGCAGCAGCAGGTTCACCAGCAGCATGAACATCAGCGGGCTGGTGATGAATCCCTGGATGAATTCGACCATCATGCCCGGGATGCGGTGCTCGATCAGGACGATGTTCAGGCTGAGCGCAACCGCGAGGACCGGGAACAGCGACCCGCCGAGCTTGGAGGCGTCGAGCACGACCTGGTAGAAGGCCTGCGGTTTCATTTCCTTGTGGACGAACATTTCCACCACGATGGCGTACACCAGCGCAACGGCCGCGGCCTCGGTCGCCGTGAAGTAGCCGGTGTAGATGCCGCCGAGCAGGATCACGGGCATCGCTGCGGCCCAGATCCCCTCGCGGCAGGCGATCCTGAACTCGGCCAGGTCGAACTTCTGCGGCGGCATCGCGCGATTGAACCAGACCGCGTAGATCGACAGCACGATCAGGATCAGGATGCCGGGGCCGACGCCGGCAAGGAACAGGTCGGTGATCGAGGCCTCGGTGACCAGCCCGTAGATGATCATCGGGATCGACGGTGGGATGATGATGCCGAGCGTGCCGCCGGACATGATCGTGCCGAGGGCGAACTTGTTGTCGTAGTTCGCCGCGCGCATCGCCGGATACATCACCGTGCCGATCGCCAGCATGGTGACGATCGACGAGCCGGAAATGGCGGCGAAGACTCCGCAGGAAAGCACCGCCGATACCGCCAGGCCGCCGGGCAGCGGGCGCGTGATCGCGGCCATGATGCGAATCAGGCGCTTTGCGGTGCTGCCCAGGGTCATTACGTTGCCGCAGAGGAGGAACAGCGGGATCGACAGGATCAGCTCCTTGTCGAGCGCGACCCACATGTCTTCCAGGATGTAATCGAGCTGGCCCTTGCCCCAGACCATCTGCACGAACGCGCAGACCGCGAGCAGCGTCACCATCAGGGGCTGGCGCAGGAGCAGCATCACCCCCACGAGCGCCAGCAGCCAGAGGGCGCTCATTCCTGGAATGCAGGCGCCTCAGGCCGCAACGCGGGCCAGAGGGCGAAAAAGAAATAGCGGATCGCAGCCGAAAGAAAGCCCAGCGGGATGGCCGCCTGGATCGGCCAGATCGGGATGTCGAAGGCCTGGGCGCGCAAGCCCGCCGCCATCGAGGACTGCACGTACACCCAGCCGTAGTAGGCAACCCCGACCATGAAGAAGCCGGTCACCGTGTCGGCCAGCCGGTCCATGGCCGGCCACCAGGCGATCGGCACCCAGGTAAATCCCACGCGCGGCAGCAGGTGGCTGGCCGTTGCGGTGGCGATGCCGATTCCGGCAAAACTGCCGATCACCAGCGCATAGACCGACATCTTCTGCGCGGCAAACACGCCTGCCGCGCCCTTGATGCCGAAGTACCGGTACAAGGGGGCAAGGAGTTCGCGACCCGCCACGTCGAGGATCAGCACCAGGGCGATAAAGCCGAAGGCGCCGACCGCGATCAGGCATTCGACGCGATGCCAGCCGTCGACGATCAGTCGGGCGACGGGGGGCGCGCCGCGGGAACCGACACTCACAATTTAGCTGCGCTTTTCGCAGGCCTTGCGTGCGCCTTCCAGCGTGCGGAAGAACCCTTCGCTGCCCGCGCTGGTTTCCTTGACGATCTTCGGATAAACCGGCTCCATCGCCGCGCGCCATGCGGCGCGTTGCTCGGCCGTCGCGACCACGATCTGGCCGCCGGCTTTTTCGTGCATGCCGTACAGGATGTTCTCGAAACCACGCACTTCGGCACGCAGCTTGGCCGAGGGGTTGCGGTCCCCGGCGCGGATCAGCGCTTCCTGCTGGTCCTTGGGCAGCTTGTCGAAGGTCGCCTTGTTCATCAGCGTCAGCCCCGGCGCGTCATAGGCGCCAACGCGCGAAACGACCGGCGCCACCTTGGTCAACCCCGAGGGCAGGGCGTAGGTGATCGGCGTCAGCACCACTTCTGCAAGGCCGGTCTGGAACGCCGGAATCCATTCGGGCAGGCCGAGCGGATTGGGATTGGCGCCCATCGAACTGAAAAACAGCAATTGGGTCTTGTTGGCATAGCTCGCCGCCTTCACGCCGTTGAGGTCCTTGGGCGCCATGAACGGTTTCTTGCCGAACATTTCGATGCTGCCGACTTCCGTCCAGCCGAGGAACTGCACGCCTCTCTTCGCGTACAACTCGGTCACCGGCGCGACCATGCCCTTGTCGAGCACGCAATCGAGCTCGGCCGTGTCCTTGAAGTAGAACGGCATCAGGAGCAGCGCCACCTCGGGCACCACCAGGGCTGCGGAACCGGCGGAGAAGCCGCCAATGTCGATGCGTCCTCGCGCGACCTGCTGCACGGTGTCCTGCTCGCTGCCGAGCTGGGAGGCGAAGAACGGCTGGATCTTGATCGCGCCCTTGCTCTCCTCGTCCACGTCCTTGGCGAAGCGCTCGACTTGCATCACCCAGGGATTGCCCTTGGGCGGGGCGCCGGAGGTGTAGCGAAGTTCAAGCGGCTTTTTCTCCTGCGCGGTGAGCGTGCCGGGCAGGGCGGCCAGTCCGAAGGCCGCGGATAAGGCGGCGAACAGCAGTGTTCTTTTCATTTCAATTGTCTCCTCTGTAGATGCCGGCCCGGCCGCGCCCGGTCGATGATGAACTGACTGGGACTCTCGATGGCCCCTCGGTCGCGGTTGCAGAAAAGGTATCACATACGACAACGTTCAGCGTCGCGCCCGCGATTCTTCAGGAGCGAGGCGTATCGATCAGCGCCGGTTCTGCAGCACTACTTCAGCGGCGAGAACGGCGCTGCGAGCAGGATCTTGTTCTCCTGCGCTACCGTCGTGTAAGGCGCGTCCGGCGCGGCGCTCGGCGGCCAGGTGCCGCTTGCAATGGCCTGCGCGCGCGCATCGCTGCGATGCTGGAGCGATTTGTAGGGCCAGATGTGGACGAACTTGTTAAGCCCGCCGAGTTCCGAGAACCAGGTTGCGATCACCGGCGAGATCTTCTGGCGCGCAGGCAGCGCCGCCGACCAGGCCTTCTGCACCCTCGGGCCGTCGCCCGGACTCATGGTGTAGGTGCGCATCTCGAAAATCGGGCCGACTTCGCCGGGTTCGAGCAGCGGCGAATTGTCCCAGGGGATCATGATGTCGGACTGCATCGACAAGATGAACTCGCTGGTCTTTGGCGGCCAGCCGCCGGCTGCGACGGCTTCGGCGCGGATGCGCGCGCGCTCGGCGAGATCCTTGTAGGGCCAGACGTGGATGATCTGGTTCAGCGGTCCGATCTCGGTGTACCAGAACGCGGCCAGGGGGGAAAACTGCTTGCGCTTTTCGTAGCCTTCGCCGAACCGCTTGAGCACCTCCGGCAGCGAACGGGGCTTGAGGTCGTAGGTGCGCATTTCGTAGATCATGGGGATGCTCCGTCAGTGGGGTTGGGAGGCTGGTCGGGAGGCTACTTTACCAAGCCGGAGGCAAAACGCCGCTCGCGCAGCAAAACGCCTCGCCGCAGCGGCTTTTTGACCGGGATCAAAGGGCGGCCTATGCGGGCCGATAGCATGGGCCAAATCCCCCGGAGAACCCCATGAAAGTCCGCCAGTTCTGCAGCCGCATCGTCGCCGTCGCGGAGCCTTCGACCAACCTGCGCGAAGCCGCGCGCCTGATATCAGGCAGTCCAAACGAGCGGGAAGCGCTCGCAATCCATCCTGTCGCCATGCCGAAGCCCGGGATTCGACGTGGGGATCGCCACTTCGCCGCGACGCACGCAGTAGCGCGCATCGTCGCCCGTCCAGCGCGTCGAGACCGCACGTCGCCGGTGGCGACCGGAATTGCCCGGGGCGCCATGAACGATCATTGCCTGGAACGCCAGCACATCGCCGGGCTGCAGTTCGAAGGCAACGATGCTGTGCTTTTCGCGCTCGGCTTCGATGTCGGGCAGCGGCGGCAGGCCGGTGTCTGCGTAACCGCTGCCGTCGGCAAAGTGCGCCGGGTTGTATTCGGGCCAGCGGTGGCTGCCGCAAACGTATTCGACTGAAACGCTTTCGGGCACCGGATCGAGCGGCAGCCACAACGAACACACCTGCCGGCCGCTCACCGCCCAGTACGGCTGGTCCTGGTGCCAAGGCGTGCGCGCGGAGGTGCCCGGCTCCTTGACGAGCAGTTGGTCGTAAAAGAAGTTGATGCGTGTCGCGTCCATGACGCGCCCTGCAATTTCGGCGGCCGGCGACTCGAGCACGAAGCGGCGAAAAGAAGGCAGGCGCCCGGCCATCTCGAGGTCGCCGAAGAAGCGGCCGGTGCCGTCTTCGCGCTCGTACTCCTCGGCGTGTGGGCCGGGAGCGGCCATGGCCTGGTCGACCGCTGCGGACAGGAAAGCGATCCACTCCGGCGGAAAGATTCCGCGCAGGCATACGATGCCGTCTTGCTCGTAGGTATTGCGCTCCGCAGCCGTCACGGCGCGCAGCGGGAGCGCCGCGGCCAATCAGAAGACCTTGTAAATCTGCCCGGTCTGCAGGCCCTCGACGCTGCGGCTGAACGCAAGCGCCGCACGGGACGCCGGCGCAGGCTCGAACCCGCGGAAGAACGGCCCGTAGCCGGCCATCGATTCGGTCAGCACCGTCGGGCTCACTGCGTTGATGCGCAGGCCGCGCGGCATCTCGATGGCGGCGGCGCGCACGAAAGCGTCGAGCGCACCATTGACGAGGCTCGCAGACGAACCCCTTGCGATCGGCTGATCGGAGAGGATGCCGGTGGTCAGTGTGATCGAGCCGCCCTCGCGCAAGGCATCCCGCGCGGCAAGGGCGAGGTTCACCTGCCCGAGCAGTTTGTCGGCGATGCCGGTGGTGTGCATCGATTCGCCAAACGGCGCCGGCTTGAAGTCGGCCAGCGGGGCGAAAGTTACGTGACCGGCGGCGCAGATCACCGCGTCCAATGCGCCGGCTTTGCCGAGCGCGTCGACGATGCTGTCGGTATCGGTGAGGTCGAAGCGCAAGTCGCCGGAACTTCGGCCGGCAGTGACGATGTCGTGGCGCGCGCCGAGTTCGGCGGCCACGGCGCGGCCAAGCGTGCCGCTTGCACCGACGATGAGAATACCCAGGCGTGGATCAGCCATCGGTCATGCTCCCTGGATTGGAAAAGCCGATTATCCGCCGATCGAGCGCCTGTATTCAGCCGGGATTCTGCGAAACGAGCAGGTAGACGATCGCCGCGATGGTCAATCCGCCGCCGGCCGCGGCGTGCAGCGTCACCTTTTCGTCGTGCAGCACGGCGGTGCCGATGATCGCAGTGAGCAGCGGGTAGGAGGCGATGATCGGCGCGACGACCCAGACCGGCGCCATGCTCAGCGCAAAGTACATGAGCAGCACCGCGCCGCCGTTCAACGCCCCGGTGACGGCGAACCACGTAACGTCACGCCGCGACAACTTCGGCCTCGCCGAGCCGCGCAAGCGGTCGGCGACGATGACCACGGTGCAAGACACGAGGTACCCGATCATTCCCGCGGCGAACGCGTTCGACCAGAGCAGGAGCCCGGCCTTGGCGCCGGTCTGCGCGAAGCCCCTCACGACCGCGCCGGCCAGCGGCCACAGCAGGACCCAGCCGATGAAACCGGGGCGCAATGCATCCTTTTTCCAGGAGAGGAGGGCCACGCCAGCCACCACCCCGAGCGCCGACACGGCCGCCTGTGCAGGCACGCGCTCGCCCAGGAAGAGGCTCGCCGTCAGCAGGGCAAACAGCGGTGCGGTGCCGGACACCGCGCTGGTCACCGTGGGGCCGAGCAACTCGTTCGAGCGGAACGTCAGCAGCGTGACGCTCACCGGGAAGACCAGTCCGACGGCGGCAAAGAACAGGACGGCCTGCAAGTCAAATCCCGTCGTGTCCAGCGCGAACGGGGCGGCGACGACAAAAAGGATCGTCGCGGTCGGGATGCTGATCGCGGCGCCCGAGCGCGCGTCGAGCGTGCGCAGTCCGACCCGCGAGGTGATCATTGCGACCGCGAAGAAAACCGAACTGAGCAGCGCGATGAGAAGCGCCATTCAGGCTCCTGGCCCGGACTACCTCGCGGGCGGAACGGGCTTGGGCTTCTTGGGTTTCTTCTCTTCCCTGCGCTGGCGGTCGCGATTGCCCATGGTGAGTCCTTTTGGATGATTGGTCTTGGAGTACGCCGGCAGCGAATATAACTTCAGCCGGAGCGAACGTGGATTGCAAAAACACTCACATCGTCAAGCCGCAACCTTTCGCAATACCCCTGGATGAAGTTCCGCAATCTTGATGAGAGTCTTTGCAGCTGCGCTGGGCTCTCTACGGCCTTGCTCCCATTCCTGCAAAGTCCTGACGGAGACACCCAGTAGCGCAGCGAATTGGGCTTGGGAAAGCCCGGACTTTTCGCGTGCGCGAACGATCGGAAAAGTCTCTACGGTGAAGCGCCTCCCGGCGCGCCCGGCCTTTATTTCGCGGATGCCTTCAAGCACCTCTTGACCGATGTCCCGGGTCTTTTCCCACTCGGCCAACTGCTTTGCGGTCATCTTACGCATCGTCGATATTCTCCTTCATTTTCTTGAGAATGTGCGCCGGGATACTCGCTCGCACGTTCTTGCCGTAGATCGTGAGCATCCAGAGTTCCCCGCGACCGCTCCGCAGATAATAGATGACTCGCAAACCGCCGCGCTTGCCGCGACCTTCAGAACCCCAGCGCACCTTGCGCACCCCACCCGAGCCCGGAACGATTGCACCCGCTTCGGGCTGTTCATTCAGAAAATGTTGGAGCTTGGAGTACTCGTCATCATCGAGATAGCGCGAAATGACCTTTGTGAAAAACGGCGTTTCGATGAACTCAAACATGTGCCTATCCTACGGCAAAGACGTAGTCGAGTCGAGCAGCAGGCAAGGCAGTCGTTGAGCCGTGCCTATAACGCCGCTATGACCGCCACCGTCACGTCCGCAGTGCGCGCCGTGCCGCCGAGGTCTGGGGTGAAGACTTTGTTCGCCGTGACCACCTCGATCGCAACCATCAACCGCGCCGCGGCTTTCGGTTCACCCAGATGCTCCAGCATCATCGAAGCCGTCCAGAAAGTGGCGATCGGGTTGGCGACACCCTTTCCCGTGATGTCGAAAGCCGAACCATGGATCGGCTCGAACATCGAAGGGAACGTCCGCTCGGGGTTCAGGTTGGCCGTCGGCGCAATGCCGAGCGACCCGGACAGCGCCGCGGCGAGATCCGAAAGGATGTCGGCGTGCAGGTTGCTGGCCACGATCGTGTCGAGCGTCGAGGGCTTGAGCGTCATCGTCGTGGTGACCGCGTCGACGAGTTGCCGGTCGGTGCGAACGTCAGGATAGCCTTTGGCGACCTCATAGAAGATTTCGTCCCACAGCACCATGCCGTGGCGCTGCGCGTTTGACTTGGTGACAAGCGTCAGGTGCTTGCGCGGGCGCTTCTTCGCCAGCTCGAAAGCGAAGCGATGGATGCGTTCCACGCCCTTGCGCGTGAAGACCGAGGTCTCGGTCGCGATTTCGTCCGGCAGGCCCTTGTGCACGCGGCCGCCCGAGCCCGAGTATTCGCCCTCGGTGTTCTCGCGGATGATGACCCAGTCGATCTCGCCGCCCTTGATCAAGGGGCTGGTGATGCCGGGCAGCACGCGGGCCGGGCGCACGTTGGCGTACTGGTCGAAGCCCTGGCAGATCGGCAGCCGCAGGCCCCAGAGCGAAATGTGGTCCGGTACATTCGGCGCGCCGACCGCGCCGAAGAAGATCGCGTCGAACTTCTTCAGGATCTCGAGCGGGTTCTCCGCCATGTACGCGCCAGTTTTTAGGAAGCGCTGCGAGCCCCAGTCGAAAGGCGTGAATTCCAGCCCGAAGCCGCCGTCCTTCTTCGCCAGTTCGCGCAGGACTTTCTCGCCCTCGGCAATGACTTCGATGCCGATGCCGTCGCCGGGAATCGACGCGATGCGGTACGTCTTCATGCAGCTTTCTTTTTGCCTTCCGCTCGAACTGCCTCGGCGACAGCCGCACCGACTTCCGAAGTGCTGGCCTTGCCGCCCATGTCCGGCGTACGCGGGCCGTCGACGATGACCTTCTCGATGCCGCTAATCACGGCGGCGGCCGCGTCGGCGTGGCCCAAGTGGTCCAGCAGCATCGCGCCGGCCCAGATTTGGCCGATCGGGTTGGCGATCTTCTGGCCTGCAATGTCCGGAGCCGAGCCATGCACCGGTTCGAAAATCGACGGGAACAGGCGTTCCGGGTTGATGTTGCCCGAGGGCGCAATGCCTATGGTGCCCGCAGTCGCCGGGCCGATGTCCGAGAGGATATCGCCGAACAGGTTCGACCCGACGATCACGTCGAAACGGTCCGGGTTGAGCACCATCTGGATCGTGAGTCCATCGACGTGATACTGGTCGGCGCGGATGCCGGGGTATTGCTTTTTCATTTCGGCAAAGCGCTCGTCCCAATACGGCATGGTGATCGTGATGCCGTTGGACTTGGTGCACGAGGTCACGTGCTGCTTGGGGCGCTTCTTCGCAAGCTCGAACGCGTACTTGAGGATGCGGTCCACGCCCTTGCGCGTGAAGGTCGAGGTTTGTTGCACGACTTCGCGGTCGGTGCCTTCAAACAATCGACCGCCCACGGTCGAATACTCGCCTTCGGTGTTTTCGCGCACCACGTAGTAGTCGATGTCGCCGGGCTTGCGGCCGGCCAGCGGGCAGGGCAGGCCGCGGAACAGCCGCACCGGCCGCAGGTTTACATACAGGTCGAACCAGCGGCGGAAGTTGATCAGGAGGCCCCACGCCGAGACATGGTCCGGCACGATGGCCGGGTTGCCGACCGCGCCGAAGTAGATCGCGTCGAATTTCTTCAAGATCTGCGGCGCGTCGTCGGGGCACATCTTGCCGTGCTCTTTGTACCAGTCGCAGTTCCAGGGAAATTCCTGGAAATTGAAGCCGACGCCGTACTGCGCGCCGACGGCTTCCAGCACGCGCACGCCCTCGGGCATGACTTCCTTGCCTATGCCGTCGCCGGCGATGACTGCGATGTTGTGCCCGGCCATTTCCAGCCTCCATTTTCCCGAAGGCGCCAATCATAGCCGATACAATGCGGGATGAAATTCGCAGCCATCGAGACGGCCACCGAGTGGTGCTCAGTCGCCCTGTGGCGTGACGGTGAAATCGCCTCACTCGAACGTCGCGCCGGCAACCGGCAGGGTGAATTCGTGCTTCCGATGCTTCAGGTCCTGCTCGAGCAAACCGGCACCGGGATGCGGGACCTCGAAGGCATTGCCTACGGCGCCGGGCCCGGCGCGTTCACGGGGCTGCGCATTGCATGCGGTGTCGCGCAAGGGCTCGCATTCGCGCGCGGCCTGCCGGTGGTCGGCGTCTCGACGCTGGAAGCCACCGCCGAGGAAAGCGGCGCCGATCGCGTCATCGTCGCCCTCGATGCGCGCATGCACGAGGTGTACTATGCGGCGTTCGAAAAACGCACCGGCGCATGGCGCGAGGCGCTGTCCGAATGCTGCGTGGCCCCGGATGCGGTGGAGGTGCCGGAGGGCGGCGGCTGGCTCTGTTGCGGCAGCGGATTCGCCGTGTATCGCGAGCGCTTCGGGACGCGCCTTGCCGCTGTGAGCGAACGCGTCGCGCCGGAGGTGCGGCCGAGCGCGCTTTCGGTGGCGAGGCTGGCGGCGCCGCGATTCGCGGCCGGCGAAGGCAGGGATGCGGCGCAGGCCGCGCCGCGCTACATCCGGGACAAGGTGGCCTTGACGACGTCGGAGCAGGCGAGGGGAAAATGAGCGCAGTGCTCAAGGACCAGCCGCAGTTCGGCAGGATGGCCGCAACCGATCTCGACGAGGTCCTTGCGATCGAGGGCGCGGTGTACACGCATCCCTGGACGCGCGGCAATTTCGTCGATTCCCTCAATGCCGGCTACCACTGCAGCACCTATCGCATCGGCCCGGAACTGGCCGGCTACTTCATCCTGATTGTCGCGGTCGGCGAGTCGCACCTGCTCAATCTGAGCGTGGCGGCCCGTTGGCACCGTCAGGGGATCGGTTCGGCGCTTCTGCGCGAAGCGATGAGGTTGGCGCGGCAAGAGGGAGCGAAACGCGTTTTTCTCGAAGTGCGTCCGAGCAATGCGCCGGGCATCGCGCTCTATGAGCGTTTCGGGTTCGCGCAGATCACCAGGCGGCGCGCGTACTACCCGGCACACGGTGGACGCGAAGACGCGCTCGTCTTCACGAGAGACCTATGAACCGCCGGCGCGAAGAGATTCTGCGTGAGATGGGATTGACGCCGATCTGGAAAAGCAAGACCGATGGGATCGGCACAGGGGGGACGGAAACGGCGCCCATCTCCGCGGGGGACATCGTGGATGAGGAAGGTTCGTTTGCGCAGACGCCGAGCGTGGCACGCGAGGCGAGGATTGCGAAGATGGACTGGCCTGCGCTCAAGGCCGCCGTCCCGGCCTGCACGGCCTGCGCGCTGCACAAGTCACGCGCGCAAACGGTGTTCGGTGTCGGCGACGAGAGTGCCGACTGGCTGCTGGTGGGCGAGGCGCCGGGGGCCGAGGAAGACCAGCGCGGCGAACCCTTCGTCGGCCAGGCCGGCCGACTGCTCGACGCCATGCTCGCGGCGATCAACCTTGCCCGCGGCACCAATGTCTACATCGCCAACGTCCTCAAGTGCAGGCCGCCAGGCAACCGCAATCCCGAGCCTGGCGAGGTCGGGCAGTGCGCGCCGCACTTGCAGAGGCAGGTCGGCCTCATCAAGCCCCGCCTGATCGTGGCGATGGGCCGGTTCGCGGCCCAGACCCTGCTCGCCACCGACACGTCGATCGCCAGCCTGCGTGGGCGGTTGCACGCCTACCACGGCGTGCCCTTGATCGTGACCTACCACCCGGCCTACCTGCTGCGCACGCCGGCGGACAAGTCCAAGGCCTGGCAGGACCTCCTTTTTGCGGCCGGCACGATGAAGGGGTTGCAAGCCAACGGCACCGTCCCCACATAGCCGGACTTGACTGCACCCTTCGAACCGGAGCACACGATGCGCAAGATTTTCCTGGCCCTGATGGCAACGCTGGCCCTTTCCGGTTGCGGCTACAACGAATTCCAGCGCTTGGACGAAGCGGTCACCGCGTCCTGGTCCGAGGTCGTCAACAACTACCAGCGCCGCGCCGACCTGATCCCGAACCTGGTGGCCACGGTCAAGGGCGCCGCCGACTTCGAGAAATCGACGCTCGAAGCGGTGGTCAACGCGCGCGCTTCGGTCGGGCAGCTCAAGGTCACCCCGGAAATGCTCAGCGATCCGGCGGCGTTTGCGAATTTCGAGAAGGCCCAGGGGGCACTCTCCGGCGCGCTCTCCCGCCTGCTGGCGGTGGCCGAGGCCTATCCCCAACTCAAGGCCACCGACGCATTCCGCGACCTCACCGCCCAGCTCGAAGGGGCGGAGAACCGCATTACGGTGGCCCGCGGCCGTTACATCAAGACGGTCGAGGCGTACAACGTCTCGGTGCGCACATTCCCGAACAACCTGACCGCGATGGTGTTCGGCTACAAGGCCAAGCCCAACTTCACGGTCGCGAACGAGAAAGAGATCTCGGTCGCGCCAAAGGTCGATTTCGGCAAGCCCGCCGCGCCCGCGCCGGCCCCCGCGAAGTAGCCGATGCCGAAACGCTGGCTCGCGGCATGCATCGTCGCGGGCCTGGCCTTCCTTTCGGCAGCAGGCGCCGAAGTCCCGATCCCTGCGCTCAAGGCGCGGGTCACCGACCTGAGCGCCACGCTGACCGCGCAGCAGAAGGATTCACTCGAGCAGCGGCTCGCCGCGTTCGAAGCGCGCAAGGGCAGCCAGATCGCGGTGCTGATGCTGCCCTCCACCAAGCCCGAGGAAATCGAGCAGTTTTCGATCCGCCTCGCCGAAGCGTGGAAGATCGGACGCAAGGGCACCGACGACGGCTTGATCCTCGTGGTCGCCAGGGAGGACAGGCGCCTGCGCATCGAGGTCGGCTATGGCCTCGAAGGCGCGATTCCCGATGCGATCGCCAAGCGCGTCATCAGCGAGGCGATCACGCCGAAGTTCAAGGCCGGCGATTTCTACGGCGGCATTTCCGCCGGCGTCGACCAACTGATCAAGCTGGTCGACGGCGAGAAGCTCCCTCCGCCTGCCGCGGCGGCGCGGTCCGGTTCGATGCAGGCAGTCGACACGCCGTTCGAGTGGCTGCTCCCGGCGTTCTTCCTCCTTTTGGTCAGCGGCACGTTTCTGCGCAACTTGCTCGGCCGATTTCCAGGCTCGCTGGCGACTGCAATCCTGGCCACCATCGCGGGGGGCCTGCTATTCGGCATCGTCGGCGCCATTATTTTCGCGCTCTTTGGATTCGTCTTCGCGATGATGAATTTCGGTCCCGTCATCACCGGTTCCGGCAAACGTTCTTCCTCCGCGAGCAGCTCTAGCCAAGGGTTCGGCTGGGGCAGCAGCGGGTCGAGCGGGGACAGTGGCGGGTCGAGCTGGGGCGGTGGCGGCGGCAGTTTCGGCGGAGGCGGCTCCTCGGGGAGCTGGTAAGGCGATGCGCTGGATGAGGCACCTTTTCCTTGACGACCTCGCGGTGCGGCGAGCCTTCCCGCGTCACGCGCTCGAAGCGATCGGCCGGGCCATCGCCGAGCAGGAAAAGCGCCACCGCGGCGAGCTGCGGTTTGTCGTGGAAGGCGGCTTGCCGCTCGGGCCGCTGCTGGCCGGCCGGACTGCGCACGAGAGGGCGATCGAAGTCTTCAGCCGCTTGCGCATCTGGGACACGGAAGACAACGCCGGCGTGCTCGTCTACCTGCTGCTGGCCGACCGGCGCGTAGAGATTGTGGCCGATCGCGGCATCCATGCGAAGGTGGGGTCAGCCGCGTGGGACGCGATCTGTGGCGAGATGCAGGCGGCTTTCGCGCAAGGCCGGTTCGAAGAGGGTGCGGCGCTCGGCATCCATGCGATCAGTGATCTGCTCGCCGCCCATTTCCCGCCGGGTGAAGAAAACCCGAACGAGTTGCCCGACGCGCCTGTCGTGCTTTAGCTGATTTCGATCATGACTGCTTCGGCGGGCAAGTCGAACGAGCTTCAGTGCAGCCTTTAAACCCAATCTCGTCCTTTTGCGAATTGCTTCCGGTTGCGCGAACGCGCAACCGCGAAATTCGCAAAAGGACGAGACCCGACGCCCTCCAGAACCGCCTCACCCTCGCATTACGCCCGGCCGCCCCAGCAACTTTCCTACGAAGTCCCCGGGGGGTAACGGGGGGGCTTCATCCCCCTGTTCCTTTCAATGCTTCTCAGACTTCGCAATCTCCAACAGCCTGTCGATCTCGACCTTGTGCCGCACCTTGTTCAGCGTGAACCACCGCTGCACCAGCGCCATCGTGCCGGCCACGAAAAGTCCGAACATCACGATCACCCAGCTGATCGAGACGCCCAGGCCGATCAGGAGGGAGTAGGTTGCGATCATGAGGAGAATGGAAAAATTCTCGTTGAAGTTCTGCACCGCAATCGAGCGGCCGGCGCCCATGAGGTTGTGGCCGCGATGCTGCAGGAGCGCGTTCATGGGCACCACGAAGAACCCGGCCAGGCCGCCGATCAGCACCATCAGCGGAATCGCGACCCAGATGCTGTGCACCATGACCATGAGCGGGACGATCAGGCCCATCGCGATGCCGAGCGGGATCACGCGCACCGAGTGGTGGAGCTTCAATCGCGACGATGCGATGACGGCGCCGAGCGCGATGCCGAAGGCGACCACGCCCTGCAGGATCGAGGCGCGGGACAGGTCGAACCCGAGGTTGTGCCGCGCCCATTCGATGACGATGAACTGCAGCGTGGCGCCTGCGCCCCAGAAGAGCGTGGTCACCGCGAGCGAAATCTGACCGAGCTTGTCGGCCCACAGGCGCCGGAAGCAGGCGAAAAAATCGGTCAGCGTGTCGATCGGGTTGGACGGCAGCTTCTTGAGCGGCACGCCCGTGTTGGGCACGTAGAAGTTGAATATCGCCGCGATCGCGTAGATGAATACGATGAGCGCGATCGCGGCTTCGGCCGGCGTGTCGATGCCGGTGTCGAGGAACGGCAGGTCGAGATTGAGCAGATGGCCGGCAACGCGCGCGTTGATCAGAACGCCGCCAAGGACGGTGCCCAGGATGATGGAGGCGACCGTGAGCCCTTCGATCCAGCCGTTGGCGATGACCAGGCGCGTCGGCGGGAGGTATTCGGTAAGGATTCCGTACTTGGCGGGAGAATAGGCCGCCGCGCCCAGGCCGACCATCGCGTAGGCGATCAGCGGATTCACGTTGAAGAGCATCATCAGGCAGCCGACGATCTTGATGCTGTTGCTCACCAGCATGACCTGCCCCTTGGGCAACCGGTCGGCGAATGCACCCACGTAAGGCGCCAGCACCACGTAGGAGATCACGAAGAAGAACTTGAGGTACGGCGTAAGCCAGCCCGGGGAGTCGGACTGGAACAACATGGCTATGGCCGCCACCAGCAAGGCGTTGTCGGCGAGCGACGAGAAAAACTGCGCCGCCATGATGATGTAAAAACCCAGGCTCATCGGGTATCGTGGTGCCGGCTTTCTGCCCTCGCGCGTGTCGCGCGGCGACTCCGGTCGGCCTCCTTGGAAATGCAGGCGGCTTTATAGCACGCTCGCGCGAAAAAGCGCTTTTTATCCAATGGGGTGCGGCCATAAGATGTTCTTGCGTCGCAATTTATGCTTGAATAAGGAGAGTTGACTTTATGCGGGCGCAAGCGATGGCGGATCGGCGTCTACAAGTGTTTCATGCGGTGGCGAGGCAGCTTTCGTTCACCAAGGCTGCGGACGCGCTTTTCATGACCCAGCCGGCGGTCACTTTCCAGATCAAGCAGCTCGAAGAGCATTTCAGCACGCGGCTGTTCGACCGGGGCCATGGCCGGATCTCGCTCACGCCGGCCGGTGACATCGTGCTCGACTATGCCGAGCGCATCCTGGGACTGTCCGCGGAACTGGACACCCGGCTCAAGGAAATGACCGGCGAGGTGGCCGGCGCGCTGCTCATCGGCGCGAGCATGACGATCGCCGAATTCCTGCTTCCGCAGGTGCTCGGTGAGTTCCGTGCGCGCTACCCCAAAGCGCTTCCGCGGCTCATGGTCGCGAATTCCGAAACCGTGGAAAGCCGGGTCGCCGCGTTCACGCTCGATCTGGGCTTCATCGAGGCGCCTTCCCACCTGCCCGCGCTGGTCTCGGATTTCTGCGCCGACGACGAATTGCTGGTCCTGTGCGCACCGGGTCACCCGCTGGCCCAGCTGGCTTCGGTATCGCCCGCGCAACTGCTGAAGCACTCCTTCATCAGCCGTGAGCCGGGCTCGGGCACCCGGGAGGTGACCGACAATTATTTCCGCTCCGCCGGCATCTCTCCGGACAGCGTGGACACGGTGATGGAACTCGGCAGCCCGGAGTCGATCAAGGGCCTGGTCAGTACCGGTCTGGGATTCG
Source organism: Betaproteobacteria bacterium (assembly GCA_947482825.1). Lineage (GTDB taxonomy): Bacteria > Pseudomonadota > Gammaproteobacteria > Burkholderiales > SG8-39 > SZAS-79. Next base: position 15,802 of record CANKMT010000046.1, on the reverse strand, counting down.
CGATCCTGTCGCGCGCCACGATCACCAAGGAGGTCCGGCTCGGCCAGCTTGTGGCCCTCCCGCTGGCGCCAAGGCTGACGCGCAAGCTTTCGGTGGTCTACCCGAAGGAAAAATTCCGCTCGCGCCTGGCCGATACCTTCATCGAGTTCGCCAAGGAAAAGCTGCGCGCAGGCGCGGAACGCTGACCGATGCCGCGCCCGATCACAGCAACCATCAAGGCCTCGGCGCTCGCGCGCAACCTCGGCGTCGTGCGTGAGCGCGCTTCGCGTTCCAGGGTGTGGGCGGTGGTCAAGGCCAACGCCTATGGCCACGGACTGGTCGCCGCGGCGCGCTCGCTGGAGGCGGCCGACGGCTATGCAATGCTCGATTTCGAGGAGGCCATCCGATTGCGGCTGCAGGGCGTGAAAAAACCGATCCTGCTCCTGGAGGGGTTCTTCAAGCCCCAGGACGTGGCGCTGCTTGCGGAGTACGACCTCACGCCCGTGGTCCACAACATCGAGCAGATCGAGATCCTCGAGAAGACCCCGCTGGCGCGGCCGATCGACGCCTACCTCAAGGTCAACAGCGGCATGAACCGGCTGGGCTTCACGGTGGACAACGTGCGCATTGGGTGGAACGCCCTGCAGAACCACGCGCAGATCCGCTCGGTCACGCTGATGACCCATTTTGCCGATGCCGACGGCCCGTCGGGGGTCGCAGGACAGCTCGAATGGTTCGACAGCATGACCCAGCCGATGCAGGGTCCGCGTTCGCTCGCCAATTCCGCTGCGCTGCTGCGCTTCCCGGAGACACATGCCGACTGGGTGCGGCCGGGCATCATGCTGTACGGCTGCTCGCCGTTCGCGGACGAATCGGCCGAAGACCTCGGCCTCGAGCCGGTGATGACGCTGAAGACGGAAATCATCGCGCTGCAGAACCTGCAAGCGGGCGAGCGCATCGGCTACGGCTTCGGTTTCGAGGCGAAGGAAGAGATGACCATCGGCGTGGTCGCGTGCGGCTATGCGGACGGCTACCCCCGCACGGCCCCGTCGGGAACGCCGGTGCTCGTCAACGGCGAGCGCACCGGCACGGTGGGCCGCGTGTCGATGGACATGATCTGCGTCGACATCACTTCGCTGCCCGAGGCGTATATCGGCACGCCGGTGACGATGTGGGGCGAGGGCCTGTCGGCCGACGAGGTGGCCGCTGCCGCGGGAACGCTGTCGTACGAATTGCTATGCGGGCTTGCCGCGCGAGTACCGGTCGTGGAAGTGCCTTAGCTGGTGGCCAAGGCCCGGTCCGTCTATGTCTGCACCGAGTGCGGTGCAAGCGCGCTGCAGTGGTTCGGGATCTGCCCGTCGTGCGGCGCGGGCAACACGCTGCAGGAAACCGCGGCGGAGGCAAAGCCCTCGACTCACCGCTATTCGATCGCGGGCGGCGGGTCGGCGCCGGCGGCCAGGCCGGTGCGGCTGTCGCGCATCGAAACGCGCGCAGTCGAGCGCCTGCCCACCGGCATCGGCGAGCTCGACCGGGTTCTCGGCGGCGGCCTCGTTTCGGGGCAGGTGGTCCTGATCGGCGGGGATCCCGGGATCGGGAAGTCGACTCTGTTCCTGCAAGCGCTCGCCGAAATCGCGCCGCGCCACCGGACGCTTTACGTTTCGGGCGAGGAATCGGCCGAGCAGGTGGCCTTGCGGGCCTCGCGCCTCGCGCTCGATGCGGGCGAGGTCGAGCTGATCGCCGAAATCCAGCTCGAGCGCATCGCGGCGGTGCTCGATGCGTCCAAGCCGCAGGTGGCGGTCATCGATTCGATCCAGACGCTGTACTCGGAGGCGCTCACCTCGGCGCCGGGGTCGGTCGCGCAGGTGCGCGAATGCGCGGCCCAGCTCACGCGCCACGCGAAATCCACCGGCACCGCGCTGATCATCATCGGTCACGTGACCAAGGAAGGCGCCATCGCGGGCCCGCGCGTGCTGGAGCACATCGTCGATACCGTGCTGTACTTCGAAGGCGACCCGCATTCGAGCTTCCGCCTGATCCGGGCGATCAAGAACCGCTTCGGCGCGGTCAACGAGCTGGGCGTATTCGCGATGACCGAGAAGGGTCTGCGCGGCGTGTCGAACCCGTCCGCCCTGTTCCTCTCGCATCACGAGAAGGATGTCGCCGGCTCGTGCGTGCTTGCCACGCTCGAAGGCACGCGTCCGCTGCTGGTGGAGATCCAGGCGTTGGTGGATGCCTCGCATGCGCCGAACCCGCGGCGCCTGACGGTGGGGCTGGAGCAGAACCGGCTGGCGATGCTGCTCGCGGTGCTTCACCGGCACGCGGGGATCGTGTGCTACGACCAGGACGTTTTCGTCAATGCGGTGGGCGGCGTGCGCATCGGCGAGCCGGCCGCCGACCTTGCGGTGATGCTCGCCATCGTTTCGTCGCTGACCGACCGGGCGATCCCCGGCAAAGTGATCGCTTTCGGCGAGGTCGGGCTGGCGGGGGAAGTGCGGCCCGCGCCGCGCGGGCAGGACCGGCTCAGGGAGGCGGCCAAGCTCGGGTTCACGCGGGCCATCGTGCCGAAAGCCAACCTGCCCAAGGGAAAGATCGCGGGTCTGGAGGTCATCGCTGTCGAACGGGTCGACCAAGCGGTCGCCAAACTGCGCGAGCTGTAGCGGGATTCCCGAACAATTGATACCCGAGTTCTGCACCGGGATTGGCTCTCCGGTCAGTTTGTGTATCCTTATCGGTACATTTCAGGGCGCGGGGCAGGCCTCGCCACAGCCATGACCCGCGCTATCCTTCGCGCAATCCAGGACGACATCACCACGCTCTCGGTGGACGCAATCGTCAATGCGGCCAACTCGACGCTGCTCGGCGGAGGCGGCGTTGATGGCGCAATCCATCGTGCGGCGGGCCCGGACCTGCTGAGGGAATGCCGCAAGCTCAATGGTTGCGAGCCGGGCGACGCGAGGATCACCGGCGGTTACCGCTTGCCGGCCCGGCGAGTCATCCACGCGGTGGGGCCGGTCTGGCATGGCGGCGGCAAAGGCGAGCCGGCGATCCTGGCCTCGTGCTATCGCAAGTCCATGGCACTCGCGGCAGTGGAGAACCTGCGCTCGATAGCGTTCCCCTGCATCAGCACCGGTGTCTGCGGCTACCCGGTGGAGTTGGCGGCACAGGTCGCCATCGACACAGTGCGCGCGGCGATCGCAAAGCCCTCTTCGATCGGGGAGGTGGTGTTCTGCTGCTTTTCGCCTTTCGACCTTGCGATCTACGAAGCGCGGCTCGCGCGGTTCAAATCCGTTCCGCCGCCCTGATGCCGCTCAACGCGGCGGCTTCGAGCGTCGGCGGGTATTCCGGGTCGGTGTAGTCGCCGGCGAGAAACACGCCCGGCAACGCCGTATCCGGCCCGAAGCGCGGGATCTCCGGCACACAGGTGACGGTGGCGCGCTTTTCGGCGATCACTTGCGTCCACTCGGGTTTGGGCAATTTACCGAGCGCGGTGCTTAGTTCGCGATGGCAGGTCGCGGCCAGTTCGTCCTGGCTCATTTGCTGATGATCGCCTTGCGCGCTGATGACACACGCAAGAAGCCCGGCATCGCCTTCGAGCTGGCCACGATCGAAGACCCATTGAACGACACCCTCCGAGAGTCCGAGCATCGCCAGCGGAAGCCTGACCGACGACGGGTACTTGAGATAGATCGTGTAGATCGGCTGGTAGGTGTAGGCCGACGCGAGGCCCGGGATCAACGGCTCCAGCTGGTGCGGGCCAACTGCGACGATGATCCTGTCGAACTCCCGGCGGAGTGCCGCGAGGTCGCGCACCGGCGACCCGGTGCGCACTTCGCCGCCGCGCGCGGCGAGCCACGCGGCTGCGGGTTCCGGAAACAGCTTGGTCAGGTCGACGCGCGGAATCAGCAGCTCGCTCGCTGCTCGCGCACCGGCCAGGCTGTCGCGCAACACGGCGAGGAAGGCGTTGGCCGAAGCTTGCTGGGGCAGCGTGTTGAGCGCCGAAATGCAGAGCGGGAACCAGAGGAATCGCCCGATCATGCCGGCTTGCGAGTGCGCTTCCAGCAGCGTGGAGACGCTGACATGGGCCTCGACGCGAAACCGTTTCGCCCGCATTGCCTGCATGAATGCGACGGCCGCAAATCGCTCGCGCCATGGCAGGCCGGTAGCGGTGAACAGGCCGACGGCCAGGTGCAGCGGTGCGGGCAGGCCGGGCGTACGCAGACGGAATCCTTGCGCGTACCGAAGCTCGAGCGGGATGCGCAGCAAGAGCGCATCCGGGTCGGCGCCGACTTCACGCATCAGGCCGAGCAATGCAGTGTAGGCGCCCACGAGGATGTGCTGGCCGTTGTCTAGCGTGTGCCCGCCGGTGGTGACTCGGCGAGCGCGCCCCCCGGGGACCGGTCCGCTCTCGAACACCGTGACACGGACGCCCCGCCGCGCCAGCGTCACGGCCGCCGCGAGGCCAGCGTATCCCGCGCCGACGACGGCCACGCGGCGGGCCGACTCGTGGCCGGCGGCCGCCCCTAAGTCCGCAGCCATGTGCGCACCGCGATCCAGAGCTTGCGCATCGGCGTGAGCGACGTGCGCTGCGTCAGCACCTTGTAGCCCTCCGCGCCGATCTCTTCCAGCACGGTGCGGTAGATCGCCGCCATGATGAGCCCCGCGCGCTGGTCGCGGCGGTCCCCGGCGGGCAGGGCCGCCATCGCCGCGGCGTAATAGCCTTCGGCGCGTTCGGCCTGGAACCGCATCAGGCGGGTGAAGTTCTCGCTGTAGCGCGCGTTGAGGATGTCGGAGGCCGGCACTTCGAAGCGCTTCAGTTCGTCCATCGGCAGGTAGACCCGGTTGCGCCGTGCATCCTCGCCGACATCGCGGATGATGTTGGTGAACTGGAAGGCGAGGCCGAGATTCCTTGCATAGTCGAGCGTGCCCGGGTCGCGGTAGCCGAAGATGCCGGCCGCCAGGAGGCCGACCACGCCGGCAACGTGGTAGCAATAGCGTTCGAGCCCCTTGAAGTCGAGGTACCTCGACTGGTCGAGGTCCATTTGCATGCCGTCGATGATCTCGTTCAGGCGCATCTCGGTGATCCCGAAAGGCAGGATCGCCGGCTCGAGGGCGCGCGTGACCGGATGCTGGGGCTTGCCGGCGAAAAGGTTGCCCACTTCGTTGCGCCACCACGCGAGCTTCGTACGCGCGATCTGCGCGTCCTCGGTCTCGTCGACGACGTCGTCGACCTCGCGGCAGAAAGCGTAGAGCGCGGTAATCGCGCGCCGCCGCTCGGGAGCAAGGAACAGGAACGAGTAGTAAAACGACGAACCGCTCGAGGCGGCTTTGTCCTTGCAGTACTCGTCGGGCGTCATAGCGCGCGCAGGAAAAGGAGGGGCCAGTCGTGCCATTCGAGGGCCGGCCGGTGGCGAAACATATCGCAGTTCGCGGCTTCGAGCTTGTCGAGGATCGCGAGGCCGCCCCGCACCGTAATGCGGATCTCCAGCCCGAATCGGCCGCGCAGGGCGCGCCCGAGCGGGGCGCCGCTTTCCATCATCGAGCGCGAACGGTCCAGCTGGAACTGGATCAGGCTGCGCCAGGCGTCGTCGCAAAGGCTGTCGCGCAGATGCGCTTCGCTCACGCGGAAGTGCGCCATCTCGTCCTGCGGGAGGTAGACCCTGTCCTTCTGCCAGTCGATCTCGACGTCCTGCCAGAAGTTGATGAGTTGCAGCGAAGTGCAGATTGCGTCGGACTGCGCGACATTTCCGGGCGTAGCGGCCTCGAAAAGGTGCAGCATCAAGCGTCCGACCGGGTTGGCCGAGCGCCGGGCATAGTCGGCCAGTTCCTCGAAACCCGCATAGCGGGTCTTGACCACGTCCTGGGAGAACGCCGACAGCAGGTCGTAGAACGGTTGAAGCGGCAGGTGGTGTTCGCGCACGATTCTTGCAACGTCGTCGAACAAGGGCGTTTCAGGGGGTCTGTTCCCGGCCACCCGGTCGAGTTCGGCCCGGTACGATCCCAAGCTTTCCAGCCGAGTTGCGGCCGGTGCGTCGCCTTCGTCGGCAAAGTCGTCGGCGCTCCGCGCGAAGCGGTAGATGACCCGGACGGCCCCGCGCAGCCGTTGCGGGACGAGCAGCGAAGCGACCGGAAAATTTTCGTAATGGTCTGCGGACACGGGCGTGATTTTTAAGGGTTTTCCGGCCGCACCCGGGAAAGGGAAGGGGGTTGGCTAGGGTATAATTATGTGTGCTACCAGCTGCTGTTGTCACATTGACTCGTTCGTGTAAATGCGGACTTCGCGCAGTCGGTCCCTTTGCGAGGGTGGCGGAATTGGTAGACGCACTGGATTTAGGTTCCAGCGCCTCACGGCGTGGGGGTTCGAGTCCCTTCCTTCGCACCAGAATGCATTTTGGCGAACACTTCGTAAGTAAGGAACAGCAATGGCTGCAATTGTTGAAACAACTGTCGAAACACTGAGCTCCCTCGAAAGGCGCCTTTCGATGTCGGTGCCGGTCGACGAGGTCGAGCGCCAGTACGGCGAGAGGCTGCGTCAGATTGCGCGCAACACCAAGATGGCGGGCTTCCGTCCCGGCAAAGTGCCGATGAAGCTGGTTGCGCGGCAATATGGTCCGCAGGTGCGGTCCGAAGTCATCGGCGACGAGCTCCAGAAACGCTTCAGCGACGCGATCAAAGGGGCGAACCTCAAGGTCGCGGGCAATCCTCGCATCGAGTCGGTCACCAAGGAGGGCGCGGTCGCCGAAAACGACAAGGTCTTCGAGTTCAACGCCACCTTCGAGGTCTACCCTGAGGTGACCACCGGAGACCTCAGCGCCGTCACGATCGAGAAGCCGGTGGCGGCCGTCGGCGATTCGGAGGTCGAAAAGACCCTCGAGATCCTGCGCAAGCAGCGCACCACCTTCGCCGCCGCACAGGGCCGGGCCGCGCAAAAGGGCGACAAGCTGACCATCGATTTCGAAGGCAAGATCGACGGCGCGACTTTCCAGGGCGGTGCTGCCAAAGGTTTCGTTTTCACGCTCGGCGAGGGCCGCATGCTGCCGGAGTTCGAAGCGGCGGCTGAGGGCCTGTCGGCCGGCCAGATGAAGTCTTTCGAGCTCAAGTTCCCCGATGATTATCACGGCAAGGACGTGGCGGGCAAAACGGCAACCTTCGAGGTCACCGTGAACCTCGTCGAGGAGCCGTCCCTGCCTGCGCTCGACGCGGAATTCGCCAAGGCTCTCGGCGTACAGGACGGCGACCTCGACAAGATGCGCGCGGACATCCGGGCCAACGTCGAGCGCGAAGTCGCCAAGCGCATCCGCAACCGCACCAAGGCGCAGGCGCTCCAGGCGCTCCACGACAGCACGCCAATCGAGTTGCCCAAGGCGCTGGTCGATATGGAAGCGCAGAACATGGTAAAGCAGGCGCGCACCGACCTCGAGGCGCGCGGCCTCAAGGTCGAGCAGTTGCCGTTCGACCCGAGCGCTTTCGAGTCGGGAGCAAAGCGCCGCGTGGCGCTCGGCCTGATCATCGGCGAGCTCGCGAAGAAGGAGGGCCTGCAACCCAAGCCCGACCAGATTCGCAAACTGATCGAGGAGCAGGCGCAGTCCTACGAGAGCCCGGCCGAGGTGGTAAAATGGTTCTACATGCAGCCGCAACGCCTGACTGAGATGGAAGGCCTCGCCCTCGAGGACAACGTCGTCAACTGGGTGCTGTCGAAAGCCAAGGTCGTCGACAAGGCGATTGCGTTCGACGAACTGATGGGGAGCGGCACATGATCGATACGCTCTGGCAGTCCCCCTCCGAAAGGACAGAACCTCAGTCCTTGGGCCTCGTGCCCATGGTCATCGAGCAGTCGGGGCGCGGCGAGCGCGCCTACGACATCTATTCGCGCCTGCTGAAGGAGCGCGTCGTCTTTCTGGTCGGGCCCGTGAACGAAGTCACAGCCAACCTGATCGTCGCGCAGTTACTCTTCCTCGAATCCGAGAACCCGGACAAGGACATCTCGTTCTACATCAACTCGCCCGGCGGGTCGGTGTCGGCGGGATTGGCGATCTACGACACGATGCAGTTCGTGAAGCCGAACGTTTCGACGCTTTGCGTTGGGCAAGCCGCCAGCATGGGCGCGCTCTTGCTCGCCGCCGGCGAGAAGGGTAAGCGCTTCTGCCTGCCGAATTCGCGCGTCATGATCCACCAGCCGATGGGCGGCTTCTCGGGGCAGGCGTCGGATATCGAGATCCATGCCAGGGAAATCCTGTTCCTGCGCCAGCGCCTGAACGAGATCCTCGCGAAGCACACCGGGCAGAACGTTGATACGATTGCGAGGGACACGGATCGCGACAACTTCCTGTCGGCCGATTCGGCGGTGCAGTACGGGCTGGTCGACAAGGTCCTGACGTCGCGCGCGCAGGGCGCCGCGCAGTCATAGGCCGTTCAACTCGGATACAGGATAGCTGGAGCGAAAACGCATGTCGGAAAAGACTTCCTCGGGCGAAAAACTGCTGTACTGCTCGTTCTGCGGCAAGAGCCAGCACGAGGTGAGGAAACTCATCGCTGGGCCGTCGGTGTTCATCTGCGACGAGTGCATAGAGCTTTGCAACGACATCATTCGCGAGGAAACGGCGACCGACAAGGGCGGCAAGGGCGCCAAGTCCGACCTGCCCACGCCGCGCGAGATTCGCGAAATCCTCGACCAATACGTGATCGGCCAGAACCAGGCCAAGAAGATCCTTTCGGTCGCGGTCTACAACCATTACAAGCGCCTCAAGCACCTCACGAAGAACGACGAGGTGGAACTGGCGAAATCGAACATTCTGCTGATCGGGCCGACCGGCTCGGGCAAGACGCTGCTCGCCCAGACGCTTGCGCGCCTGCTCAACGTGCCGTTCGTGATCGCGGACGCCACGACGCTCACCGAGGCGGGATACGTCGGCGAGGACGTCGAGAACATCATCCAGAAGCTCTTGCAGAACTGCGACTACGACGTCGACAAAGCCAAGCGCGGCATCGTCTACATCGACGAGATCGACAAGATCTCGCGCAAGTCGGACAACCCCTCCATCACGCGCGACGTGTCGGGCGAGGGCGTGCAGCAGGCGCTGCTCAAGCTGATCGAGGGCACCATCGCCTCGGTCCCGCCGCAGGGCGGCCGCAAGCATCCGAACCAGGATTTCGTCCAGGTCGACACGACCAACATCCTGTTCATCTGCGGCGGCGCGTTCGACGGCCTGGACAAGATCATCCGCGCCCGCTCGGAAAAATCCGGTATCGGTTTCGGCGCGGAAGTCAGGAGCACCCGCAGCGGCAAGGACATCAGCGAGGTCCTGCGCGGGACCGAACCGGAAGACCTGATCAAGTACGGCCTGATCCCGGAGTTCGTCGGGCGCCTTCCGGTGACCGCGATGCTCGAGGAACTCGATGAGGCGGCGCTCATCCAGATCCTCACCGAGCCGAAAAACGCATTGCTCAAGCAATACCAGAAACTTTTCCTGATGGAAGGCGTCGAACTCGAGGTGCGCGTCCCAGCGCTTGCCGCGGTTTCGAAAAAAGCGCTGGCCCGCAAGACCGGCGCGCGCGGCCTGCGTTCCATCCTGGAGCAGATCCTTCTCGACACCATGTACGAATTGCCGACCATGGAAAATGTCAGCAAGGTCGTCGTGGACGAAGCGATGGTGACAGCGGACGGCAAGCCGATCCTGATCTATTCGGACCAGCAGAAAGTCGCCGGAAGTTCGGCGTGAGGTTGCATTGAGGTAAAGTGGCCTCACATGTTAGGGACCGCTTGCCATAACGTACCAAGGCCCGAGGACCACAATGTCCGACACGCAGGAAAAAGAAACCCAGCCCACCCTGTATCCGCTGCTCCCGCTGCGCGACGTGGTGGTGTTCCCCCATATGGTGATTCCCCTTTTCGTGGGGCGTCCCAAGTCGATCAAGGCGATGGAGACGGCCATGGAGGCCGGCAAGTCGATCCTGCTGGTGGCCCAGAAATCGGCCTCCAAGGACGACCCCGGGCCCGAGGACATGTACGAGATCGGCTGCATCTCGAACATCCTCCAGATGCTCAAGCTGCCCGACGGCACGGTCAAGGTGCTTGTCGAGGGCGGCAATCGTGCCCGGATTGGCGAAATCACCGACCTGAAGACCCATTGGGTGGCCGGCGCCAGCGTGATCCCGGCCGAGAGCGCGGTCCAGCATGAAGTCGAGGCCATGCGCCGCGCGTTGTTGTCGGCCTTCGACCAGTACGTAAAGCTCAACAAGAAGATTCCTCCCGAGATCCTCACGTCGCTTTCGGGGATCGACGAAGCCGGCCGCCTGGCCGACACGGTGGCCGCGCACCTGCCGCTCAAGCTCGAGCAAAAGCAACAGGTGCTCGAGATGGTCGACGTCAAGGCGCGCCTGGAGCACCTCCTGTCGCAGCTCGAGACGGAGATCGACATCCTGCAGGTCGAAAAGCGCATCCGGGGCCGCGTCAAACGCCAGATGGAGAAGAGCCAGCGCGAGTACTACCTGAACGAGCAGGTCAAGGCGATCCAGAAGGAACTCGGCGAAGGCGAGGAAGGCGCCGATCTGGAAGAAATGGACAAGCGCATCCGCAAGGCGCACATGCCCAAGGAGGCCCGCAAGAAAGTCGACGCCGAGCTGAAGAAGCTCAAGCTAATGTCGCCGATGTCGGCCGAAGCCACCGTCGTGCGCAACTACATCGAGACGCTGGTCAACCTGCCCTGGAGGAAGAAGACCAAGATCTGCAAGGACATCAAGGACGCGCAGAAAGTGCTCGACGAGGACCACTTCGGCCTGGAAAAGGTCAAGGAACGCATCCTCGAGTACCTGGCCGTGCAAAGCCGCGTGGAACGCATGAAGGCGCCGATCCTTTGCCTGGTCGGCCCACCGGGTGTGGGCAAGACTTCGCTCGGCCAGTCGATCGCCAAGGCGACCAACCGCAAGTTCGTGCGCATGGCGCTCGGCGGCGTGAGGGACGAGGCCGAGATCCGCGGCCATCGCCGCACCTACATCGGCTCGATGCCGGGCAAGATCCTGCAGAGCATGACCAAGGTGGCGGTCAAGAACCCGCTGTTCCTGCTCGACGAAGTCGACAAGATGGGCATGGACTTCCGTGGCGATCCCTCGTCGGCGCTGCTCGAAGTTCTGGACCCGGAGCAGAACCACACTTTCGTCGATCACTACATCGAAGTGGAGTACGACCTGTCCGAGGTCATGTTCATCGCGACCTCCAACACGCTCAATATCCCGCATGCGCTGCTCGACCGAATGGAGGTGATCCGCCTCTCGGGCTACACCGAGGACGAAAAGGTCAGCATCGCCCTCAAGTACCTGCTGCCCAAGCAGATGAAGAACAACGGGCTCAAGGAGGGCGAGTTGGGCGTCACGGAGCCGGCGTTGCGCGACATCGTCCGGTACTACACGCGCGAGGCTGGAGTGCGAAGCGTGGAGCGCGAGATCTCCAAGATCTGCCGCAAGGCGGTCAAGCAGATCCTGACCGAAGGCAAGCAAAAGAAGATCACCGTGTCCCCGCGCAACCTGGACAAGTACCTGGGCGTGCGCAAGTTCACGATCGGCCTGGCGGAGAAGGAAAACCAGGTCGGGCAGGTCACGGGCTTGGCGTGGACCGAAGTGGGCGGCGAACTGCTGACCATCGAGACCGCGCTGATGCCGGGCAAGGGCACGATCATCCGCACCGGGTCGCTTGGCGACGTGATGAAGGAGTCTGTCGAGGCCGCACGCTCGGTCGTGCGCAGCCGGTCGCGCAAGCTGGGGATCAAGGACGAGGCCTTTGAAAAGAACGACATCCACGTGCACTTCCCGGAAGGCGCAACGCCCAAGGACGGGCCGAGCGCGGGAAGTGCCATCACGACGTCGCTGGTCTCGTCGCTCACCGGCATCCCAGTGCGCGCCGACGTTGCGATGACGGGGGAAATCACGCTGCGCGGGGAAGTGCTTGCGATCGGCGGCCTCAAGGAGAAGCTGCTTGCGGCCGTGCGCGGTGGCATCAAGACGGTAATGATCCCGGAAGAGAACGTGAAGGACCTCCAGGAAATTGCCGACAACATCAAGAACAAGCTTGAAATAGTGCCCGTGAAGTGGATCGACAAGGTGCTCGAAGTCGCACTCGAGCGCCAGCCGACGCCGCTCACCGAGGTGGACGTGGCGGCCATGGCCGAGGTCAAGGACAAGGCCGGCGAGTCCAAGCCGGGTGTCATCACGCATTGATCCGAGGAAGAGGGGAGAGCAATGAACAAAGCTGAGATGATCGAGCAGATCGCGCAGGCCGCCGAAATCTCGAAGTCAGCGGCCGAGCGCGCGATCGACGCCATGGTCGTTGCGATCAAGTCGAACCTGAAGAAAGGCAACATGGTTACGCTGGTCGGCTTCGGCACGTTCTACGTGGGCAAGCGGGCAGCGCGCGCTGGCCGCAACCCGCGCACCGGGGCCGAGATCAAGATCAAGGCCGCGCGCGTGCCCAAGTTTCGCGCTGGAAAAGCCCTGAAGGATGCGGTAAACTAAGGGGCTTGGTTTAGCCCGTTCGTAAGCAGAGTAGGCTTGTTTTGGCCCGTTCGCGTGCAGGCGAACGGTGGTGGAAGAGCCGTCGGTGGTGGAAGGGCCGTAGGTGTGACGCAGGCCGGTTCCGGGTGCTTAGCTCAGCGGTAGAGCGTCGCCCTTACAAGGCGAATGTCATAGGTTCGACCCCTATAGCACCCACCAGAACATCAAAGAGCAGCAACGGCGTGGAGTGGTAGTTCAGTTGGTTAGAATGCTGCCCTGTCACGGCAGAGGTCGCGGGTTCGAGTCCCGTCCACTCCGCCAACCTTCCAGAAAAGGCGAACCCCGGTTCGCCTTTTTCACATGTGGAACGCATCGGGGAACGATCGCACCATGTTCGATTTCGTAAACACGCACAAGCGCCTGATCCAGTTGGTCCTGGGGATCGCAATGGTGCCTTTCGCCTTTGTCGGGCTGGAGTCCTATACCCGCTCCATGGGCGGCGCGAGCGACGTCGCGAGCGTGGACGGCCAGGCGGTCAGCTTGCGCGAGCTCAACGAGGAGTACCGCCAGCAGATCGAGCGGATGCGCGGAATCCTCGGCCGCGGCGCGGACATGAGCCTGTTCGACACACCCGAGGCGAGGGCCGGGCTCCTCGATTCGTTGGTGGACAGGCGGATCCTGGCCACCGCCGCGGTCAAATCGCGCCTTGTCATCAGCGACGAACAATTGCGCGAGCTCATTGCCACGATGCAGCCTTTCCAGGTCGATGGCAAATTTTCGAAGCCGACTTACGAAGCATTGCTGCAGGCGCAGAACATGACGCCCGCGATGTTCGAGTCAAAGCTGCGCTTCGACCTGTCCATGTCCCAGCTCAGCCGCTCGGTGGCGAGTAGCGCAATCCAGTCGCGCACGGTGTCCGCGCGGCTCACCGCGCTGGAGGGCCAGCAGCGCGAAGTCCAGGAGCACGTGATCCGCGCCGATGCTTTTGCCGATAAGGTCAAGGTCGATGAAGGCGCGGTCAAGGCGTTCTACGAGGCGAACCTCGCCTCGTTCCGCACCCCGGAGCTCGTCCGGGCGGAGTACCTGGTCCTGTCGGGGGAGAAGCTCGGCGCCCTCGACCCGGTATCTGAAGACGAAATCAAGGCCGCTTACGCGGCGCGCTCGAGCCAGTTCAGGCAGGAAGAGCAGCGCAGCGTCAGCCATCTCCTCATTGCAGCGGGCACCGAGGTCAAGCCGGCCGAAAAGGAAGCCGCCCGCAAAAAGGCCGAGGCGTTGCTGGGCGAGGCTCGGAAGAACCCGGCAAAGTTTGCCGAGCTTGCGAAGCAGAATTCGCAGGACCCGGGCTCGGCGGAGAAGGGCGGCGAGCTCGGCACCGTTGCGCGCGGTTCGATGGTCAAGCCTTTCGAGGAGGCCGCCTTCAAGTTGAAGGAAGGCGAGATCAGCAACCTGGTCGAGACCGAATTCGGCTATCACATCATCCGGGTCACCTCGATCCAGGCGGCCAAGGTCAAGGGCCTCGAGGAATTGCGCGCGGAAATATCCAGGGAGCTTGCGCGCCAGAAGGGCGTGCGCAAGTTCGCCGAATCCGCGGAAGTGTTCAGCAACCTGGTCTATGAGCAGTCCGACACCCTGAAGCCCGCCGCCGAACGATTCAAGCTTCAGGTGCAGAAGACCGACTGGATTCCAAAGGCCGGCTCGCCGGCGGCCGGGCCGCTCGCCAATCCGCGCATGCTCGCTGCGCTCTTCTCACCCGACTCGATCCAGTCCAAGCGCAATACCGACGCCATCGAGGTGGGCCCGGGCGTGCTCGCGTCGGCTCGTGTAACCGAGCACAAGCCGGCGGCCCAGCTCAAGTTCGAAGAGGTGAAAGCCGACATCGAAAAGACTTTGCGGCAACAGGAAGCGGGAAAGCTCGCGCGCCGCGAAGGCGAGGCAAAGCTCGCCGACCTGAAGGCCGGGAAAGACCCGGGGGCTGCGTGGTCGGCGCCGCACGTCATCAGCCGGGCGAAGGCGGAAGGACTTCCGCCGGAAGCGCTGCGGCAGATTCTGTCGGCCGACGTCGAAAAGCTGCCCGCCTATGCAGGATTCGGCGCCGACCGCGGCTACGTGGTCTACCGGGTGACGCGCGTGACCGATGCGCCGCAGAAGCCGCCCGAAGAGGCCAAGGCCGAATATGCCCGCCTCGAATCCCAGGTGGGCAACGAGCAATTCTCGGCCTACACGGCCAGCCTGCGCTCGCGTGCCAAGATCGAAATCAACAAGGCGAACCTGGAGAAGAAGCAAGAACAGTAGGTCAGGGGGCTAAGTCTTCGGTCAGTCCACGCATGCCGCCGGCCAGCGTCGAGAACCCGTTGTCCACGTGCATGATTTCCGCCGTGATTCCCGCTGCGAGATCCGATAGCAGGAATGCGGCGGCGTTGCCGACATCGTCGATCGTGACATTGCGCCGCAAGGGCGCGTTCTGCTCGACGAACTTGAGGATTTTGCCGAAACCGGAAATGCCGCTTGCGGCCAGCGTCTTGATCGGCCCGGCCGAAATCGCGTTCACCCGCACGCCGCGCGCACCGAGGCTGTCGGCGAGGTATCGCACGCTGGCCTCGAGGCTCGCTTTGGCCAGTCCCATGGTGTTGTAGTTCGGGATGACCCGTTCGGCGCCCAGGTAAGTAAGCGTCACCAGCGAGGCGCGATCGCTGAGCATCGGCAGCGCGGCTTTGGCCAATGCCGGAAAGCTGTAGGCCGAGATGTCGAGCGCCTGGCGAAACGATTCGCGCGAAAGGCCCTCGAGAAAGTCGCCGGCGATCGCTTCCCTGGGTGCGAAGGCGATCGAGTGCACCAGCCCGTCGAGCTTGTCCCAGCGGCGGCCGAGCTGCTCGAACAACGCCGCGATCGATGCGTCGTCCGTCACCTCGCACGGTAGCGCCAGGTCCGAGCCCAGTTCCCTGGCCATATCGGTGACACGATCCTTGAACCGATCGGTTTGGTAGGTGAGAGCGAGCTCGGCGCCTTCGCGCTGCGCGGCCTTCGCGATGCCCCATGCGATGGACCTGGTGCTGAGCAGCCCGGTTACCAGGATCCGTTTGCCGGCTAGAAATCCCATTCTGTTTCCTTGGATGAGTTCGCTTGCGGATTATACTTTCCCCACCCGCCGGAATGCGCCGGCTCACCTGTCCCGGGGTATTGCAAGAGATGGATTGCGCTGGATGAAAGGGCTTTCGCGCCGGGCCGGACCGCTCATGCTGGCCCTGCTGATCGTCGCTTTCGCGGTGCTGGCCGAAGGCAATGACAAGGTCCTGCGCGTGACCTTCCAGGCGGCCGAAACCGGATTCGACCCGGCGCGCGTCTC
>CANKMT010000045.1 GCA_947482825.1 Betaproteobacteria bacterium | reverse complement strand
CCTGGAGCAAGGCGGCGCCCAAGTGCAATCCCTGCGCCTTGCGATCGACCGCGAGACGGGCGAGAACCATGACGGGAACCGGATCAGGCATGTTGCGTCGCACTCCGCTCGTTGCGAGTTGATGCGAAACGGCGCCGGCCGCAATGGCGTAGTAACCGTGGACGCGACTGGCCTCGTCGGTGACGACGAAGGTGCGGCTTGCACTGCTCGACTGGTTGGCCAATGCCCTGCGCTTGAGCCATTCATCAAGCGCTGCCTCACCGCACTCGAAGTCATTCAGGCGATGTGAAGCCGCCAAGGGCTCCGGCGGACTGAATTGCAAGCTCAGGCTTTCGCGGACTTCCTGCCCCAGGGTGCCTTGACCGCCATGAGGCGCTCGAGCCCCGGATTGCGCGCGGGTGGCGCGTCGAGCAGCCTGGTGAAGTGCCGGAGCTTCTCGGCATCCAATCTAAAAAATACCTGATCGAGCAGCACCGACTGAGCCTTGTCGCAGGCGGCTTCGAGCATGAAGTCGGAGCGGTTCTTGCCGAGCAGCTGCGCTGCCTGGTCGATTAGTTCCCGCTGCTCGGGACGTGCCCGCAGGTTGATGGCGGCGTCGCGCATGGGTTTCTCCTGGTTCGTACACACAACAGATATACGGACCTTACGATTATGTATAGCAGTTGTCAACACACAGCGGGTCCCGGACGACGCGCGCCGGCGGTGCGTGGCAATTTTTGCAAGCGTCCTACGAACTTTCTTCGGCCGCGGGCAGATGGCGCTGCAGATCCATGGCGTCATGAAGGAGGCGCAGGACTTCGATCACCTCGCGGTCAGGAGCGCGCCCGACGCGGAACATGACGAAATGACCCCCATTGCGGCCGTTACGGGCGACGTGAAGCGTGAAAAGGCCCTTCAGGATTTGATCCCGCTTTCTTGCGCCGACGACTGTCGGACCGGCGGCCAAATCATTCAGCGCCGCCGAAATCGTTTCGGCGTAGATGCGCGCTTGCGCTTCGCCGAACTGCTCGACCGTCCAGCGCAGGATTTCCTCGAAGTCGGCCTCGGCGGCCGCCGTCAGGCGGACCGTCCAGCTGCACGGCCTTGCGCTCACTTCGAGCGAGTCGCCCGTTTCCCGCCGATCGCCTTATCGGCAATCGCGGTCAAATGACGGCTGAGCGCGGCGGGTGATTCGAAGCTGCGAAAGCGTCCGGCGTCGATGTCGGCCATCCCGACGCGGGCGGCCTCGCGCAGCGCGTGGAGTCGGGCACTGTCCTGCGCTTCGCGATCTTCAATCAGGCGCAGCCCTTCGCGCAGCACTTCGCTTGCGTTCTGGTAGCGTCCGGTGGACACAAGCTTTTCGACGAGGCGTGCCTGGTGGTCGGTGAGGACGACATTGCGGGTCGGCATGGGAGTCTCGCGGGGACTGTTGAGTGTTGGCAGAATATGCCATAGACGCGGGGTTCCACAAGGTCTGAACGGTACACGCCGGCCCCGGAAAGGCAGCGCGCCTCAGCTCAGGGCGTGAGCGGCACCGGAGCGATCTTCTTCGGCGTGCCCGATTTCTCTGCCGCGATCAACGCATCGACCACCCGCCGCGCCTGAACGCCCCCGGCGTCGGTCGCGATGTTTACCCGAGGTACCGAAGGGTCCAGGTCGATGTTCTGCTGCTGGCCGCTGATCATCTTCAGGTCTTCGAGGAATGCGCCGTGCGTAAGGCGGAAGTCGAGGTCGGAGATGCTCGGATCGTCGATCCCGAAGTTCTGCGCTTGCGCCCAGAAGTAGTGGCTCGACTTATCGGTCTCGGGCGTGATCGCGTTGAGGTTGCGCGTCGTCACGCCGTTTGAACGATCGCCTGCGCGCGCGCCGGTCCCGGCAAGTGCAGCGCCGATGTCGAGGCGCACGAACGCCGGCGGCGTGTAGACGAGGTGCATCCAGCGATCGACGACCGCGTCGCGCGGAAAGCCCGCGAGCGCGCGGAAGTACGAAGTGACCGGTACGTTTTCGGTCCAGCGCTCCACGATCACCGCATTGCCTTCCTTGCGCGTTTCCAGCTTGCCTTCCTTGGGCGGGATCGCCGTCGTGCCGAGCGACGAGGCGTGCACAAAGGGCAGGTGCGTGAGGTCGCACAGGTTCTCGACCAGCAGCAGGTAGTTGCCGGGCAGCTCGAGGCGCTCGCCCTTGAATCGCCAGCCCGGGTCGTCCAGCCAGTGAAAATCCTCGATCGCCGACTCGTCGGCAAGGGCCGGGTCGCCCATCCAGATCCAGACCATCTTGTGGCGCTCGACGACCGGGTAGCTCCTTACGCGCGCATTCGCCGGAATCGTGTCCACCGCCGGGATCTTCACGCATTGACCGGAAGGGTCGTAGGTGAAGCCGTGATAGCCGCACTCGAGGTTGTCGCCTCGCACGCGGCCGGAGGAAAGAGGTGCGTGCCGGTGGCAGCAGCGGTCCTCCAGCGCCACGGGCTTGCCGTCGGTGCGCCGGTAGAGAACCACGGGCTCCCCCAGCAGGATGCGCCTGAGCAGGGCCAGGCGCCCGATCTCTTCGCCCCAGGCCGCCACGTACCAGCTGTTTCTCAGGAACATGCTCAGGCCTTCTTGCTCGACAGCGCCGCGTGCGCGTTCTCGCGCAGCACACGGCGCAGCACCTTGTTGGCCGCGTTGCGCGGGATCTCGTCGAAGAATACGTAGGCTCGCGGCCGCTTGTAGTTTGCGAGTGTCGACTCGCGGCAAAAGCGGTCCAACTCCTCCTCGCTTGGACGCGTGCCGCCGGCCTTCACGCAGGCCACGACAATTTCGCCCCAGCGCTCGTCGGACACGCCGAGCACCACCACTTCCGCGATTCCCGAGTGGCGGGCCAGCGTGGCTTCGACCTCGTAGGGATGCACGTTTTCCGCGCCGGTGATGATCATGTCATCGACGCGCCCGCGAACTTCGAGGTCGCCGTCCCCAAGGCGGACCGCGATGTCGCCGGTGCGGTACCAGCCGCCGTGCATCTTCTCGGCCGTGGCCTCCGGCCGGTTGAGGTAACCGAGAAAGGTCGCGTCCGCCGTGGCGTCGATCAACAGTTCGCCTTCCTCACCGAGCGCGGCTTCGTCTTCGACCGTGCCGCCGATCCGCCCGACGCGCACGTTGGAGTAGTACCCCGGCCGGTAGTGGTGCGGCTTTCCCGCCGGTTCGGGGAAATACAGGCCGTTCATGATCTCCGTGGTGCCGTAGATATTGGTCATCTTGCGGCCCGGGAACGCCGCAGCCACGCGCTCGAGCAACGGTCCGGGCATTGCGGCGCCGGCGTAGATCACGGTCTGCACGCTGCGGATACGCTCAGCCGAGAAGTTCGGCGCGGCCAGCAGGCCGTGGAAATGCGTCGGCGATCCATAAAGCAGCGTTATCCCGTGGCGCTCGATTGCTTCCATCGCACGCACCGGATCGAATACCGAACAAAGGTGGTAAGTGCCGTCGAAGGCCAGCGCGCCCATCAAGCCGGAAAAGAATCCGACCGCGTGGAACAGCGGCATCAGGCCGAGCACCTTGTTGTGGGTGCCGTGCATGACCCCGCATTGCATGGACATGTACAGCACCCGCGCATCGGTTGCGCGGTGCGGGACCATCACGCCCTTGGGCAGGCCTGTCGTCCCGGAGGTATACAGAACGAAAGCAAGACCTTCGGGGTCCGGCGACTTCCATGGGGCCATGGCTTTCGGGTCGCCGCGGCAGGCATCGAGCGTGCAAGTGCCAGCCGGCCCCGGCCCGGCCGTAATCACCGGCGCGCCCTGCCGCAGCGTTTCCTTCAACGCGCGCACCATCGCCTCGTCCGGCAGCGTGACCGCGCCCGCCATGCCGCCTTGCTTGACCAGCCCGGCGGCTTCCTCGGGCTTGAGGCGCGCATTGATCATGGCCGGCACTGCGCCTAGCCGATGCAGCGCAAGCAGCACGAGGGCGTGCTCGAACAGGTTGGGCATCACGGTGGCGACGATGTCGCCCGGCCCGAGGCCTTGAGCGGCGAAACCCGCGGCATAAGCGTCGATCTCTACCAGCAGCTCCCGATACGTCAGCCGCCTTTCGGTGCGGTCGTCCACGATCGAGACGTGATCCGGGCGGCGCGCGGCAGCGAGGCGCACGAGGTCATGGACGGTCTGCATGCGTTGCTCCTTCTTAAAGACGCGGCGGCTATCTTAATCGACCGGGCGCCCACGCGGCGCGCCGCCAGCCTGTCGTTTCGCGCAGCCTGCGTGAAACCGAGGCAAGATGCAGGCCATGAAACTCAAGATGCACGAAAACTCGATCTTCGCGATCCTGATGCGCGCGCCTTGGTGGGTCAGCGGCGGGATAGCGGGCGCGCTATTCGGCGCGGCTCGGGCACTGCTTCCGGCCGAGTACGCGATTTATGCGTTCTTCGTGTCACTGCCGTTTACGGTGATCGCGGCCTATGTGCTCTGGCAGCAGTTGCGCGCGCCGAGCGAAGCCAAGGTGGCCGGGAAGCTCGAAGCGCTGCGCGCGCTCCCGGCGCAGGCGTTCTCTGCTGCACTGGAAGAGGCTTTCCGGTGCGACGGCTACACCGTGAAGCGCTTCGAGCGCAGTGGCGCCGAGCTCGAGCTGTCCAAGGGGGGCCGCGTGACCCTGGTCGGCTGCAGGCGCTGGAAAGTCGCCAGAACCGGGATCGAGCCGCTGCGCGAACTCGACTCGGCGCGGCAGGCGCACGAGGCGCATGAGGCGATCTATGTCGCGGCCGGCGAGATCACCCAGACCGCGCGTGCTTTTGCGGCCGAAAACAGGATCCGGCTGATCGACGCAGCCGGGTTGGCGGCGTTGGTGCCGCGGATCGACAGTGGCGCAGGCAAGGCGCAGGCCGCCCGCTAGAAGCGTAAATTCAAGACTTTTGTTTCTAAATACCGCGTGGTTATTGGCTATCAAGGGTATTTTGTGCTGATACCAGTACATTCACCGGTAGATTGAGGCCGCTTCCGGCGCCGCGAGCACCGGCACCGCGGCCACCAACTCGCGGGTGTACGGGTGCGACGGCGAGGTCAGCACCTGAGCGGCCGGGCCAGTTTCGACGATCACGCCGCGTTGCATGACCGCGACCCGGTCGGCGAAATGGCGCGCGATCGAAATGTCGTGCGTGATCATCAGGTAGGCCACGCCGCGCTCTTCCTTGATGTCGAGCAGCAAGTTGAGGACCTGGCCGCGGATCGATACGTCGGCGCCCGACAGCGGCTCGTCGGCGATGATCAATTTCGGATTCATCGCGAGCGCCCGCGCGATGGCAAGCCGCTGGCGCTGGCCGCCGGAAATCTCGTGCGGAAAGCGCGCGAGGTAGTCGCGCCCCGGGGAGAGGCCGACGCGGTCCAGCAGCCGCGCAGCCTGTTCGTCCACGGATCCTTTCGCCTCCGGCAGTGCCTGCGCCATGAGTTCGCGGGCCGAGCGGCGCGGATTCAGCGAGGACGACGCATCCTGGAAGATCGGCTGCATGGCGATGCGCGCCTGGCGCAGTTCGCTGGCGGAAAGCTCGCGGAGTACTTTGCCTTCGAGCACGACCCGCCCGCTGTCCGGAGCGAGGAGCCCGAGCGCGATGCGCCCGAGCGTCGATTTGCCCGAGCCGCTCTCGCCGACCAGCGCCACGGTCTCGCCGCGGCCGACTTCGAGGCTCACGTTATCGACCGCCTGGACCGGCGCGTGTCCCGGGCGGCGGAAGGACTTCGAGATGTTTTCAAGGCGCAGGATCGGTTCGGCCATGGACGGTCTGCGTCTATCGATGCGCCCAGCAGCGCAGGGTTTGCGCGCCGGCGTTCCTGGCCGGGCTTGGCGCGGGCATCGATTCCCGGCATTCGGCGCGCGCCTGCGGGCAGCGCGGCGTGAACGGGCAGCCCGGCGAGAGTTCCGAAAGGTTCGGCGGGTCGCCGGAGATCGTCGCAAAGCGCCCTTCGCTGTTCCGCGCCGCTTGAGCCGCCTTGAGCAGGCCGACGGTATAGGGGTGCGCAGGGCGTTGGAAGACATCGGCGGTGGCGCCCCACTCGACCGTGTGGCCGGCGTACATCACATAGATCCGGTCGCAGGCCGAGGCGACGATGCCCAGGTCGTGCGAGATCAGAAGGAGCGCCATGCCAAGGCGCTCCCGCAATTCGCGGATCAGCGCGAGGATCTCGGCCTGCGTCGTGACATCGAGCGCGGTGGTCGGCTCATCGGCCACCAGCAGTTTCGGCTCGCAGCCGAGTGCTACGGCGAGCAGCGCGCGCTGCCGCATGCCGCCGGACAGTTCGTGCGGGTACGCGTCGGCCGCCGCCGCGGGCAGCTTTACGAGCGACAACAGCTCCACAACCCGCGTCGCAACCGCAAGTCCCGGTGCGTGCGCCCGGACGCTTTCCGCAATCTGCTTGCCCACGCGCATCACCGGGTTGAGGTAGGAAAGCGGGTCCTGGAACACCATGGCCACGGGATTGCCCCGCATCGCCTGCCACTGGTCTTCGCTGAAGCGCGTCACGTCGGTGCCGCCGATCAGGATCCGGCCCGACTCGATCGTGGCGATCCTGCGCGGGGTGAGGCCCAGCGTCGCGCGCGCCAGCGTCGACTTGCCCGAGCCCGATTCGCCCACCAGGCCGACCGCCTCGCCTTCACCGACGACGAGCGAGACGTCGTTCATGGCGTAGGCGACCGTGCCGCGCGCGCGATAGGCCAGGCGCAGCGCGTCGAATTCGAGGATCGGGGCCATGCCTAGCGCGTCACCGTGCGCGGGTTCAGCGCCGAGCCGACCGCATCGCCAAGGAGGTTGAAGGCAAGCACGGTGAGGAAGATTGCAAGGCCCGGGAAGACCGACATCCACCACGCGTTGAAGAGGAAGCGTTGCCCCGCATTGAGCATGCGGCCCCAGCTCACGATGTCGGCCGAGGACAAGCCGAGGAAAGAGAGCGAGGCTTCGAGCAGGATCGCCTGGGCAACGACCAGCGTTCCGGCGGCGAGCACCGGGGCCATGGCGTTCGGCACGACTTCAGCCGCGAGGATCTCCCATTCGCGCTTGCCCAGGCAACGCACCGCATCGACGAACTCGAGCTGCTTTACCCGCAGGACTTCGCCGCGCGTGATCCGCGCAATCTGTGGCCAGGCGAGCAGCATGATGACGAGCACTACCTGGGTGAGGCCGGTGCCCGACAGGGCTACGATCACCGCGGCGAGGATGAAACTGGGGACGACCTGGAACATTTCGGCAATCCGCATTACGGCAAGGTCAAGCCAGCCGCCGTAGAACCCGGAGGCGGCGCCGAGCAGCACGCCCAACAACGTCGCGCCGAGCGCTGCGCTCACGCCGACCGCGAGCGAAACCTGTGTCCCGTAGAGGATGCCGGTGAGCATGTCGCGGCCGAGTTCGTCGGTGCCGAGCAAATGCGCGGCAGACGGCGCAACCATGGCGTGGTCGGTGATCTGGTGCGGGTCCACGCCGGGCAGCACGAGAGTCACCAATGCGACGAGGGCCAGGAGCGCGACGTACGCGCCCGCGGCGAGCCCGGCGCGGTAGGCGAGGAAGCGCTGCAAAAACCTAGGCATTTTTTCCGTAACTCGAGCGCACGCGCGGATCGAGCGCCGCGTAAAGGATGTCGGTGATGAGGTTCGCGATGACAACCGCGATCGCCGAGACGAGGAAAATCCCGACCAGCACCGGGTAGTCGCGATTGCCGATGGACGTGATGAAAAGGTTTCCGAGGCCCGGCCAGGCGAACACCGTTTCGACCAGGATCGCGCCGGTGAGCGAGTGGCCGAAGTTGTAGCCGATCACCGTGACCACCGGGATCATCGCGTTCGGCAGCACGTGCTGCCAGAGCACGGTGCGCTGCGACAGGCCCTTGGCGCGCGCGGTCAGCACGAAGTCCTGGGACAGTGCTTCGAGCACGCTCGCGCGCGCGACCCGCGCGACCATGGCGACGTAGAAGATCGTGATGCTGAACACCGGCAGCACCATGTGCCAGAGCACGTCGCGCATCCACGGCCAGCCTTCGAGCGACAGGCGGGCCGAAACCATCCCTTGTGCCGGGAGCCAAGGCAGCTGGATCGCGAACGCGATGACGAGGATCTGCCCCAGCCAGAAGATCGGAATCGAAAAGCCCGTGACGCTGAGCGCAGTGATCCCGCTGTCGATGAGCCCGCCCGCGCGGGGCGCCGCCGCCAGCGCCATGGTGATGCCGAGAATGGCCGCGAACGTGAGCGCCGGGATCATGAGGAGCAGCGTGTACTTTGCGCGGTCGAGCACCAGGCCGAGCACCGGCTGGCGGTTGGAGAACGAAAAGCCCAGGTTGCCCTGCGCGAGGTTAGAGAGGTAGAGCCACAATTGCGTGGCAAGCGGCTGGTCCAGGCCGAAATCCTTGCGAACCTGTTCGGCGTAGCCCGGCGGCGTCGGGAAGTCGCCGACCAGCGCCTGGATCGGGTCGCCTGGCACGACGTGGATGATCAGGAAAGTGACGATGACGATCGCAAGCACGATCGGCCCGGCCCATGCGAGGCGCGCAAGGACGTAGCGCCTCATGCGGCGCGTTGGGCGCGTGCCTCCGGCACCAGCAGCCGGACGAGTTCGCGGAAATCCTTTACCGATTCGAGGCCGGCGACGCAGTCGGCGAGTTCCTTTGCGCGCGCAGCACCCAGCGCGGGAACGAGCAGCGACGAAATCTTCACGTGCAGCTCTTCGTCCGAAAGCGGCCGCTCCGGCGCGCCCTTGGCGAATTTCATGTGCCGCTCGACGCGCCGCCCGTCCGAGAGCACGAGTTCAAGCGGCGGGTACTCGCCCGGCTTTACGACGCGGTCGGCCAGCACTTGCGTTGCGCCCATCAGCCTTCGCACTTCGGGCTCATTGGTGCGCAAAGGCGAGAACTGGTCGAGCGTGCCGCGGCCACTCACCGCACCGACCGCGAGCGCGTATTGGATGCTGAACTGCGCCTCCAGCATGTTCGTGACCTCCATGCGGTCGAACTGCAGGCGGTACTGGTCGTTGCCGTGGACCACCATGCCGGCGATCTGCGCGCTCGACACCCCGAGTTCGGGCATCAGTTCGAACAGGGTGTCCTGGCAGGCGTGCAGGCCGCGGCAGCACGCATAAGGCTTCATGCCCGAACGCGCGATCCGGAATTCCTTGCCCAAGCCCGCGAGCGTCGCTTCGGGCGTGGCCTTTTCGCGCGCATAGGTCGAGTAGAACCCGCCCCATTCGGCTTCGAGCACCTTGCGCGGGCCGGTCATGCCGGCCTGCGCGAGCAGCGCGGCCGAAAGCCCGTTCTCCGAAGCCTTGCCCGGATGGAATCGCTTGGTCATCGCGCCGTCGGCGAGGAAAGCCCAGATGCCGCCGGTGAACGTTCCCGCAACGCCAAGCGCATCGGCGAAGCGTTCGGCGTCGAGCTTCATCAGCTTCGCGCTGGCCGCCGCAGCGCCGAAGCTGCCGCAGATGCCGGTGGAGTGCCACCCGAGGTCGTTGACCGGCCGGTAGCCGCCGGCACCTTCGAGCGTGCGCGCCGCGAGGTCGTAGCCGGCCACCAGCGCCGTGATCGCCTCCTTGCCGCTGAACGCAAGCCGGCCCGCAAGCGCACAGAGCGCAGGCGTGACAACCGCGCCGGAGTGTCCGCAGCCGCCGAAGTCGTCCAGTTCAAGCGCATGCGCCGCGGTGCCGTTGACCATGGCGGCCATCGGCGCTGGCAAGGTCTCGGTGCGGCCCCACACCGTGGCCGAACCCGAGGTGGCTTCGACCGCAACCTGCGCTGCTGCCAGCGCGGCGTCGACGACTTCGCTATGCGCGCCGGCGATGCCGGCGGCGAGCGTATCGAGCAGGAAACGCTTGGCCAGGCGGACGGTTTCCGGCGGCAGGTCCTCGTAGCGCGCCGCGGACCAGTAGTCGGCCAGCGTTTCGGTCAGCGTCCGCTCAGTGCCCATGGCGCTACTTCCTCAGCCACGCACGGTTCCACCACTGGTAGGCCGCGGCCTGCCACATGCCGCGCAGGTTCTCGCCCGCAGCGCCCATCTGCGCCTGCTGGTGCACCGTGAGCGTCGGCAGGTCGCGCGCGAGGATCTCCTGCACCTGGAAATAGAACTTCGCGCGCCCGGCCTGGTCCGGCGCATCGCGGCCTTTGTCGAACAGTTCGTCGACCTGCGGATTGGAATAGCCGCTCGCGTTGTTGAAATTCGTGCCTTGCTTGATCGACGCAGAATGGAAGGCGCGCGCGATGCCGAGCGCCGGATCGCCCGAAGTCGAATAGTTCTGCAGCGTGGCGTCGAAGTCGTAGTCGCCGTAGACCTTCTTGAGCACCACCGGGCGCTCGGCGCCTTCGAGCGACACCTTGATGCCCGCGGCCTGCCAGAAGCGCTGGATCGCCTGCGCCCAGGACGTGTACTCGCCGCGGCCCGGGTCGAACGACAGGCGCAACGTGAAGCGGGTGCCGTCCGGGCCCTTCTTGAACCCGGCTTCGTCGAGCAAGGCTTCGGCCTTGGCGCGGTCGTAGGGATAGAGCTTCTCGTAGTGGACCGCCGGGTTGTAGGACCACGCAATGCGCGAATCGAAGGGCCCCGCCCCGGCCTGACCGCTGCCGAGGAAGACGTTCTTCAGGATGTAGTTGCGGTCGAGCGCGATCATCAGCGCCTGGCGGACTTTCACGTTGTTCAGCGGGGCTTTTCTCGTGTTGAGGATGATGATGTCGTCGCTCGGGTAGTTGACCTCCTTGAGCGAGAACTTCGGGTTCTTCTCGAACACCTTGAACGCGCTGATCGGGAAGTAGTACTGGTCGATGTAGTCGACTTCTCCGGCCTGCAGCGCGAGGATGCGCGCGCCCGGGTCCGGCATGATCTTGACCACGAGCCGGTCGAGGAAGGGCTCGCCCTTGGCCCAGTAGTTCGGGTTCTTCACGAAGGTGAGCTGGCTGCCGCGCACCCACTCCTGCAGCATGAACGGGCCGCTGCCGATGGGCTTGGTCAGCGTGGCGGGGTTCTTGAGGACGTCCGTCCCGCGGAAGATGTGCGCCGGCAGGATCGCGGCGTTCTGTTCGCAGGCCATCGAGAACAGGAACGGCCCGAACGGCTTGGACAGCTTGATCACCACCGTCTGCGCATCCGGCGTCAGGATCTCCTTGATCGCGGCGCCGGGCGCATTGAATTTGGAGCCGTACTTCGAGCTCACTTCGAGGAAGGTGAATTTTACGTCCTCGGACGTGAGCGGCTTGCCGTCGTGCCAGTTCGCCTTGTTGAGGTTGAACGTGTAGGTGAGCGCGTCCGGTGAAATGGTCCACGATTTCGCGAGCGACGGGACGATCTTGAACCCTTCGGCGAACCGCACGAGGCCGTCGTACAGGATGCAGCCTGTGAACACGTCGGGCACGCCGACGGTGATGTTCGGGTTCAGCGCGCCCGGGTCCGAGCCGATTGCGGCGACCGCGGTCCCGCCGTAGCGCGGCTGCTCGGTCGTGCCCTGCGCAATGGCCGCGCTGCTGGCTACGAGGGCGGCGCAGGCCGCAAGACGAAGAAGGTTTGGCGATCGCATCGGTCAGCTCCGCGTTTTGAGGATGGCCAGCGTGCGCGCCATCTCGTTGGTCTGGATCATCAGGGCTTCGTCGGCGCCCAGGCCGGGCTTGGACAGCATGAAGTCCGGCTGGCAGGCGAGGCCGATATGCGTGCAGATCCGCGCCGAGTGGTCGGTCTCGTTGGCGGTGCCGCCCAGGCAGGCGCCCATGCCCTTCTTCCTGCAGTAGAGCACGGCCTCGATGGTGTTGTTGATGCCGCCGAGGTCTGGCGTCTTGATCTGCACGAAGTCGGCCGCCTGCGCGTCCGCAAAGAGGCCGATGTCCTCCAGCGTGTTGCACCACTCGTCGGCGATGATGCCGACCTGGATGCCCTTCTTCTTCAGCAGCCCGCGCAGCTCGCCGAACTTGGCGATCTGCTCGGCTTGCGTCTTCGCGATCATCGGCGATTCGACCAGCAGGTCGTAGGGCGCGGCGGCCTCGCGCAGCGTGCCGATGTAGTCGGCGATCTTTTCCACGTCCATCGAAAACAGTTCGCCGAGCGTGCCGTACAGGTCGGCATGGATGCGCGGCCGGTAGTCGGCGTCGCCGATCGTCTTGATGCGCGTGGCGACCATCTTCACCCACGCGTGCAGGATCTCGCCCTTGAAGCCGACATGGTCCTTGACCACCGTGAACGAGGCGTGCGGCAGCAGCTCGAAGCGCTTGAGGATGATGCGGTCGAGCTGGGTCGGGTCATCCTTGTGTCCGGAGGCGAGGATGGCGATGGGCGTTTTCGAGATCGTGCTGCCGTATTCGCGCGCGATCACCTCGGCCATGGTTTCCTTGCCGGACAGGGCGGCGGCATGCAGCAGCGCCTGCGTGATGCCGTAGCGCAGCGCCGTGTGCAGGCGCTTGCCGCCGACCTGCATCTTGTCGAGTTCATCGGCGTTGGCCTTGAACTTCGAAACATCCCGGCCGGTGAGCGCGGCGGCCACCGGGCCTTCCATCACTTCCATGTAATCGGCGGCATTGAAAACCGGGTCGCGGCCGGCGACGCCGGCGAGGATCACGTCGGCGCAGTCGCCGAACGCCATCTGGCCGTCTTCCAGCACCAGCATCACCGAGATGATGGTGGCCGGTTCGACGATCTTCTTGAAGCCCGGCGTGACCGTCGGCCCGTGGAAGATCATGCCGTCCTGGCGGGCGCCGGCTTTGATCGCCATGAGATCGCGATGCATGTAGCCGGAACGGCCGGCGGCGCAGATGACTCGTTTGACTTTCATGGGGCTCCAGAATTCAGTTCGACAAGGTGTTTTGCGGCAATGCAGTCCCGGCGTTAAGCTGGCAGGTTATCTACAACGGCTGGGGATGAAAATCATGGTACGGGTGGCTGCGCGGCGGCGTCAATGCGCTTTGCCCATGAGATGCGAAACGATGCGGGGGACCGCGCGATGAGCGCCGTGGATCCCTTGCTCGAGCTCGGCCTTGCGCACAAGAAGGACTTGCCGCAACTGGTCGAACTGCTCGGCGTGCTCTTCGCGCAGGAGGCCGATTTCGTGCCGGACGCGGCCAAGCAGAAGCGCGCGCTCCAGACGATCCTCGGTGATCCGCGCATCGGCCACATCTACGTTGCGCGCGAAGCCGGCCGGGTGGTCGGCATGGTGAGCACGCTCTACACGATCAGCACGGCCGAAGGAGGCAAGGCCGCGTGGCTCGAAGACATGATCGTGTTGCCCGAGCGCCGCGGCCACGGCATCGGCGCCGCGCTCCTGTCGCATGCCGTGGTCGGCGCCCGGGAGCAGGGGTGCCTTCGCCTCACGCTGCTGTCGGACGAAGACAACGAGCAGGCGCACGCGGTCTACGCGGCCGAAGGGTTCCAGTTCTCGGGCATGCGCCCGATGCGCCTGAAACTCTAGGCGGGGTGGGCGGCCGGCCGGCGCTCCGCAAAGATCTTGCCGAGCGTCTTGGTGAAAGGCAGCACCTCGGCGTTTTCGAGCACGCCGTACTTCACCATCTCGCGATGCAACTCAGGCAGGTTGTAGTGCGGAACCGAGGCGTAGAGGTGGTGTTCGATGTGGTAGTTGACGCTGTGGGGGAAGAGCAACCATTCGAGCAGTGATCCGCCCAGGTTGGTCCGCGCCGCGGTGAGCGGAGAGGAAAAATCCGTGGTCGCGCCGTGCTCGGAGATCGCACGCAGCCGGAGGATGGCCTGCACTACCGTTAGCAGCGGCAGCACCCAGAGGATCAGGTACTCGAACAGGCAGCCGGTCGCCGCCGAAATAACCAGCGCGGCGATGTGCAAACCGATCACCGCCGAGCGGTCGCGGCGCGCCTCGCCGCGCAGGCGCTCGGAGGTGTCGTTCAGCGGGCGCAGCGCGACATTCGTCTCGGTGTTGATGGCCGGCGCGCCGAAAAAGTACGCGTAGGTCTTCCACGCCGTGAAGCCGGTCAGGTCCTTGAGCAGCTTCTTGGCGAGATAGGCCCTCCCGCGCGGGTAGCCGCCGTGCAGCGCGGTGTCCGGGTCGGCCGGGCCGTAGAGGTTGTTGTGGTGCAGCCGGTGGATGACGCGGTAGGTGCGCATCGACAGCCCCTGCACCGTTGCGCACGCGCAGCCCACGGCGTCGTTCAGCCAGCGTTGCTCGAACAGGCGGTAGTGCGCGGAGTCGTGCGCGAGGATGAACAAGGCGTGCTGGCGCGTGCCGATCAGGATCACGCAAGCGATGACGATGACCGGCGTCCAGAGCGCAAGCGCAATGGAGATCAGCGCAGTGAGCAAGAAGACCTCCTGCAGAACCGACCACCACGAGCGCCAGAAGGAGATCTTCGCCAGGCGCTGCACGATCTCGGCCGGCAGCGCCTTGCGGTAGTCGTCGCGGAATTCCTCGCCGAGACCTGGTGCGTTCATCTTTTCTCCGCGAGTCACTAACACGTTCATTTATCATACCCGGCACCATGCGGGGACCGCATTGACGGCTCGGAGCCAAGAGTCTAAGGTGTTGAAACAAAATATAAAACCCGACTTCCCAGAGGAGATGGATAAATGAGTTTATCGCTGCGTTGGAAAGCGCTCGCCGTCGCGCTGCTGGTCGCCGCAGGTGCGAATGCATTTGCACAGGATGCGCCGGTGCGCATCGGCTACGCAATCGCCCGCACGGGTCCGTGGGCCACGGGCGCGCAGGTCTCCCAGGAACCCAACTACATCATGTGGGCCGACCAGGTGAATGCCGCCGGCGGCCTCAACGTCAAGGGCAAGAAGAGGAAAGTCGAGCTCGTGGGCTATGACGACCGCAGCGAGACCGAGACGGTCGTGCGCACTTACGAGAAGCTCATGACGAGTGATAAGGTCGACCTGATCCTGCCGCCATGGGGCACCGGGGCCAACTTCGCCGTGCTGCCGCTGATCACCAAGCACGGCTACCCGATGCTCGCGCCGACCGCGACCGGCCGAAAATTGCTGCAACTCAAGTCGCCGTATTTCTTCGCGCTGCTGCAACAGCCCGACGTGATGATGGACGCGCTCGCGGAGTACCTCGCCGCGCGCAGCACGAAGACCGTGGCCTTCATTCACGTCGATGAGTTGTTCGGGCTCGAGCAGGCCAGCGCGCTCGAAGCCTCGCTAAAGGAAAAGAAGATCCAGATCGTCGCGAAAAAGAGCTACCCGATGGGTGTGAAGGACCTCCAGCCGGTGCTGAACGAAATGAAGTCCTTGAATCCCGACGCGTTCGTGAGCCTCAGCTATCCGCCGGACACGTTTCTGGTGACGGGCCAATCCAAGGCGATCGCCTTCAATCCCAAAGTGTTCTACGCTGCGGTCGGTACCGCGTTCCCGGTCTATCGCGACAAGATGGGTGCGATGGTGGAGGGCGTGATGGGCTTGGGCACCTGGAACCCGAAGTCGAGCCCGGCGGCCAAGGCGTACTTCGATGCGCACGTCGCCAAGTTCAAGAAGGAACCCGACCGCTGGGCGAGCGCGCACGCATGGGCCGGTTTGCAGATCCTGCAGCAGGCGGTCGAGAAGGCAGGGGTCGACCGCAAAGCCGTGCGTGATTACATCGCCGCAAATGAGTTCGACACCGTGATCGGCAAGATCCGCTTCAAGGGTGGCGAGAACATCTCCACGCCGGGCGTGGTCAGCCAATGGCAAAGCGGCGAGTTCGAAGTCGTCTGGCCGCCGCAGCGCTCGACCAGCGCGTCGCTCTACCCCAAGCCGGCTTTCAAGTAATCGCCCTCCAGCCCGACGGCTCCGCAGGCGACCTGCGGAGCCGTTTTCGTCAACTGTCCATGAAAGCGGTATGAGAACGCCATGGGTTTCTGGCTAGAACTCGCCGCCTCCGGCCTGATCACCGGCGGCATCTACGCGGTGGTCGCGATGGGCCTCAACCTGCAGTATGGGCTGATGCGCATCATGAACATCTCGCACGGCGAGTTCCTCATGGTGGGCGCCTACCTCACGTGGTGGGCGCAGACGATCCTGCAAGTCAATCCGCTGGTGTTCCTGCCGGTCGTCGCGTTGATGCTTTTCGTCCTCGGCCTGCTCGTCTACCGCCTGTGCTTCCGTCCCATAGCAAGAACTGCGGCAAACGCCGAAGTCGTCGAGGCCAGGAGCCTGCTGGTCGCGTTCGGCCTGATGTTCATCGTGCAGAACCTGGCCTACCTCGTGTGGGGCGCGGACCTGCGCGGATACACGTTCCTCAGCGATTCGGTGGAGATCGGCGGCGCGCGCTTCGGCGCGAACCGGCTGCTCGTGTTTGGCTTTGCGCTGGCCGCCAGCCTCGCGTTGCTGGCGGCGCTCAAGTTCACGCTGTTCGGCAAGGCGGTGCGCGCGATGATGCAGTCCCCCACCGGTGCGCAGCTGGTCGGCATCGATACTGCGGTGCTGCACCCGGCGGTTTTCGGCGCAGGCATTGCGCTTGCGGGTGTGGCCGGCGCGCTGCTGTCGATGGTCTACGAGATTTCGCCTTCGATGGGCGAGCCTTACACGGTGACTGCGCTCATCGTGATTACGCTCGGGGGACTGGGCAGCGCGGGCGGGTGCCTCGCCGGCGGGTTGCTCCTCGGGTTGGTCGAGGCTTTCGGCATGCACTTCACCAGCCCTTCGCTCAAGATGCTGCTTTCCTACGGCGTATTCATCCTCGTGCTGCTTGCGCGTCCGCGCGGGCTGTTTGCGCGATGACGATGTCAGGCTTTCGCGAGCGGCCGTCGCGCGTCACGATCGCCGCCCTTGCGACGGGGGTACTTGCACTGGCCGTGGCGCCGTGGGTGCTGAACGAATTCCTGTTGTCGCTTGCGCTCACCTGCCTCATGTACGCCGGCCTCGCGGTGAGCTGGGCGATGTTCTCCGGGGCGACCAACTACCTGTCGCTCGCGACGGCCGCGTTCTTCGGCATCGGCGCCTACGTGACCGCGCTTGGCTACGAGTCGCTGACCTATCCGGTTTCGGTCTTTCTGGGCGGGTTGGCCGCGTCAGCGTTTGCAGCAATCGTTGGAGTCGCCATCCTGCACCTGCGCGGCGCTTACTTTGCCGTGCTGACTTTCGGCCTAGGCGAGCTGGTGCGGCATGCGATCACTTTTGTGGAGAAGAAATACTCGGGCACGGTCGGGCGCGTATTGACCGAAACGCCGGAAGCGGCAACGGTCTACCTCACGGTCCTTGTTGTCGCGCTCGCAGCTGTGGCGGTGTGCGTCGCCGTGCGCTCTTCGCGCTTCGGGCTCGCGCTGGCAGGCATCGGCGCCGACGAGCAGCGCGCGCAGACGCTCGGCGTGAATACGCGTCTCGTGAAGATCGGCGGGTTCGCGCTTTCCGCCTTTTTCGCGGGCGCGCTTGGGGCCGCGATGGCAGTCCGCTGGACCTACATCGATCCGCCGGCGGTATTCAATCCCTTCATCGGCTTCCAGACCGTGCTGATCGCGATGGTCGGCGGCGCGCAGACGGTGGCTGGGCCGCTGGTAGCTTCGATCGTGTTTTCGCTGCTCACCGAGTTGCTGCGCCTGCAATTCCCCTACCTCTTCCTGATCATCCTCGGCACGCTCCTGATCCTGCTGGTGCTGTACCTGCCCGGCGGCATCGCCTCGTTGTGGACACGCAAACGCGCAGGAAAACGCGATGGCTGAGCCGGTCCTCCGCGCGGAAGAGGTCAGCGTGCATTTCGGCGGCCTCGTGGCTGTCGACTGCGTGAGCCTCGAAGTCGGGAGCCGCGAACTGGTCGGCATGATCGGCCCCAATGGCGCCGGCAAAACGACGCTCTTCCACACGCTCTCGGGCGTGCTGGCGCCGACTTCGGGCCGGCTTGTCGTTGCGGGCGAGAATCTGACCGGACGCGGTGCCCACATCTATGCCCGGTCCGGCGTTGCCCGGACGTTCCAGACGCCGCGTGTGTTTGCGGCGATGAGCGCCGAAGAAAACGTCCGCTTCGGTCTGGAGTTTGCCGGGCGCAGCCGCACTCACGCGCATGATGCGTTCGACAATGCGGCGTCGATTCTCGGCTTTCTCGGTCTCGCCGATTCGGCCGGCATCCCCGCCGGCGAGTTGACGCCCGCAAAGCAGCGACTTCTCGAGATCGGCATGGCGCTCGGCGCGCGTCCGAAACTGTTGCTGCTGGACGAAGTCGCCGCCGGCCTGACCGAGGGCGAGGTCGAGCTGGCGGCAGCGCTGATCCGACGCGTGCGCGACGAGCTTGGCCTGGCGGTGATCTGGATCGAGCATGCAGTGCGCGTGCTGATGAAAAGTGTCGAGCGCGTCGTGGTGCTGCACCAGGGACGCATGATCGCCGACGGCGCGCCGCAGGACGTGGCCCGCGACCCAGCCGTCGTCGAAGCGTACTTAGGTGGCGAAGCCGGCGGCGAAGCATGAGCGCCGCGCTTTCCATTCGCGGCCTGAGCGCCGGCTACGGCCCGATCGCTGTGTTGCAAGGCATCGACATCGAAGCTGCAGCGGGGCGCCTGACGGTCATCGTCGGGCCGAACGGGGCCGGCAAGACCACGCTGCTCAAGGCCGTGTCAGGCCTGATCCCACGCGAGGGCGAAGTGCTACTCGACGGCGCGCGGCTGTCGGGGTCGCCTGCCTCCATCGTCCGGCGCGGGCTGGGCCATGTGCCTGAAGGCCGCCAGCTGTTCGCGCAGATGAGCGTGCTGGAAACCCTGCAACTAGGCGCGTGGCTGCTGCCGCGCGGCGAGCGCAGTGCGCGATTGGACGAAGTGCTCGCCGCCTTCCCGAAACTGGCGGAAAGGCGCAACCAGCTTGCCGGCACGATGAGCGGGGGCGAGCAGCAGATGCTTGCCGTCGGGCGAGCGCTAATGAACCGGCCCCGGATGATGATGCTCGACGAGCCTTCGCTCGGCCTTGCGCCGAAGATGATCGAGGAGTTGCTGAAGATCGTCCTTCGCATCCGCGACTCCGGCACCACCGTGCTGCTGGTCGAGCAGAACGTCGCCAAGGCGCTTGCGATCGCGGAATTCGCCTACGTGGTCGAAAGGGGGCGGGTCGTGCTGGGTGGCTCCGCGAAGGAGGTGCTCGCTTCAGAGGAGGTTCGCACCGCGTATCTCGGAACGGTGTAAATTGCGGCGTTTCGGAAAAGGCCCAAATGACTGCGCAACGCACGTTCTGGACTCTGGTGCTTTCTTCGGCGGCGATCCTCGCCGTCACGATGGGCGTGCGCCAGTCGACGGGCCTGTTCGTCTCGCCGCTGAATTCGAGCACCGGCCTGGGAATCGTCACGGTGAGCTTCGCGCTGGCCGTGGGGCAGTTCGTGTGGGGCGCGGCCCAACCGCTCTTCGGCATGCTGGCCGACCGCGTGGGTTCGTTCAGGGTCATCGTATTCGGCGCGGTGCTGATGGCCTTCGGGATGGCGATCACGCCGTGGATGGATTCGAGCTTCGGCCTGATCCTTTCGATGGGCATCCTGACCGCGGCCGGCGCGGGCGCCGGCAGCTTCTCCATCCTTCTCGGCGCGGCGGCGCAGCGCCTCCCGGCCGACAAGCGCTCTTTCGCCTCGGGCTTCATCAATGCCGGCGGCTCGTTCGGGCAATTCGTTTTCGCGCCGATCGCGCAGGTGTTGATTTCGGCGTTTGGTTGGGTGATTGCGATGGTGACGCTGGCCGCCACCACGCTGACCACCATCCTCTTGGCCCTGCCTTTGCGCCAGAGCCGGGCTGCCCATGCTGCGGCGGTCGCGCCGACCTTGAGCGGGATCACCCTAGGCGAGCAGACGCGCTTTGCTTTCCGCAACCCGAGCTACTGGTGCCTGCATGCAGGGTTCTTCACTTGCGGGTTCCACATTTCTTTCCTCGTCACGCACCTGCCGAGCGAGGTCGCGCTGTGTGGGCTGCCGGCTTCGGTGTCGGCGGCATCGCTTGCGATCATCGGGCTGGCCAACATCGTGGGAAGCATCGGCGCCGGATGGCTGGGCCAGACCCATCGGATGAAGTTCATCCTCGCGTGGATGTACGGCTCGCGCTCGGTTGCGATCGCGCTCTACCTGATGGCGCCGAAGACCGACCTCACGTTCTACCTGTTCGCCGCCGTTCTCGGGCTCACGTGGCTGTCCACCGTGCCTCCGACCGCCGGGCTGGTGGGCAAGCTGTTCGGCCCGAGGTATTTGGCGACGCTGTTCGGCCTCACCCTCTTCAGCCACCAGGTCGGTGGTTTCTTCGGCGCCTGGCTCGGGGGGGTCGCGGTCGACTCGACCGGCAGCTATAACTGGATGTGGTACGCGGACATCGTGCTTGCTGCGTTGGCGGCGCTGGTCAACCTGCCGATCCGGGAGGAAAAGCCGCAGCTGGGTGCGGCGGCGGCGTAGGGTAATTCGAGACTTTTATGTCGAAAGGTCCGCGCCCCGCTTGACTAAAATGGCAGTTCGCGTATCGCTACAAGTACATTTATCAACCTCATTTTTCGCGCGTACGACCGGATCTTTGAGCTGATTGCTGGCCTTGGGTTCCAGCATGTAATTCACCCTGCATGCGCTCGATTTCCAGGCGATAGCCCGAACTCAACGCGGGCCACTCCACCCGCCTCGCTGTATTGCGCAGAGCCTCCAGCAATCGCTCCAGTCGCGAAGCGCGCTCACGCGTTAAGGCCAGATCCTGAATGCTAAATATCATCGCCCTGCCTTCCCGTCGCTCGCCCTAGCCTACGGTCTCGAGCGTCACCGTACGCGGC
The DNA here is from genome assembly GCA_947482825.1 of Betaproteobacteria bacterium. Classification (GTDB taxonomy): domain Bacteria; phylum Pseudomonadota; class Gammaproteobacteria; order Burkholderiales; family SG8-39; genus SZAS-79. Next base: position 22,360 of record CANKMT010000045.1, on the reverse strand, counting down.
TCTTCCACGCGCCTGGATGCATCAAGCACTTCGATCGAGACAATATTGCCGGCAGCATCGTAATCAAGGATCACGCCCGGTTTGTCTTCGTCACTTTCGGCAACTGGAACGTCGCGGAATACTACGGTGAGGGTATCCGTCTTGGCGTCGTAGTTCACTTTCATGGGCTGCTCCAGTATTTTTCGATCTTGCTGGTTCGATAGACTGTGACCACGGTATCCGCGTCAGGTCCGGAGTCCACCACTACCCGCACCAACTACAGTGTACCGTCCGCCGGCATGCCAATACGCGACTGCCGCACCTCGCGGCCCGGGCGAACCGTGAGGTTTGGGTACTGATCTCGGTCTTGCAGTTGGGGCAAGTGATGGTCGGTTCGGTCATGGTTTGCCCCCCTTTTTCTTGTCGCCGGCATCGCCCAACAACCCACCCGCATCTCGCTCGTCGAGTTCCAGCTTGGGCGTTGCGGTCTTGATCCGCTTTTCAACATCCTTGATGTGCTCCGCGGGAGGGATGCTTTCCGGCGGGGTCCCGCCGATTCTCTTGATGGCATCCCTGACCTCCTTGCCCACCTGCTCATGCGTACGGATGGCTTGTTGCTGGTCGTGAATACTGTCGCGGGCGAGTTTGTCACGGGTCTGGGTCATGCGAAATTGATTGGCCGCCAATTCCGTGGCATTCATGCGATCCATCAGATTGTCTTTGGCCGGAATGTGCTTGCGGCTCTTGATGTCATCACGGCTCAGGCCACCGTAAAGGCCTTTGTAACCGGCATCGTGGAACACGCCGAACATCTGATTCTGGACACCGGCCTGCTGAGCGGCGCCAGACAGGGCCTTGAATTCCTCACCCGTCTGCTTACGCAATTCCAGCCGCTCGATGTCAGCCGTTACCTGGTCGGATAGTTCCTGTCGCCGTGCCTGGACGGCGAAGTATTTCTGCGCCGATGCGATTTCCGGCTTGCGCGGGTCGCCGTTCTGGGCGATGAGATAGCAGGCAAAGCGGGAGAGGTGGTAATCGGCCACCTCGCGCGCGCTGCCCGACCCGAGTTCGACCATCTTGCCGGCCCCGGCAAAATGGTGGTCCGGGTCATTTCCCGATTGCTTGCAAGAGGTTATCGCACGCTCGATAGCCTGTTCGAAGCGCCGCCACTGACTGTAGCCGAGCAGCGGCTGCAGGTCGCGCGCGCTCCAGTATTCGGCGTCGTGCAGGTTGGTTTGCTTGAGCGCTTCGAAGGATTTTCCGCCAAGGGCTGGGAGTTGATTTTCACGCATGCCATGCCCCCGGAGTTTCGGCTCGGCAGTATGCCACCCGCCAACGGCGACATTCTGGCCGTCCCACAGGCTCACCAGATGAGCCTGTGAACTGCGCAGCTATTGCAGAACCCACTAAATCGCGAATAGATATAACCGAGGGCTAGCCAGGCTTCTTCGCGGCCAGCAGCACCGACTTCCACTTCTGCGTCTCGGCTGCGATGAACTCCTTGAACTCCTGCGGCGTGCTGGTGATGTTCGGCGAGGCCATGTCGGCGATGCGCTTTGCAAACTCCGGCTCCTTCAGGGCGTTCACCGTTTCCGCATGCAGCTGGTTCACGATGTCCTGCGGGATCCCCGCCGGCGCGACCAACCCGTACCAGCCGCCCGCTTCGAAGCCGTCGAGCCCGGATTCGGACATCGTGGGAACGTCAGGCAACAGCGGCGCGCGTTGCCGACTGGTAACCGCCAGTGCGCGGAGCTTGCCCGCCTTGATGTGGCCGAGCGTCAGGAGCGGGTTCTCGATCGTGAATGGGAACTCGTTGGCGAGCACCGCCATCACCGCCTGTGCGCTGCCGGTGTAGTGCACCGGGGACGCGGCAAATCCGACGCGCTGGCGGAAAGCCTCCTGGGCGAGCAGTTGCGGCGAGCCCACGCCGGGTGTGGGGTAGAGCACTTCCTTCGATTCTTTCTTCATGGCCTGGATCAGCGACTGCAGGTCCTTGTGCGGCGAGCCGGCCGGCACCACGACAACGAGAGGCGTCTTTGCCACGATTGTGATCGGGATCAGGTCGACCAGCGGGTCGAAGCCCAGGTCCGCCTCGGTGGTCGGGCTCACTGCGAGCGGGCCGCTGCTGCCGAGCATGATTGTGTACGGATCGCCTTTGGCCCGGGCGACCAGGCCCGTGGCCAGGTTGCCGCCGGCGCCGGGACGATTCTCGACCACGAACGGTTGGCCCATGGTTTTCGTCAGACGGTCGGCCAGCAGGCGCGCCAGCGTATCGACGATGCCGCCGGGCGCGAAGCCGACGAGGATGCGCACGCGCTTGTTCGGGTATGCCTGCGATTGCGCGAATCCTGCGCGCGTCGCGGCAAGCGCGACGGTCGCGCCTGCTGCTGCGACGAGTCTGCGGCGAAGTAACGATAGCGGTTGGCGCGGTTTCATTTTCATTGCGGCTCCAGGACGAACTTCAAAGTGGTTTCCTTGGTGACGATACCACCGCGATTACCCGGCTCGATCGAGCCATAGCGCTGCGCGTACGCGGGCGGTAGCTCGCGCGCGGCGCGCGGCGCAAGCCAAAGTCGCAGCAGGTGGCGCCGCTTTTCCAGCTCCGGCCAGTCCTCGAAATCGGTGCGGCTGTGCAGGATCTGGTGGTTGTGGACGAACTGCATGTCGCCGGGCCGGAATTCCATGGTGAGGTTGAGCTCCGGGTCGTTGGTGAGCGCATCGAGGTAATCGAGGGCTTCGTGTTCAGCGGGCGTGAGACGGCGAGCCTCGGGGCAATTGACCTGCGAGGAGCGGACGTACTGGCCGGAATAAATCGTCGAGAGCTCGCCCCCATGCCAGTTGAACACCGGCAGTTCGAACCAGGGCAGCATCCCCGGCGGGACTTCGCCGCGGCGGTCGGTCGGGAACGGGTTGAAGAGCAGCCGCCACAAGTCGGGGCGGCGGCGCTGGATTTCGTCATGCAACGTGACCGAGCTGACCAGCCGGCTCTCGCCGCCGGACTTCGAGGTCTTGAGGCAGAGCAACGCGACGATATCGCAGGAGTCGGTGTGGTACTCCAGTTCGCGATTGGTCTGGTAGTAGCGCGTCGTCGGCTTGTTGATGTCGAGGCCGAGGTCGCACACGTGGCCCAGCAGGTGCCCCTTGGCGTTCTGCGAACGGAACGAGCCGAAGTGCGAGCCGATGCCCAGATACGCCACGGCGCTCTCCGCCGTGCTGCGTGTGGACACGTCGAATCCGCGCAGCAGCACGAATCCGCGGCCGTGCTGCACCTGGTCGAGCAGCCTGGCGATTTTTCCGGCGAGGACCGGGAGCCTGAACGTCTGCGGCGTGATGTCGCCCATTTCGCGTCCGGCCGCAAAGTGTGCGCGGATCGCGGCATCGATTTCCGCACGGTCGGCCGCGGTGAATTCGTAGATCCATTCGCCGCGCTTCGTGTCGATGTCGGGGCCTTTCCAGGCCGCTGGGCCGCCGATCGGGCCGGGCGGCAGGGGCGAGGGTTCGATCTTCAGGACTGCGGCCATGAGACCTCCGGAACAGGTTAGCCGAACGTGCCGGGATAGGCGCCGCCGTCGAGCAACAGGTTCTGCCCGGTGATATAGCCGGCCTGCGCGCTGCACAGGTAGGCGCAGGCGTCGCCGAATTCCTCGATCGTGCCAAAGCGTCCGGCCGGGTTCGATTCGGCGCGGGCGCGGCGCAGTTCTTCCTCGCTCTTGCCGGTTTTCTCGGCGTTGAACTTGAAGTTGGCGCGCAGGCGGTCGGTTTCGAACGGGCCGGGCAGCACGCCGTTGATCGTCACGTTGTGGCGCACCGTTTTCCTCGACAGCCCGGCGACGAACCCGGTCAGGCCGGTGCGCGCGCCGTTCGACAGGCCCAGTTCCGGGATCGGGAACTTCACCGCGCCTGAAGTGATGTTGATGATGCGGCCAAACTTGCGCTCGATCATCTTGTCGACCACAGCGCGCATGAGAAGGATCGGCGTGATCATGTTGCCGTCGAGCGCCTTGATCCAGGTGTCGCGGTCCCAGTCGCGGAAGTCGCCCGGCGGCGGGCCGCCTGCGTTGTTGACCAGGATGTCCGGGTCCGGGCATGCGGCCAGCGCCGCCGCGCGGCCTTCGGGCGTCGTGATGTCGCCGGCGACCGTCGTGACCTTGGCGCCGGTGGCCTTGCGGATCGCCTCCGCCGTTGCTTCGAGCGCTTCCTTGCCGCGCGCCGTGATGACGAGGCTCACGCCTTCGCGCGCCAGCGACATCGCGCAACCCATTCCGAGGCCCTTGCTGCCGGCCGTGACCAATGCGGTCCGGCCGCGAATTCCGAGATCCATGAATGCTCCTTGTCTGAATGTGCGGAACAGGGGACCCAAGGTTCCCCCGTTACCCCCTCCTGACCTAGCCTACGCCTTGGCTCTGCAGGTATTCGTCGTAGGTTCCGCGAAAATCGACGATGCCGTCAACCCTCATATCGATAATCCGCGTGGCCAGCGACGAAACGAACTCCCGGTCGTGCGAAACGAACACCAGCGTGCCCTTGAACTTGTCGAGCGAAGTGTTCAGCGACTCGATCGATTCCATGTCCAGGTGGTTGGTCGGCTCGTCCATCAGCAGCACATTGTGCTTTTGCAGCATGAGTTTGCCGAACACCAGCCGTTGCTCCTCGCCGCCCGACACGACCTTGACCGACTTGCCGACCTCGTCGCCTGAAAAGAGCAGCCGTCCAAGCGTGCTGCGCACGATCTGGTCCTCGTCCGATGCGGCTTTCCAATGGCCCATCCATTCGGTGAGGGTGGCGTCCTCGGCGAAGTCCGCGGTGTGCTCCTGCGCGCAGTAGCCCGGCCGCGCCTTGTCGGTCCAGCGGATCTTGCCGGCTTCGGGCTTGAGGTCTCCCCACAGGCAGCGCAAGAGCGTGGTCTTGCCGATGCCGTTCGGCCCGATGATGGCGACCTTCTCGCCGGCCTCGATGATCAGGTTGAAGGCATGGAAGAGCGGCTTGCCGTAGCCTTTTGCGAGGTTCTCCACCTCGACCGCGTGGCGGTGGAGCTTTTCCTTCTCGTCGTAGTCGAAGCGGATGAAGGGGTACTGGCGCGAAGAAGGCTTGACGTCTTCAACTTTCAGTTTCTCGATCTGTTTCTGGCGCGAGGTGGCCTGGCGCGCCTTCGACTTGTTGGCCGAGAAGCGCGACACGAAGTCCTGCAGGTCGGCAATGCGCTCCTTGGCCTTGGAGTTCGCGTTCAACACCTGCTGGCGCGCCTGCGTGGAGGCGAGCATGTAGTCGTCGTAGCTGCCCGGGTACACGCGGATGCCACCGTAGTCGAGGTCGGCCATGTGCGTGCAGACGCTGTTCAGGAAGTGGCGGTCGTGCGAGATGATAATGATCGTGCTCTGCCGCTGGTCGAGGATCCCTTCGAGCCAGCGGATCGAATTGATGTCGAGGTTGTTGGTCGGCTCGTCCAGCAGCAGGATGTCCGGGTCGGCAAACAGGGCCTGCGCCAGCAGCACGCGCAATTTCCAGCCGGGCGCAACGGCGCTCATCGGGCCGCGGTGCTGCTCCTCGGGGATTCCCAGGCCGAACAGCAGCGCGCCTGCGCGGGCTTCCGAATCGTAGCCGCCGTACCCGGCGAACTTCTCTTCCAGTTCGGCGGCTTTCATGTAGTCGTCTTCGGTCGCGTCCGCATCGGCGTAGATCGCGTCGCGCTCGGCCATCGCGGCCCACATCTGCTCGTGGCCCATGAGAACGACGTCGATCACCCGCTGATCCTCGTACGCGAACTGGTCCTGGCGCAGGCGCCCGATGCGCTCGCCGGAATCGATCGCAACGTTGCCCGAGGAGGGCTCGAGCTCGCCGCCGAGGATCTTCATGAAGGTCGACTTGCCGCTGCCGTTGGCGCCGATGAGACCGTAACGGTTGCCGCCGCCGAACTTGACCGAGACGTTTTCAAACAGCGGCTTGGCGCCGTACTGCATGGTGATGCCGGAGGTGGTGATCATGAAATTTTGGCTTTGAGTGAAACGAGCAGGACACCCGAGATGACGAGGATGCTCCCGGCAATTTGCAGGAGCGTGACGGGCTCTTCGAGTCCGACCGCACCGGCGTAGACGGTGACGACCGGGCCGACTGCGCCGATGAGGGCGAAATGGTTTGCGCCGATGCGCCTGAGCGCCTCGGCCACCAGGAACACCGGCACCACGGTGGCGAATACCACCATGACCGCGAGGTACCACCACATGCGCGGCTGCAGGTCGAGCGAGTCGAGCGGCTCCACCGCGAGGAACTGGATCACCGCCGGTATCGTGGCGAGCATCATCGTGTAGGCGGTGAAACGCATCGAGCCGATGCGGCGCGTGAGTTCGCTGCCCGCGACGAGGTAGACGGCGTAGCACAGGGCGCTCGTGAGGCACATGAGCACCCCGAAGAGGAACAGCTGGTCCTGGCCGCTCGCGCCGATCTGGCCGGACACCACGAGCGCAATGCCTGCGTAGCTGATCGCGAGAGCAGTGATCTCGCTGGCCGCCGGGCGCTTATGCAGGAAGAGGAACGAGAGCAGCAGCACCATGGTCGGATACATGAAGAGGAGCAGGCGTCCGATGCCGGCGCCTACGTACTGCAGCCCGATGAAATCGAGGAAACTGGCAAGGTAGTACCCCATGAAGGCGAGGGCGCCGGTGGCGGCCCACTCGCGCGGTGTGAGCGGCGAGCGCTTGCGCCCGCCGATGCGGCGTTGGGTATCCCGATAGGCAAGCCACCAGGCCACCGCAATAAAGAACGGCAGCGACAGCGTCATGCGCAGGAACAGTAGCGTGACCGGGCTGACCGGCTGGACGGCGTAGCAGAGCTTGACGAAGACCGGGCGGAAACCGAAGCCGACGACGCCGCCGAGGGCGAAGAGGAGCCCCCAGGCCCGGTAGGAAACCCCGGCCACTACTTGCGCTTCGTGCCGCCGAGAATCGAGCCGAGCACGCCCCGCAGGACCTGGCGCCCGAGTTCCGATCCGATGGCGCGGGCCGCGCTGGTGGCGACGGCCTCGATCATTCCCTTCGATTGCTGGCCGCCGCGTGGCCCGGTGCGACCGAAAAGGATGTCGGACATTACGCTGCCGGCCCCACCGCCGGCCGGCGCTTGCGCCGTTGGAGTTGATCCCTGTTTCTGTTGGGCTGGCGCGTTTTCGTGCCGTTCGACTGCGCGGCCCTTGAGCTTTTCGTAGGCCGATTCACGGTCGATGGCTTTTTCGTAGTGGCCGTAGACCGTCGACGATTCGATGGCCTTCCTGCGTTCCGACGGATCGATCGGCCCGAGCTGGCTGCCCGGCGGCACGACGAAGGCGCGCTCGACCATGCCGGGCCGGCCCTTTTCGTCCAGGAAGCTCACCAACGCTTCGCCGACCGCGAGTTCCATGATGACCTGGTCGGTCTTGAGTTTCGGGTTCGGCCGGAGTGTGTCCGCGGCGGACTTGACGGCTTTCTGGTCCTTGGGCGTGAAGGCGCGCAAAGCATGCTGCACGCGATTGGAGAGCTGGCCGAGCACCGACTCGGGGATGTCGAGCGGGTTCTGGGTCACGAAATAGACGCCGACGCCTTTCGAGCGGATCAGGCGCACGACCTGCTCGATCTTGGTGAGCAATGCCTTGGGCGCGTCATTGAAGAGCAGGTGTGCCTCGTCGAAGAAGAACACCAGCTTGGGTTTCTCCGGATCGCCCACTTCAGGCAGGTGCTCGAACAGCTCGGCCAGCATCCACAAAAGGAAAGTCGCGTAGAGCTTGGGCGAATTCATGAGCTTGTCGGCGGCGAGGATATTGACCACGCCCTTGCCACCTTCGGTCTGCATCAGATCCGCGATGTCGAGCATCGGCTCGCCGAAGAACTTGTCGGCGCCCTGGCTTTCGATCGCGAGCAGGCCGCGCTGGATTGCGCCGACCGAAGCCGCCGAGATGTTTCCGTACTCGGTCTGGAACTGCGAAGCGTTGTCGCCGACGTGCTGGAGCATCGCGCGCAAGTCCTTCGCATCGAGCAGCAGGAGGCCGTTGTCGTCGGCGATCTTGAACACGAGATTCAACACGCCTTCCTGCGTGTCGTTCAGGCTCAGCATGCTCGACAGCAAAAGCGGGCCCATGTCCGAGATCGTCGCGCGCACCGGATGGCCGCTTTCAGCGAACACATCCCAGAACGCCGCCGGGCAGGCTTCGTACTTCACATCGAGCTCGAGCGTCTTGATGCGCTCGGCGACGCGCGCGTTGCTCCCGCCGGCCTTGGCTACGCCGGCGAGGTCGCCTTTCACGTCGGCCATGAACACCGGCACGCCGATCGAAGAGAAGGCCTGCGCCATTGATTGGAGGGTTACGGTCTTGCCGGTGCCGGTCGCGCCGGTGATCAGGCCGTGGCGATTGGCCAGGCCCGGCAGCAGCACGAGTTCGGCGGCGTTGTTTTTCGCAATGAGCAGGGGCTGGGCCATAGAGGTAAAATTATACGTTCTCCTGCACCACTTCCCCGCATCTACTTCTTAGGCGATCGATGGCTGGACACAGCAAATGGGCGAACATCCAGCACCGCAAGGGGCGGCAGGACGCCAAGCGGGGCAAGATTTTCACGCGCGTGATCAAGGAAATCACCGTGGCCGCGCGTCTCGGCGGGGCGGATCCGGGGACCAATCCGCGCCTGCGCCTTGCGATGGACAAGGCGCGCGAGGCCAACATGCCCAAGGACAGCGTCCAGAACGCGGTCGCTCGCGGGGCCGGCACGCTGGAAGGGGTGGCCTATGAAGAGATCCGCTACGAGGGCTACGGCATCGCCGGCGCGGCGATCATCGTCGATTGCATGACCGACAACCGCACGCGCACTGTGGCCGAGGTGCGGCATGCCTTCGCGAAGAACGGCGGCAATCTGGGCACCGACGGTTCGGTGTCTTTCCTCTTCAAGCACTGCGGGCAGTTCCTGTTCGCGCCCGGCCTGACCGAAGACAAGGTCATGGAAGCCGCGCTGGATGCCGGCGCCGAGGACGTGATCGCCAACGAAGACGGCTCGATCGAGGTCATCTGCGCGCCTGCGGATTTCGCGCAGGTCAGGGCGGGCCTCGAAAAGGCCGGCCTCAAGCACGAGGTTGCCGAAATCACGATGAAGCCCACGCTCGAGAATGCGCTTACAGGCGAGGACGCGGTGAAGATGCGCAAGCTTCTCGATGCACTCGAAGGCCTGGACGACGTGCAGGAGGTCTACACGACCGCGGCGCTGGACGAGGCCTGACCCGTTGGGTTCAAGCGGCGGGCTCGTTTTTGAATAAGCCCACCCGCATCCGCATCCTCGGCATCGACCCCGGCCTGAGGGTCACCGGCTTCGGCGTCATCGACAAGACCGGTCCCCGCCTCGCCTATGTGACAAGCGGCTGCGTGAAGAGCGGGCAAGGTGAATTGCCCGAGCGCATCAAGGTGCTGTTGGAGGGACTCCGCGAAGTGATCGAGACAAACCACCCTGACCAGGCCGCGATCGAGAAAGTCTTCGTCAATGTCAACCCGCAGTCGACGCTGCTGCTCGGCCAGGCGCGCGGGGCGGCCATCTGCGCCGCCGTTCTCGCGTGCGTGCCGGTCGCCGAGTACACTGCATTGCAGGTCAAGCTGGCCGTCGTGGGTGTGGGAAAAGCCGGCAAGGAGCAGGTGCAGATGATGGTAAAGCGATTGCTTGCGCTGCCGGGCGACCCGAGCCCGGACGCCGCGGATGCGCTTGCCTGCGCGATCTGCCATGCGCACGCCGGCCAGGGAATGGGCGCCTTCCCCACGCTGGGCCGCCGCATGAAGAACGGGAGGCTGGTTTGATCGGACGGCTGTCAGGACTGCTCGTCGCCAAGAATCCGCCGCAAGTCATGGTGGATGTCGGCGGCGTGGGCTATGAAATCGACGTGCCGATGAGCACGTTCTACAACCTGCCGGCCACCGGAGAGAAGGTCGTGCTGCTAACGCACCTGGTGGTGCGCGAAGACGCGCACATCCTGTTCGGTTTCGGCACCGAGGAAGAGCGCTCGGCCTTCCGCAAGCTCATCCGCATCTCGGGCGTTGGCGCGCGCACTGCGCTGTCGGTTTTATCCGGCCTCTCGGTCAACGATCTTGCGCAGGCGGTTGCCACGCAGGACCCGGCCCGGCTGACCAAAGTGCCGGGCATTGGAAAGAAGACCGCGGAAAGACTTCTGCTCGAACTCAAGGGAAAGCTCGCCGACGCAATTGCCGGCGCGGGCTCCTCCGGCGCTCAGCCCAGCACGAGTTCGGACGTGCTCAACGCGCTGCTTGGGCTGGGGTACAGCGAGAAGGAAGCCCTGCTCGCGATCAGGCAGGTGCCCGCCGACATGCCGGTATCCGACGGCATCCGGACCGCATTGAAAGCTCTGGCAAAATCCTGAAGTGGCGATCGAAACCGACCGATTGATCTCGGCTGCTCCCGTCTCGGTGCAGGAGGAGCAGATCGAGCGCGCGCTGCGCCCGCAGAAGCTTGCGGACTACGTCGGCCAGAAGAAAATCCGCGAGCAGCTCGAAATCTTCATCCAGGCCGCGCGCGGCCGGAAGGAAGCGCTCGACCATGTGCTCCTCTTCGGCCCCCCCGGCTTGGGCAAGACCACTCTGGCGCACATCATCTCGCGCGAGATGGGCGTCGGGCTGCGCCAGACCTCAGGCCCTGTGCTCGAGCGCCCCGGCGACCTCGCCGCGCTGCTCACCAACCTGGAGCCGCGCGACGTGCTCTTCATCGACGAGATCCACCGCCTCTCGCCGGTGGTCGAGGAGATCCTCTACCCGGCATTGGAGGACTACCAGATCGACATCATGATCGGCGAGGGCCCCGCGGCGCGTTCGATCAAGCTCGACCTGCCGCCGTTCACGCTGGTGGGGGCGACTACGCGCGCCGGAATGCTTACGAATCCGCTGCGTGACCGGTTCGGGATCGTCGCGCGGCTGGAGTTCTATAACGAGGCCGAGCTGACTTTGATCGTGCGGCGCTCGGCCCAGTTGCTCGAAGTGGGCATTGAAGGCGAAGGGGCGCCGGAGATCGCGCGCCGCTCGCGCGGCACGCCGCGCATCGCGAACCGGCTATTGCGCAGGGTGCGCGATTACGCGCAGGTCAGGGCCGACGGCATCGTCACCAAGGCGGTGGCCGAAGCTGCGCTCAGGATGCTCGACGTCGATCCGCTCGGGTTCGACGTGATGGACAGGAAGCTTCTGCTCGCGGTGATCGAACGCTTCGGCGGCGGCCCGGTGGGCGTCGAAAACCTCGCGGCCGCGATCGGCGAAGAGCGCGACACCATCGAAGACGTGCTCGAACCTTACCTGATCCAGCAAGGCTACCTGCAGCGCACGCCGCGCGGGCGCATGGCAACGTTGCAGGCTTACCGGCATTTCGGCCTCGTCGCACCCTCAGGGATGAACGGCGCGGCAGACCTGTTGAGCAGCCTCCCGCCGGAGCCCGAGAAAGGAAACCCGGACTGAACGTGTCCGGCAGTCCGGGGCAGGACGCGCGCTCGGCGGAGGAGCAGGCCGCGGAGCAGGGCCTGTTCGGCTACCGGCTGCACAGCGCCACGCCCAGGGTCTGGGTTACGCACGCGATCATTGCGGTCAACGTGATCGTATTTCTGGCGATGCTGGCCGATGGCGCGGGGTTGATGACATCGAACACCGAGGTCCACCTGCGCTGGGGTGCGAACTTCGGGCCGCTCACCAAGGAAGGCGAATGGTGGCGCCTGTTCGCGTGCACCGTCCTGCATTTCGGGATCCTTCACCTCGCCATGAACATGTGGGCGCTCTGGAGTGCCGGCAGGCTGGTCGAGCGGCTCTATGGAAACGCCTCGTTCATTGCAATCTACGTTTTCGCCGGCCTCACCGGGAGCTTCGCGAGCCTGCTGTGGAATGCGGACCGCGTCGTGAGCGCGGGCGCTTCCGGCGCAGTCTTCGGCGTGTTTGGTGCGCTGGGTGCTTATGTGCTGCGCCAGCCGGGTTCGGTGCCGCGCAGCGTGCTCAAGAGCCTCACGGGCAGCACGATCGCCTTCATCGCCTATTCGATCGCCATCGGCGCCATGGTTTCGGCCATCGACAACGCAGCCCATGCGGGCGGCTTCGCAGGCGGCTTTCTGCTCGCGTGGCTGCTCGCGCGGCCGCTCGCGCAGTCGCTCGACCCACGTGCGCCGCTCACGGTGGGCCGCACTGCCATTGCCGTTGGATTTGTCGTGCTATCGCTGGGATCGCTTTTCATGCTGCTGCCGCCTGCCAAGTATTCGTATGCCGCGCAGCAAGCGGCGATCACCGCAATCCAGCAGTTCGGCGCCGAGGAAGAAGTGCTTGCGAAAAAGGCCGGTTCGCTGATCGAAGCAAGGAAAGCCGGGCGCATCACTGACCGCCAGTTGGGCGAGGGCTTCGAGAAGGACGTCGTTCCGGGTTGGAACGTGGCCCACGCGCGTTTCAGCGCGCTCAAGGTCGATCCGGGTGCGCCGACGGCCGACAAGGTGCGCGCGCTCACCGAATTCGTCGGCGTCCGGCGCGAGATGTTCGCCGAATATGCCGCCGGCCTGCAGTCGGGGGACGCCGTGCGTCTGCGCCGCGCCGAAGAGCTTTCCGCAAGGTCGCAAGTGATGATGCGCGAAATGCGCGACCGGAAGGCGAATCCGTGAGCGCGCCGTCAGGTGCGCCGTTCAACGCGCAGTTCAACCTTCCAGTTCGAGTCTATTACCAGGACACGGATGCCGGCGGCGTGGTCTTCCACGCGCGCTACCTCGATTTCATGGAGCGCGCGCGCACCGAGCTTCTCAATGCGCGTGGCTTCGACCTCGCGCGATTCGCCGATGAATCGCGGATATTGTTTATGGTGCACGGCATTACGGTGCGCTACCATCGCCCTGCGCGGCTGAACGACTTGCTGGTCGCGACGGCGCGCGCAGCGTCGCTTGGGCCCGCGAGCGTGGAATTCGAGCAGCGCGTGGAACGCGGGCCCGATCTCCTGGTCGAAGGCCGGGTACGCCTGGCGCTCGTCGACCGGGATCGGCAGCGGCCGGTGCGGATGCCCGCGGTCCTCAGGCAAATTCTGGAAACGAGCGGATGAAAATCGAACCATGAACGTAACCCAGGACCTGGAAATCTGGACGCTGGTGGCGAGCGCCAGCCTGGTGGTGAAGTTCGTGATGGCGCTGCTCCTCGGCGTCTCGTTCATGAGCTGGCTGTTCATCTTCCGCAAGATGTTCGCGATCCGCCGCGCGCGCGCGGAGACCGAGACCTTCGAGAAGGAGTTCTGGGGCGGCAACGACCTCAACCTGCTCTACCAGGGCGCGGTCAACAACCGCCATTCGATCGGCAGCCTCGAGCGCATCTTCGAAGCGGGCTTTCGCGAATTTTCCAAGCTGCGCGGCCAGCGCGGCACGGATGCGAGCACCATGGTCGACGGCGCGCGTCGCGCGATGCGCGCAACCTACCAACGCGAAATGGACGTGCTCGAAAGCCACCTCTCCTTCCTGGCTTCGGCCGGTTCGGTGAGCCCCTATGTGGGCCTGTTCGGCACCGTCTGGGGAATCATGCACGCGTTCCGCGGCCTGGCCAACGTCCAGCAGGCGACGCTCGCGCAGGTGGCCCCGGGCATCGCGGAGGCGCTGGTAGCCACCGCGATCGGCCTGTTCGCGGCGATCCCCGCGGTGGTCGCCTATAACCGCTATTCGCACGACATCGATCGCCTCGCGATCCGCTTCGAAAGCTTCATGGAGGAGTTCTCCAACATCCTCCAGCGCCAGACTGCACGCGGATAGGGACAGAAACCGAAATGAGGCTGCGCAGTTCCCGACGGCTCATGAACGAGATCAACGTCGTGCCGTATATCGACGTCATGCTCGTGCTGCTGGTCATCTTCATGGTGACGGCGCCGCTGATCACCCCCGGCGTCGTGGATCTGCCCAGCGTTGGCAAGTCGTCGGTGGCGCCGGCCACGCCGCTCGAGGTGGTCATCCGCGAGGACGCATCGATCATCGTGCGCGACCGCGACGCAAAGGGGGCCGTGCAAGACGAGAAGCGCATTGCGAAAGGCGAACTCGCCGCCATCGTCAAGGCCAAGCAAGCCAGGAACGCCGACCAGCCCGTTGTGATCTCGGCCGACAAGAACGTGAAGTACGAGGCCGTGCTCGAGGTCATGGACGAGTTGCAGAAGCAGGCGGTCAAGCGGGTCGGCCTTTCGGTGAAGCCGGCGCAGTGAAGCGGCGCGGACATTCGATGATCGGTCGATGAGCGCGGCCACCGTCCCGATGCATTTCGAAGAGCGCTACGAGCCGGGCCTCGCCGGTTCGGCGGTGCTAGCCGTGCTTGTCCATGCACTGTTGTTCAGTGTCCTTTTCTTCGGCGTGCGCTGGCAGTCGCGGCCTCCGGAGTCGATCAGCGTCGAACTCTGGGTGCCGCCGCCGGTCGAGCGGGTTGAAGTGAAGCCTGAGCCCGTCGTCGAGCCACCCGTGCCGCCGAAGCCCGAACCGATCGTGGAACCGCCCAAGCCCGACATCGCGATCAAGGCGAAGCCCGAGCCGCCCAAACCGAAGCCGAAGCCGAAGCCGGAGCCGCCAAAGCCCAAGCCGGAGGCCGTGAAGCCTAAACCCGAGCCGGCAAAGCCGGCAACTCTGGCGAAACCGCGCGAAGACGAAATGCAAAAGCGCATGCACGACGAGCTCGCGAGGGAGCAGGGCGCGATGAAAGCCGATCGCGAGCGCCGGGAGTTCAACGCCGCGGCGCAAAAAAGCGCGTTGTCCGCCTATGCGGACAAGATCAAGGCCAAGGTGAAGGGCAACTGGATCCTGCCGATCGATCTCAAAGGCAATCCGGAAGCGGTTTTCGACGTGATCCAGCTCCCGACGGGCGAAGTGCTCTCGGTAAAACTGCGCAAGCCAAGCGGCAACATCGCCTACGACACGGCCGTCGAGCGCGCGATCATCAAGTCCTCGCCGCTGCCGAAGCCGGACAAGGGTGAACTTTTCCAGCGCGAACTCATACTAACCTTCCGTCCGCAGGATTGAGCGGGAAGCGCTCCGCTATAATCGGGGTCATGAGTGAAGGGTGCGCAGCTTGCTGAAGCGGTTGTTCTTTTTGGTGGCTGTCGCCGTTGCGGCCTTCTCACCGGTCGCGTGGGCTCAGCTGTCCATAGAAATTACCGGGGGCGGCGCCAACCGCCTCCCGATCGCAATCGTCCCGTTCGCCGGCGAAGGCGCGATCCCGCCGGGCATCGCGTCCATCGTGCGCGCCGATCTCGAGCGCAGCGGACTTTTTCGCGCGCTCGAAACGCCGCCTCTGGTGCCCGCACTCACCGAAGCGAGCCCGGTCAATTTTCCAGAATGGCGATCCCGCCTGGCCGATGCGCTTGTGCTCGGCAGCGTAGCGGTTTTGCCCGATGGCCGATTCGAAGTGCGTTTCCGCGTATTCGACGTGGTCAAGCAAGCGACTCTGGGCGGGGTGGCCTACACGCTCAACAAGAACCAGGTGCGCGCGACGGCACACCGCATCTCGGACTACATCTACGAAAAGCTCACCGGCGAAAAAGGCGTGTTCAGCACCCGCATTGCCTACGTGCTCAAGCGCGGGCCGCGCTACGAACTGCAGATCGCGGACGCGGATGGGGCGGGCGCCGAGACGGCGCTGGCCTCGCTCGAGCCGATCATTTCACCGGCCTGGTCGCCGGACGGGCGGCGCCTTGCGTACGTGTCGTTCGAACAAAAGAAGCCGGTCGTTTATGTGCATTCGCTGCAAAGCGGTCAGCGCCAGGTGGCGGCGAATTTCAAGGGCTCGAACAGCGCGCCGGCCTGGTCGCCTGATGGCGCCAAGCTCGCGGTGGCCCTGTCCCGCGAAGGCGGCTCGCAGATCTTCATCGTCAACCCCGACGGCAGCAGCCCGCGCCGGCTCATGAGTTCGACCAGCATCGACACCGAGCCGGTCTTCTCGCCCGACGGCCAGTTCATCTACTTCACGTCGGACCGCGGCGGCAGCCCGCAGATCTACCGCATGCCGGCCAACGGCGGCGACGCGCAGCGCGTCACGTTCGACGGGACGTACAACGTGTCTGCGCGCATCTCGCCCGACGGCAAGAACCTTGCCTATATCGCGCGCAACAGCGGCCGGTTCCAGGTTGCGATGCTCGACCTCGGCGCGCGCCAGGTGCAGGTCCTGACCGACAGCGACAAGGACGAGTCGCCGAGTTTTTCGCCGAACGGGCGCATGATTCTCCTCGCGACCGTCATTGGCGGGCGCGGAATCCTTTCGGCGGTGTCTTCCGACGGGCGGGTGAAGCAACGATTGACGGTCACCGGCGGGGACGTGCGCGAACCCGCGTGGGGCCCGTACATCAAAGAATAAACGGATCTTTGGAGGTATTTATGCGTGCACTATGGATCAGTCTTCTCGCAGCCACTTTGCTGGCAGCGTGCGCAGGCTCGCCGCCCGACGAACAGGCGGGCGCCTCGGTCGAGGACCGCAAGCCCGGCGCAGTGAAGCCGCCCGCCGCGGGCCAGACCCAGCCGGTTCCCGGCGGCAACGTGGCGCGCGTCGACCTGACGCAGCCCAAGCCCCCGGCCGGCTACAGCATCCTCAGGGACCCAAAGAGCATCCTGTCCAAGCGGTCGGTTTACTTCGACCTCGACAGCTACACGATCAAGGATGAGTACCGCCCGCTGGTCGAGGCGCATGCCAAGTACCTGCGTGAAAACCCCACTGCCAAGGTCCTGATCCAGGGCAACACCGACGAGCGCGGCGGCCGGGAATACAACCTGGCCCTCGGCCAAAAACGTGCCGATGCCATGAAACGCATGATCCTGCTGCTTGGTGCGAAAGAAGAGCAGGTCGAAGCGGTCAGCCTCGGCGAGGAAAAGCCCAAGGCGCAGGGCTCCACCGATGAGGCCTACGCCGAGAACCGCCGCGACGACATCCTCTACGGCGGCGAGTACTGATGCGCCTCGCTCCCCGTGCGGCGCTCGTCGCACTGGCGTTGTCGATCTTTGCCCCGGTCGGGCATGCGGCGTTGTTCGATGACGAAGAAGCGCGGGCGCGGATCGAAGCGCTGCGCAGGCAGGTTGCCGCAAGCCAGCAGGCGGTTAACGAAAGGCTCGGGCGGATAGAGACCGAAGTGCGCGACCGTCGCGCACTGGTCGACCTTGCCGGACAGATCGACGCGCTCAAGGCCGACATCGCGCGCATTCGCGGCCAGATCGAAGTGCTGCTGAACCAGGTCGAAACAGGCGAGAAGCGCCAGAAGGACCTCTACTTGGACATTGACACGCGCCTGAGGAAGCTCGAGCAGCCGCGCGAAGCCGAGAAGGCGGCCGATGCGCCGGCCTCGCCCGAGGATACCAAGGCGTACGAGGCCGCGCTCAACCAGTTCAAGCTCGGCAACTACCCGCTCGCGGTTGGGGCGCTGCAGGGCCTGCTCGTCACCTACCCCAACAGCAAGCTCGCGCCGAATGCCCAGTACTGGATAGGCATGGCCTATGCCGCCCAGCGCGACTACCGCAATGCAATCACGGCCCAGCAGAAAGTTCTCACCCTGTGGCCGGAAGATCCCAAGGCGCCGGACGCGATGTCGAATATCGCCAATTCGCAGGAAGCGCTGGGCGATCGGCGCGCCGCGCAAAAGACGCTTGAAGGGCTGATCGAGCGGTACCCCGCGAGCCAGGCGGCCGCGTCCGCGAAGCAGCGGCTGCAAAAGCGCTAGGGCCGTGGCGGGAGCGCCGGCATCCCGGGGCAAGGCGGTCGTTCTGCTCTCGGGCGGACTCGATTCGGCGACAACCCTGGCCTGGGCGCGGCGGGAGGGCTTCGAGTGCCACTGCTTGTCGGTCGACTACGGCCAGCGCCACCGCGCAGAGCTGGAGGCCGCGACCAGGATAGCGAGCGCAAACGGCGCCGTGGCACACAAGACCATCAGGCTCGACCTCGGTGCATTCGGCGGCTCTGCGCTGACCGATGCGTCGATCAAAGTTCCCACGGGCGGCGTAAAAGGCGGCATCCCGGTCACCTACGTGCCGGCCCGGAACACCATCATGTTGTCGCTCGCGCTGGGCTGGGCCGAAGTGCTCGGCGCGCGGCACATCTTCGTCGGTGCAAACGCTATCGACTATTCGGGCTATCCCGACTGCCGGCCGGAGTACCTGCGCGCATTCGAAGCCATGGCCAACCTGGCGACCAAGGCCGCAGTCGAAGGGCGGGCCATCGAGGTGCGCGGGCCGCTGGTGGACATGTCCAAGGCAGAGATCATCCGTCTCGCAATCGAGTTGGGCGTGGACCCCGCGCAGACGGTGACCTGCTACCAGCCGGACGAGGGCGGCAAGGCTTGCGGCGTGTGTGATGCTTGCCGGATCAGGAAGGACGGGTTTGCGGCCGCGGGGATTGCGGACACGACCCGATACGCGACATGAATGCATCTTGCTTGATCGCGCGAAGTGCTCGCGCAGGCACATAGACGCGCTGATTGCAAGGCGGAAACGCCGGATTCATTGACCGGCTATCGCCCACCAAGTAAAATCTTCGGTCCTGTTTTGGGTCGTTAGCTCAGCTGGTAGAGCAGCGGACTTTTAATCCGTTGGTCGGCGGTTCGAACCCGCCACGGCCTACCAAAATTTCAAGGGGTTGCAGCGGTTCATCGAGCAACTCCGGATCATCTGGTGTAGTTTTGGTGTAATCGTGCGGGGGGAATTCGGCGGATTCCGCCACCTCCTGTGGGGTGTTCAGGCGATTCTGAAGCCTGTCCATAGCCAACTGGATGTGCGCTCCATTGGCGTGGGCATACCGCGCAACCATCGCCATGGTCTTATGACCACTAATCCGCTGCACTGTGGGCAGATCGACGCCTGCCTGTACGAGGTGCGTGATCGCCGTGTGGCGAAGCGTATGGCGAACGAATAGCGTGGAATCTAGGCCAGCCGCTGCAACGGCCCTGCGATAGGGTTTGCAGATGTCTACGGTGTGACCAGTTTTTGATCTAGCCGATGGGAAAAGCCAAGGTGTGTGGGAGTCCACTGTGGACATATATCCGGCTAGAAATTCGGCCAAGTCCCCCGTAATTGGTTGTTCTCGCGCCCCCGCCTTTGCTTTGGGTACATATATCATCAGGCGTTCGAGATTCACATGCTCCCGTCGTATAGAGAGAATCTCGGTCATGCGCATCGAAGTTCTAAGGCCAATCAGCACAAAGGGGTAAAGCTGAGCCTTCTCGTCAGACTTCGCACAGTTTAGGAGCCGCCTGCTCTCGTCTACGGTCAGGTAGATAATCCGCCCACTGTCTTCAGTAAGTCGGTTTATTTTGGCCGGACGATGGTCAATCCAACCCCACTCAATCGTTTTGTTGAGTAGGTGTGAAAGCACGGCCAGTTCACGGTTTATTGAACCGGGCGAGGCTGGCTTTGCCAATGCCCCCGGCATTGCCGCTTCAAGTCGTGATTTTGCGCTCACCCTATCGCCACCGCGCAATGAACGCTCACTGCTACGCTGCACCTTGTAGCGTTCGATGTCAGAAGTGCAGATTTTGGCGAGAGGCGTAGAACCAAAGAAAGGAACTAAGTGTAGGGTAAGCCGGGAACGCTTCATCTGGAGATCGTTTCCGCCTTCCTCAGAAAGCCTTTCAAGGTACCGGGATGCAGCTTCCCGAAAGCGAAGCGAAACCTTACGTCCCTTGGTAAGGGACAACCTGCCCTCACGAGCCTCGCGGCGAACCTTCTCGATGAAATCTTCCGCCTGAGTCCGGGTAACGCCCTCGGACTCCCGTCCAATCACGCGATGGATTCTCTGGCCATCAACCATTATGTTGACAGAGTAAAGGCCATCACCATTTGGGAGGCGAGTGAACGTAAGCCCATGCTCGTGCAGAGTCCCCGACCCCAATTTGCGGATGTTGAGCCGCGCCAGCTTGGTGAACCGCTTGCTCATTACTTTTCTTTCCTAACAATACGTTACGGCTGAAACTGTTCAGACCGAATTGAATCCCAACGGCGGCGAATTTCTTTGATATCGGGTGTCTGGGCATTCTTCCAAAGTTTGGAATCATCCCGAATAGTCTTCCAGACGCGCTCCCAATCAGGCCCGAGCAACGCGGGAAACTTCATCCCAAGGTTGACAATTCGATCCGCCTCTTCGAAGTCCCACACCTCGTCAAGAATATTCTTGGGCTGAGACGTGTCATTGGGACCACGCACGGTCAGTCCGTTAACAGGGTCATTGAGAATGTGAGCAATTGCCGCCTCTACTTGGGAGTTCAGGCTGCGATGCTGCTTACGTGCAAGTAACTCAAGACCGAAGTACAGCCGCTGGTCAAAGCGAAATGTCACAGAGACTGAGGTATCGGATTTACGTCTGATCGTTACGGCCATCTTCACTCCCTTATATTTTCCCGCCAGTGCCCAAATGAACCCACTTGACCCCGGCACTTACCTTAATTATACTGAAACCAATTGCACATTAAAAGCACCCATTTGCATCTAAACGCCAACATGCCTATTAAATTCATCTCCGCAAACATCCGTGTACTCCCAGACGGGCGCGTTTCATCCAATGACGCCGCAAAATACCTTGATCTATCCCCAAAGACTCTCGCGAACTGGCGGGTCATGGGAAAGGGTCCTCGCTGGATTCGCATGGGGTGGCGTATCCAGTATTTCGTGGCCGATCTCGACAAATTAATTGAAAAGGGGGTCACTGAAACCTCCTGAATGCTCAGGAACGTTTCGCGATCTACTTTGCCAATTGCATTGTGGTTCCTCTTCCCTGAATAAGGCTCGACGCTCCGCAAATGAGCAGTACGGTGAATCTCCCTTGCTGGGCAAACGCGTATGCCAATGAGGTTCAACGAATGCTGAGGCAAAGTGACTTTGGGGGATATTCCGGGAGGGGTGTGCAGCTAGTTGCAGATCGTCGGCCATTGGCCTTGCCCGACTCCAGTTCCAGACGTCAGGAACACTGATTGTCAGAAAGTGAGCTACAACAGATGACTAACGATGTACACGCCACCACTAGTACGCCTGACTGGGACAAGGTTCACGCGCATGTGTACAGGATGCTCCGGGACATCAAGGTTGCTCATGCACATGGACAGCGGAAGAGAGCGGCATATCTACAACGCCAATTCTTGTCATCTTTCGACTCGCGACGGGTTGCGACCAGTAAAGCCTTCGACTCACTTAGGCCATCGCGGCGTCCCGCCATTTCCACTCTCTCCGAGCAGGCGTCCAAACTAAACGCGTGGTGCGGCACCAGCGAAATCGTCAAAGTTCGGTGGAAGCCGAAGGCCAGCAACGAAAACGAATTCCGCCCGATCATGAACTTCGGCATAGAAAATCGGGCGCTTCAATACCTCGTAGTGGAATGTCTCAAAGCGCAAGCCGATCTTCACAAAATGCAATTTGCAGTCAACGGTGGCAGGGACGCTGCCGTGATTCATGTCCGGAATGCTCTAGCGTCTGGTTTCAGCCACGTTGCGGAGATGGATATCCGCGACTGCTATATGAGCTTCATAGGGGAGAAGCTCGCTGGGCTTCTTCCCGTCCCGAAGGAAGTGGTGGAGCAGGTAATTCTGTCTCGTCACTTGAATTTGCTTCCAATTGACTTTCAGTCGGGCGGCGTCCCTCAAGGCCCATTTGTTGAGGAGTACCTCGCCGAGGCCCGGCAGGGAATTGCGCAGGGGTCGGCTGCTTCCAACGTCGTTGCGGAAATCGCTTTGGCAACGGTAGTCGCGCAAATGCCTAGTAGGGGAGTTGTCGTCGCATACGCAGACAATTTTCTTTTGATGGCAAAGAGCTCGGCGGGAGTAGTGGCGATGAAAAAAGCCTTGCGCGAGTTGCTGCTTGAACACCCCGCTGGGCCTCTCATACTGAATGCACCGAAACAGTACAAGCCGGGGAAGGCGGTTGAGTTTCTAGGCTATCGGATGACCGTCACCGATACGGGATGCGAAATAGTACCGACGCCGCGTAATCTCTCGAAATTTCAGTCCCAGTTCTCAAGGAAGATAAAGCGCATCAAGGCGGATGGCCTCCCGTCAAAAGTGTTAAATAGCCGAGTCGTTGATCTCAAAAGCTACGTGAAATCGTGGGCGCACGGTTTTGCGTTATGGCCGGGAGCCAAGCAGCACATGCAAGAGCACCTCGCAATCATGTCTGGGGCCGGACTGACATGACCATCAGTTTCCGGAAGAAGTCGGAAAAATTAATCCTGCCCTCCCTAAGCGGACCGCAGGTGAGTGCGCTAACCGTACTTGGATCGGGTGGACTAAAGAAACACGCTGCTGAGGCTGCTGGGGTTCATCCGCAGGCGGTCCTCGACGCTCACGGAAACTGACCCACTTCTGCTCATAGAAGCGGACCCATCAAGTGCGCATTGTTGTGCGGCGAAATTCTGTGGAAGTGTTAACTGACAGCGGTGCCTGGGACAGCACGG
>CANKMT010000044.1 GCA_947482825.1 Betaproteobacteria bacterium | reverse complement strand
GCGCGCGCGAACAAGAGGCGATCACTGGCATACAGCTTATTCGATCAATTGCAAACATTGGCGGGCAAGCTTGACCGGCAATGGTCGTGCGATGGCTCGCTTCAAGCCGGTGCTGATTTGCCCTCCGATTACTCGCTCAACTTCGAGAAGACCCTGTATCCGCGGCGCCGCTAGGCGCGCCGCCTACCGATGGTTGATGCGGTCAAACCCGGAGCGCGACTGTTTGTCGACACCGGATATTTTTTGGCCTTGGCCTTGCCACGCGATGCTTGGAATAGCGCCGCTCGCAAATGGGCCAAACGCAGCAAGCAGCACAAATACAAGCTGGTCACCACCCACGCGGTTCTGATGGAAGTTGGGGCTGCATTGGCGCGAAGGCCCCTGCGCCAGCTCGCGCAGTCGATTCTCCAGGCCGCACAGTGGGACGCGTCACTCCAAGTGCTGGCGTGCGACGCCGTACTCTACGAAAAGGCACTGGCGCTGTTCCTGGCGCATCCCGACAAGAACTGGAGCATGACGGATTGTGCTTCGTTCGTAACGATGGGAGAGCGTGGACTGACCCATGCGCTAAGCGCCGATCACCACTTCGAGCAGGCCGGCTTCGTGGCGCTGCTCAAGGAGCGATAAGAAAATCGAGTCAGGGCGGCGTAGGCACCGCCATCCCGCGCACCACTGCCGGGCGGTGGTTGATCGTGTCGTACCAGCGCTTCACGTTCGGGAAGTCGGCCAAATCCACCTTGTGCCACTCGTGCCGCGCGATCCACGGGAAGGTCGCGATGTCGGCGATCGAGTATTCGTCGGAGAGGAAGGCCGATTCGGCCAGCCGCTTGTCGAGCACGCCGTAGAGGCGGCGCGCTTCATCCGTGTAGCGCTTGATGCCATAGGGCACCTGCTCCGGGGCCGCGCGCAGAAAGTGATGCGCCTGCCCGAACATCGGGCCCACGCCGCCCATCTGGAACATCAGCCACTGAAGCGCGACGTACTTGCCGCGCGTCGAGGCGGGCAGGAATTTGCCGGTCTTGCCCGACAGGTACACGAGGATCGCGCCCGACTCGAACAAACTGAGCGGCTTGCCGTCGGGCCCGTCGGGATCGAGGATTGCGGGGATGCGATTGTTCGGGCTGAGCGCGAGGAATTCGGGCTTGAACTGCTCGTTCTGGCCGATATTCACCTTGTGGACGGAATAGGGGAGCCCGCATTCCTCGAGCATTATCGACACCTTGCGTCCGTTGGGCGTGCTCCAAGTGTGCAGTTCGATCATGGTCTGGCGTGATCCGGTTTGCTGTGGGGGGAGGGGCAGTTTATCCTGAACCGATGATCAAATGGCTGCTCACCACCCTGCTGGCGCTCGTCGTGTTCACCGTAGCGATGCCCTGGATCTCGCGACGCCTGGGCATCGGCAACATCCCGGGCGACCTGCGCTTCCGGGTGCGCGGCCGCGACTACTTCGTGCCGCTGGCGAGCACGCTCCTCTTGACCTTCGTCGCCTGGCTGATCACCAAGCTCCTCTAGGGAATCGCCGGCAGGCTCTTGAGCTTTTCCGCAATCGCGCGACCGACGAACATCTGCGGGTTGGAAGGCGGCGAGAGCTTCTCGGCGATTTCGCGTTTCGCCACGGCCTCGGCCGCGATCGGGAACGCGGCGATGAACGACTTCACTTTGGGCAGCGCCTGGCCGAAAAAGGCTTCACCGAAATGGGTCCAGTCATTGCCGGACTCGCAGCCGAACGACTGCCGGTCGGCGGCGGAGGCGGTGATGATCAGCGTGTTGTCGTCCTTGAGCGGCTCGATGAAGCCGCCCGAATAGCACGCCGAGATCACCAGCACGCGCCACTTGATCCCGGCATCGTGCAGCGCGCGGGCGAGCACCGTGGGGTTGAGCGGCGCCAGGTCCAGCGGCGGCGCATGCGCCGACAGGCCGAACCCCTGGTCGCCGTGCGCGGTCACATACACAAGCAGCACGTCTTCGTCGGGATTCATCTGCTTGCCGATCCGGGACAGGGCGCGGCGCAGGGTGGTCGCCGTGGCGATCGGGTATTGCTCCAGGGTGGCCGCGTTGCTGACCAAAGTGACCGAACGGCGGACGGCGTCGAAATCACGATCGACCATCTTCTTCACCGAGCGCATCTCGCGCAGGAAGACATCCTGGCTGCCGTCGGGCGCGAAACCGAGAAAATACAGCTCGGTCACGCCGGGGCGCCCGGCCTCGACCGCGGCGAGGTCGCGCTCGATCAGTTCGCCCTGCGCGTGGAACAGGGCCTCGCCGGCCAGCGCGGGCGGGACGGCGGCGCGTTTGGGAGCGTCCCACAGTTCGGTGCGCGGAATCACGAAGATTGAAATCATCATCGTCCCCGCGATCACCGCACCTGACCAGGCGAGCTGCCTGCGGTCGGCTCCGGTGCAAATCGAGACTGCACGGACGGCGACCAGCCACCCCCAGAAAACGAGCGCCAGCCAGCTCGCAAGCTGCGCCTCGGGGGTGGTTTGCGCCCCCATGAGCGCGATCGATGCAAGCTCGAAAGCGAGATCGCTTGCCGAGAGCGCGACTGCGAGCAGCAGGATGAGCGCGGCGTTCCCGACGATCGTGGCGATCGCAAGACTCGCGAGGAGCAGCAGCGGGATCTGCGCCAGGTACAACGAGATCGCCGCGGGATTGAGCGTTCCGCCGTCGCTCTGCAGCGAAGCGGACACTACCCAGGTCAGGAGGTTGAATGTCACGAGCAGCGCGTACTGCCCAGGCGTAGCGCGGAAATGGAGCCAGCCCACCGGCAGGAACAAAGCCAGGCGCGTGCCCGATGAAATATTGCGCACCAGCCCGCCGAAGACTTTTTCGCGCATGCCGGCCGCCTCAGTCCTTTACCGCGGCACCGACCGCGGCAAGCCGGGCGGCATCGATGGCCGCGGGGATGTCGGCGCGCGCACCCGCTTTGCCGGCGATTGCGCCCGCATCGATAGCCGCCGCCGCCTCCAGTGCGGCGAGCAACCGTTGCGCGCCTGCGGCAGTCTCCGGCGCCGCAAGCCGGGCAGCGCGAACCAGAGCCTCGAAGCGCTCCTTGCGGCGGAATGCATCGGCGTCCTTCAGCACGGCAAGCAATTCAGGCGCGCCGGCTTCGCCGGCCGCAACGATCCCCGCGCGGCACCGGCAGGCGAGCTGCGCGAGTTCGCGCTCCTGGGTCGGAGCGCGCAGACGCTGGCCGAGCGCGGCGAAATCCGCCTCGCACCGCGGGCCGGAAAACCAGGCGAGCAGGGCGAACCGCACTGCGAGCGGTGCGCCCTCGCCCGCTGCGCGTTCGAGTGCGGCGAAGAGGGGCTCACGCGAGGCCCCGGCCAGGATCGCCTGCAGTTCCGGTGCGAGGCGCGCTAGCGAACCGCAATCCTCGAGCACGAGGAAAATCTCCCGCGGGTGCGCTTCGCAAAGGCCGCGCGCGAACTCATCCCACACGCGCTCGGCGACGAGGAAATCGGCTTCGCCCTCGACAACCATGCGGCGCATGAGCGCCATCGTCTCGGGGGCCACCCTGAAGCGAAAGCGGGCCGCGAACCGCGCCACCCGCAGGATGCGCACCGGGTCTTCGGCAAAGGCCTCGCCGACATGGCGCAATACGCCGGAACGCGCATCGGCTTCGCCGCCGAAAGGATCGATGAGCCGCCCGTCTGCGCCGCGCGCCATCGCATTGATCGTGAGGTCGCGCCGCGCGAGGTCGTCCTCGAGCCGGACCTCGGGCGCGCTGTAGACCGTGAACCCCTTGTAGCCGCGCCCGCTTTTCCTTTCGGTGCGGGCCAGCGCATATTCCTCGTGGGTCTGCGGGTGCAGGAACACCGGGAAGTCGCGGCCGACAGGCCGGTAGCCTGCGGCGGCCATCTCTTCGGGCGTCGAGCCGACCACCACCCAGTCGCGATCGACCACCGGCAGGCCGAGCAACTCGTCGCGCACCGCGCCGCCAACGACATAGGCCTGCATGCGGCGGGCGTCAGCCGTAAGGCTCGAACTGGGCCAGCGTTTCGGACGAGTAATTCTTGTTCCCGACGATCAACTTCATCGGCCGGCTTTGTGGCGCAGTTCTCCAAACCTATCTCGCGGCGCGGCATGCGCGAGGTACAGCGGCACCACGGCCTCCATGGACGTCGGCTCGATGCCGAAGGGCAGCGGCGCGGCCGAGACCGAAGGCACGCTCATCGAGCGCACGTTGTCCATCGTGAGCATCTTGCCGGGCAGGTTCTCGAGCACCACGGCCTGCAACGCCGAAAGTCCTGCGCCCAGGCCGAGGACCAGCCGCCTGCGCCCGCCGAGGCTGCTTGCGAAATTCACGATCTCGCCGAGCGAATATTCGCGCGGACCGACTAGATCGTAGGCGCGTCCGGCGGCATCGCGCTCCTCCAGGCAGCGCACAAAAGCCTGCGCCACATCGCCAACATAGACCGGCTGGAAGCGCGCCTCGGCGCAAGCGATCGGAAGCACCAGCGAGAACTTTGCCAGGCAGGCGAAAGTGTTCAGGAAGTTGTCCTCCGGCCCGAACACGACGGAGGGGCGGAACACCGTCACCGCGAGGTCGTTGGCGGCGAGCACGACTTCCTCGCCCGCCGCCTTGGAGCGCAGGTATTCGCTCGGCGCATCCTTCGCGGCGCCGAGCGCGCTCATGTGCACCAATCGCCTGACGCCGGCGGCACGACACGCATTGACGATGTGCTGCGGCAATTCCACGTGCGCCTGGCGGAAATCGTCCCCGTAAGCCGCACCGGAAACGGCCTTGCGGCTGTGGAGCACGCCCACGAGGTTGACTACCGCATCACAACCGCTGGCAAGGCCTTCGAGTACGCCCTGCGTATTGACGTCGGCCTCGACCACCTTGACCGTCGGCAGGAGGATGAGATGTTTGGCGCGCTCCCGCCGGCGCGTTGGAACGATCGCGTTGATGCCCCGGGCGGCCAGCACGTTGAGCACATGCCGCCCGATGAAACCGGCCCCGCCGACCACGAGCACGTTTTGGATCTTCATGGCGAAATTATGGCAGTTCTTCGTTGAACTTGTCGCTGACCGCCTTGGCCGGGACCGTGCCCAGGCGGGCTTTGAGCGCGGGCGTGCGGCCGCTGAGGAGCGCGGAGTACCAGTAGGTGTTCGCCATGACCTTCTTCACGTAATCGCGCGTCTCGGCAAAAGGAATGCTTTCGGCGTAGATCGCGCCTTCGAGCGGCTTCATGTCGCGCCAGCGCCGCGCGCGGCCCGGGCCGGCATTGTAGGCGGCCGAAGCCATCACCGGGTGGCCGAGGTCTTCGTACACCAGTTTCAGGTAGCGGGCCCCGAGAGTGACGTTGGTGTCGATTTCGGTCACGCTGCCGGCGCCCAGCGGCATCCCGATTTTCTTGGCCACCCAGCGAGCCGTGGCCGGCATGAGTTGCATGAGCCCCTGCGCGCCGGCGGAGGATTTGGCATTCGAGATAAAGCGGCTTTCCTGGCGCGTAATCCCGTAGAGCCAGGCCTCCTCGATATCGAAGGCCTGCGACTGCGCGCGGTAGGTCTCGCGGAAAGGGGCGAGGAAGCGCACCCGGTAATCGTGGATGCCGGTAGTGCGATCAGCGGTGTTGATCGCCCGATCGTAGAGTTCGAGGCGCCGGGCGACTTCGGCCGCTGCCAGCAACTGGCCGTCATCCATCGCGCGGATGGTGAAGAACCACTCGCGCACGCCTTCGGTCCGCAGGTTCAGCCGGAAGAGTTCGAGCGCACGCGCGATGCCCGGCGTGCCCTTTGCGCGGGCGATCGCGGCCTCGTCGACTGCGGGCGGCGGCGGCGGCAATTGGAGCGGTTGGCCGAGTTCCTCGCTTGCGAGCATCCCGTAGAAATCCGGCTGCCCCGAGATTCGCAGGTAATAGGCGCGCGCGCCATCGGCCTTGCCTTGCACGGCAAGGCTGCGTGCGTACCAGTAGGTCCAGGCCGTATCGGCATGGGCGGCCACCGACATCGAATCGATCGCCTCGGCCACCATCGCCCAGTTGCCTTCGCGCAGCGCAGCGCGCGCCTTCCATGCGAGGTGCTCGTCCGACCAGTCGGCATCCCCGGCGCGTGCATACCACTCGACAGCCTCCGGGATCAGGCGCTTGGCCGCCTCGTAGGCGACGCGCCCCCACAGGTATTCGCGCTCGCCCGGCGCCAGCTTCTGGCCGATCCCCGAGCCGACATGTTCGGCAGCCCGGCGCGGGTCGTTCTTCGCGAGGCGCACGATCGCCAGCATCACCATCTCGCGAACCGCCCGGTCTTTGAGGTTCTCGGGCGGCCGTGCGAGGAGTTTGGCCGGTTCGGTGGCCGCCGTCGCAAGCAGCTTTTCGTCCGGCCGCTGGCCCTGCGGCAGCATTCCGAGCGTGCGCCGCGCCGGGTTCAGTTGGCCGGCCTCGAACAGGATGCGCGCGCGCCGCCAGATTTGCTTGGCCGGGATGCGATCGCGCGCGATTCCCTCCTGCGCGACCAGCGCGCAACCGTCAGGCAGGTCCTTGGGCTGCAGCCAGAAGTGGTTGTTCTGGAGAAAAGCGCTGTCGTCGCCGCGTGCAAGACGCGAGGCGAGCGTGTAGCAACGGATGTCGGCGTCATCGACCACAAGCGGCGCAAGCTCGAGATCGAAAGTCGGCCAGTCCCGGCGCTTGCCGAGTTCCGTGAGCCAATCGGCGCGTAATCGGTCGGCGAGGTAGCTCCCGGGATATCTCGCCAGGTAGGCGCGCACCTCGGCCGAGGGCATCTCGTCGAGACGAAGTTTCAATTGCCAGTATTCGGCATAGGGAAGCAGCGTATGGCCCTCGAGCGCCGCCGCGTGACGCGCGAGGCGCACTGGGTCGCCGGCTCGGAACGCCCCATAAGCTGCAAGAACGGTGTCGTCCGCACTTGTGGCGCGCAGCGGCGCGGCGGCGGCGGTCGCGGGACGTGGCGGCGCAGACACGGCGGGAGCGTGCGCAAACAACGCAACAATCGCTGCGGCGGCCGCTGATATAGTGCAAAAATGCTTCGAAATCATAGGGAAAGAATGATACTCCCAGACTCGCGCCCAAGCGCGTTCGCATGGATCCCCTGAGCCTGAAAAACTGGCGCAAGGTCGCGCTCGAAAAGCGGCTCGCCGATCGGCTGGCGCTTGATGCGGCGACGCTGGACGCGTTCCGCACATCGATTGACCGGCACCTCGAGCAAACGTTCCCCGGCCTGGCGAAAGGGACGCTGGCCTTTTGCTGGCCGTTCAAGAATGAGTACGACCCGCGCTTTCTTGCCCAGAGGCTGCGCGAGCGCGGCGCGAAGACCGCGCTGCCGGTGGTCGTGGCGCCACGGCAACCGCTCGTCTTCCGGTTGTGGGCGCCGGGCGATGAGCTGGCGAAAGGCGTCTATGACATCCCCTATCCGGCCGCCGGCGACGCGATCGTGCCGGACGCAGCATTGGTTCCGATGAACGGATTCGATGCCGGCGGCTATCGCCTCGGTTACGGCGGCGGGTTCTTCGACCGCACGCTGGCCCACCTGCGCGCCGCAAATCCCACCCGCCCGGTGGCGATCGGCGTGGCCTACGAGCTTGCGCGCATGGAGACGATCCATCCGCAGTCCTACGACATCCCGATGGATTACGTGGTCACCGAGCGCGGGGTGTACGAGCGGATCGACGGGAAACTGGTGCTGCTGGAGGCTTTAAGTGCCGAGCACAAGGTGCCGGGTTACAGTTCGCCCGCGTGCCTTGCGCACCAGATCGCGCCAGGATACTTCGGCGAACCACCGGAAAAACTGGAATCCTGAACTTTTTATCCCGGATGCCCGCGCAGATATTGGCTCTCCGGTCCGTTTATGTACCGGTATTAGTACATTCCGCAGTCAACCCTGATAGCGCCGCTCACCCGCATCGCGCAGCCAGACGCGCACGATCATGCGTTTTTGCGCCGGGTCTTCGAAGTCCTCGAACCCGGTGCGGCGGTGGCAGAGCTCCCGGTTGTTCGCGAACTGAAGCTGCCCGCGCTCGAGCGTGAAGTCGAAAGTGAGCTCGGGCTTGGCAAAGACTTCCTTCAGTGCAGCGAAGGCCGCCACCGCTTCGTCGTCCATGGCCTCCCCTTGCATGGTGTAGCCGCTCTGGATCTGAAACAGGCCCATGCGCGCCCGCAGGCGGCCATCGTACGAGAACATCGGCTCGCGGATGACCTGCGGCTCGCCGGGCAGGTATTCCTTCTGGCGGTCGAACCAGAACGGCCGGTAGAGGCGGGGCAGCACCTCGGGGCGCGTGCGCAGCAGCTCGTTGTGCATCGTGTAGAAGCTGATGACGTGGCTGATGCCGCCCGAGCGTGCCGGCCGCTCGCACAGCAGGCCGACGTATTGCGGCGGGGTGGTGTTGTACGAGTTGTCGTTGTGGAAATACTGTTCCATGTTGGTCTTGTCCGGTCGCACGCCGGAGCCCGCGGCCGCCTTCTCGCCGGTGTCGTGAACATCGTAGACGAGCGTGCCGGTGAGCTTCTGCTCGACTGGTCGCGCAACCATGGTGGAGAGGATCCAGTAGACGCCCCGGCCGATGTCGTTGCCGAGCTCCTCCAGCGGCAGGCGGTCGACGATTGCGAAGCGCACGCCGTCGTCCAGCACCTTGCGCACTTCGGCCATCAGCTTGCGGCAGGCAGGCATCTCAAAGCCGGAGGCATCGGGCTCGCCCGCGCCTGCGGGTCGCGCGCGTAATTGCAACGCCGTTGCGCGCACCTCCGCCAGGCACTCCGGCGTCAGGCAGAACAGCCAATCGCCTTGCCGGAGGTCGGCGCGCTTCCAGGCCTTCTTGCCGTCCACGGCGTGGTCCAGAACGCGGATTGCGGAATCGTCTCGTTTCATCGTTCGATCCTTCTTATCCCAGGAACAGCTGGTAGGCCGGGTTGCTGCTCTCATCGACGTAAGGATAGCCGAGCTCGGCGAGGAACCTGCGAAACGCCGGCATCTCCTTCTTCGGCACCTGCATGCCGACCAGCACGCGGCCGTAATCGGCGCCGTGGTTGCGATAGTGGAACAGGCTGATGTTCCAGTCGGTGCGCATGTTGTCGAGGAACTTCATCAGCGCGCCCGGCCGCTCGGGAAATTCGAAGCGATAGAGGAGCTCGTCCTTCGCGGCCGCGGCATGCCCGCCGACCAGGTGGCGCACATGCAGCTTGGCCATCTCGTTGTCCGAGAGGTCGAGCGTCTTCAGACCGTGGCGCCCGAGCGTGCGGACGATCTTCGCCGTCTCTCCGCTGTCGTGCACCTGCACCCCGACGAACACATGCGCCTCTTTCGGGTCGGCGATGCGGTAGTTGAATTCGGTGATGTTGCGCGCGCCGAGCGTCGCGCAGAAGCGCTTGAAGCTGCCCGGCTTCTCGGGAATCGTCACCGCGAGGATCGCCTCGCGGTGCTCGCCGACCTCGGCGCGCTCGGCCACGAAGCGCAGGCGGTCGAAATTCGTGTTCGCGCCGCAGGCGATCGCGACCAGGGCCTCGCCCTTGACGCCGGTCTTTGCTGCGTAGACCTTCGCGCCGGCCACCGACAACGCGCCGGCCGGCTCGAGGACGGAGCGATTGTCCTCGAACACGTCCTTGATGGCGGCGCAGGTCTCGTCGGTGTCGACGAGGATCATCTCGTCGACGTACTTGCTGGCGAGTCGAAACGTCTCCTCGCCAACACGCTTGACCGCGACACCGTCGGCGAACAGGCCCACATGCGCGAGCGTCACGCGTTTGCCGACCTTGAGCGAGCGCGTCATCGCGTCGGAATCGACCGGCTCGACCCCGATGATCCTGATGTCGGGCCGCACGCTCTTCACGTAAGCCGCGATCCCCGAGATCAGCCCGCCGCCGCCGACCGCGACGAAGATCGCGTGGATCGGCCCGGGATGCTGGCGCAGGATTTCCATGCCGATCGTGCCCTGCCCGGCAATCACGTCCGGGTCGTCGTAGGGATGCACGAACGTCAGGCCGCGCTTTTTCTCCAGCATCTTGGCGTGCTCATAGGCCTCGTCGTACGAATCGCCGATCAGCACGACCTCGGCACCGCGCGCGGCCACGGCATCGATCTTGATCCGCGGCGCGGTGACTGGCATGACGATCACGGCGCGGCAGCCCAACTTTTGCGCGGCCAGCGCAACGCCCTGCGCATGGTTGCCGGCGGACGCGGCGATCACACCCCGTTTGAGCTTTTCCTTCGGCAATCCCGACATCTTGTTGTAGGCGCCGCGCAGCTTGAACGAGAATACCGGCTGCATGTCCTCGCGCTTGAGCAGGATGCGATTGCCGATGCGCGCCGAAAGGTTCGGCGCCAGCTCGAGCGGGGTCTCGATCGCGACGTCGTAGACGCGCGCCGTGAGGATCTTCTGCAGGTAATCGCGTGCCATGGGGCGGGAAGGTCTCGGGAGCAGCGTCAAAAGGGCGTCAAGGGTAGCAAGACCACCCCGGCGCAACAAGGAAACTGATGCAGGAATGGATATCGGTCTGGGTCTCGGAGGAAAGCGGCCTGGCGGGACTGTTCGCCGCGAGCTTTCTCGCCTCGACGATCATCCCGCTTTCTTCCGAAGCGGTGCTGTTCGGCTATCTCAAGCTGTATCCCGGCCAGTTGCCCGTCGCGCTGGCGCTGGCCACGCTCGGAAACACGCTCGGCGGCCTGACTTCGTACGCGCTAGGGCGCCTGCTACCCGAGCGCACCCGGAAAAAACTCGACCCGCGCGTGCTGGAAAAGCTGCGCCGCTACGGCAGTCCGCTCTGCCTGTTCGCTTGGCTGCCCCTGGTGGGCGATGCGCTTTGCATCGCGGCCGGGTGGCTGCGACTGAACTGGGTCGCGGTGACCGCTTTCACCGCGGCCGGGCGCCTGGCGCGCTACTGGGTCGTAGCGCAGGGCGCTTTGCTCTAGGAAGGCACGCGCCGGAGGAGGATCAATCCGCCCGGATCTTCGCGCTCTGGATCACCTCGCTCCACTTCTTGCGGTCGGCGACGATGGTGGCCTTGAACTCGTCGGGCGTGCCGGCGAGGATCTCCATGCCGTTGTCGGCCATGAGTTGGATGAATTTGGGCTGCTTTGCCACGGTTTGGATCGCGCGGTTCCAGAACCCGGTCCATTCCGGCGAAAGCCCGGCCGGCCCGACCACGCCGAACCAGTTGCTGATTTTGAAGTCCGCAAGCGTGCCGCTGATCACCGGCAGATCGGCGAAGAGGGGCGAAGGCCGCGCCGCGCCGAACGCAACCGCCCGCAGGCCGCCGCCCCGGATCTGGCCGAGGAACTCGGGCATGTTGCCGAACATCATGGTGGTGCGCCCGCCCACGATGTCGAGGATCGCCGGCGCGCCACCGCGATACGGCACGTGCAGGATGTCCACTGCGGCCAGATTCTTGAAAAACTCGCCGGAAAGGTGCTGCGAAGTGCCGTTGCCTGCAGAAGCATAAGTCAGCTTGCCGGGATTCTTCTTGGCGAAATCGATCACTTCAGCCACCGTCTTGAACGGCGTGCTGCTGCCGACCACGAGGATGTTGTAGACGCCGGCGAGATTGGAGATCGGCGTGAGGTCGCGGTCGACGTCGATGGTGAGTTTCTGACCCGGCATGACCGGAGCGACCGCCATCACCGCCATCGGCGACAGGAAGATCGTGTGGCCGTCGGGCGCCGAGCGCGCCGTGGCCTCGGCCGCAATGAAGCCGCTGGCACCGGTGCGCTGCTCGACGATCACCTTCTGCCCGACCACGGGGCTGACCGCTTCGGCCACCAGGCGCCCGAGCAGGTCCGAAGTCCCGCCCGGCGGAAAGCCGTTGAGAAATTTCACGTCGCCCTTCAATTGCTGGGCGCCCGAGGGCAAAGCGGCAGCAAGGCTGATCGTTGCGAATGCGGCAAGCAGGGCACGACGATTCATTCGGGTCTCCTTGGGTTCGGTCTTGCGGCTCTTGCGGCCGCTGCGTTCGGCTTTCGCCGCGGATTCTACCGGTTCAGGCCGCCTGCAACTTAGCCACCGCCACCGCCAGCCACTTTACCCCTTGGCGGCCGAAGTTCACCTGCACGCGCGCATCGCTGCCGCGGCCCTCGGCATCGACGATCACGCCGGTGCCGAATTTCGGATGCAGCACGTTTTGGCCGACGCGGAATCCGCCCGATTCGCCGCCACCCTGGCCGAAACCCTGCGCCTTCGCAGCCGGTGAGGAGCGCGTGTTGGTCCATGAACCGAATCCGCCGCCCTGCTTCGGCGCGCGTCGATCCGATAGGCGCGGCGTGAGCCACTTGAGCAGACCCTCGGGCACCTCGTCGAAGAATCGCGATGGCAAGTTGTAGCGGGTCTGGCCGTGCAGCATGCGCGTCTGGGCAAACGAAAGGTATAGCCGCTCCCTCGCGCGCGTGATCGCAACATAGGCAAGACGCCTTTCTTCCTCCAGACCGTCGCGCGCCGAAAGACTTTGCTCGTGCGGGAACAATCCCTCCTCGAGCCCGGTGATGAAGACTGCGGAAAACTCCAGCCCCTTGGCCGAATGCACGGTCATCATCTGCAGCGCGTCCTGGCCTTCGCCCGCCTGGTGCTCGCCGGCTTCGAGGGCCGCATGCGCGAGGAATGCGGTCAGCGGATCCATGACGGTCGGGTCGGTGGTTTCGCCAGTCGCCATGTCGACGGTCGATTCGTCGATGTTGAACGCGGCGGCCGCATTGACGAGTTCGGCGAGGTTGGCGATGCGATCGGCGCCTTCGCGCTCGTTCTGGTAGTGCTCGACCAAGCCGCATTTTGCGATCACGTGGGCGACGGCTTCGGCCAATTGCAGCCCGCGCGTCTCGCTCTTCATGCTCTCGACGAGTGTGCGGAAAGTCGCGAGCGACGCGCCCGCCTTGCCGGCCAGCGCACCGATCGAGGCATACAGGCTGGTATTGCCCGCGCGCGCCGCATCCTGAAGCGCCTCCATCGAGCGCGCGCCGATGCCGCGCGGCGGGAAGTTCGAGATCCGCAGGAAAGCGTTGTCGTCCTCCGGGTTCTCGACCAGCCGCAGGTACGCCAGCGCATGCTTGATCTCGGCGCGCTCGAAAAAGCGCAGCCCGCCGTAGACGCGATACGAAACCCCGGCGCTGAAAAGCGCGTGTTCGAGGATGCGCGACTGCGCATTCGACCGGTACAGGATCGCCATGTCCTGGAATCGCATTCCGTCGCGCGCGAGGCCCTGCACCTCCTCGACCAGCCAGCGCGCTTCCTCGCCGTCGGACTCGCCCTCAAAGACGCGGATCGGCTCACCGGACCCGGCGGCGGTCCACAGATTCTTGCCCAGGCGATTCTCGTTGTTCGCGATCAGCGCGTTCGCGGCATCCAGGATGTTCCCGTGCGAGCGGTAGTTCTGCTCCAGGCGGATCACGCGCTCGACCTTGTAGTCGCGTTCGAAGTCGGCCATGTTGCCGACATTCGCGCCGCGAAACGCGTAGATCGACTGGTCATCGTCGCCGACCGCGAAGATCGAAGTCTCCGGTCCGGCCAGCAGCTTGAGCCAGCGGTACTGAAGCCGGTTGGTGTCCTGGAACTCGTCTACGAGGATGTGCCGGAAGCGCTGCGCGTAATGCGCGCGCAGCAACTCGTTCCTCGCCAGCAGCTCGTAGCTGCGCAAAAGCAGTTCGGGAAAATCCACCACGCCTTCGCGCTGGCATTGCGCGTCGTACGCAGCATAGATTTCGATTTGCCGGCGCATGAAGTCGTCGGTAGCTTGCACCGTGCCTGCGCGCTCACCCTCTTCCTTCCTGCCGTTGATAAACCACTGCACCTCGCGCGGCGGGAACTTGTCGTCATCGACGTCGAGCGCCTTCAACAGTCGCTTGACCACCGCGAGCTGGTCGGCGGTGTCGAGAATCTGGAAGGCCTGCGGCAACCCCGCATCTCGGTGATGCAGCCGCAACATGCGGTTGCACAGTCCGTGGAACGTGCCGATCCACATTCCACGCGGATTCACCGGCAGCATCGCGGTGAGGCGCGTGAGCATCTCGCGCGCGGCCTTGTTGGTGAAGGTCACCGCAAGCAGGCCGGCCGGGGAGACGTACCCGTTCTTGATCAGCCAGGCAATGCGCGTGGTGAGCACGCGTGTCTTGCCGCTGCCTGCGCCGGCGAGGATGAGCGCATGCTGCCGGTCGGGAAGCGTGACCGCCGCAAGCTGCTCGGGATTCAGGTGTTCTAGGTGGAGGGACAAAGCGCGCGGATTATAGCGCCCGCTTT
The DNA here is from genome assembly GCA_947482825.1 of Betaproteobacteria bacterium. Lineage (GTDB taxonomy): Bacteria > Pseudomonadota > Gammaproteobacteria > Burkholderiales > SG8-39 > SZAS-79. Next base: position 29,495 of record CANKMT010000044.1, on the reverse strand, counting down.
GTGTCGATCATCTTCAAAACCAATGTGTCGCTTCGTCGAAGCTCAATCGCAATATCGCGACCCCAAGTCTCACTGTTTTGATTGAATGGGCGCTCGATAGATTGCCAAGGCGAAGATCTTGAGCGCCCATTCAATCAAAACAGTGAGATCCGCAAATGCAAAATACAGGCAACGCCGAATGAGCTACGTAGAAACCTTAGCCTCCCCCACCCCCATCTTCCCCTTCAACTGTGCCGCCAGCGCCTCCGCCTCCTCTTTCGACGGCAGGCTTCCGATGCGCACGTAATAGACGCGCTTGCCGGCGGCCATCGTGGGATGGATCTCGGCCGGATAGCCATTGGCGCGTAGCTGGTCGTACACCGACAACGCGCCATCTTGTGTTTCGGACGCGGCCAGCGTGACTTTCCACTTGCCGCCGGCGCGCGCCGCGCCCCTTCCAGTTGCGATCTCGGTTTCAATCGCCCACTGCCCGAGTTGCTGCGCCTCGACGAAACCGACCGGCGCGGTCTTGCCCTGGTTGCGCTGGTAGAACTGGCGGGGCTGGTCCATCACCACGGCCGCTTCGCCGGGCGCACCAACTTCGATCTTGCCTTCGATCAGGCAGATGATCTGCTTGTCCGCGGTGTCCGACTTGCCCCACAGGTCGGTGCCGCGGATGCCGGCCGTGACGGTCGCCACCGTAATGTTGACCTCGCGCCGCCGTCCCTTCATCAGTGCGTCGGTGGTGAACCGGAAAGCGCCTTCGAGGACGCGGATCGATGCTCGAAACACGCCGCCCTGGTCGGGCTTGAGCTCGTCGAGCTTCAGCACGCCGTTCTCGTCCAGCTTGACGAGGCTGCCTTCGGACATCTTGAGCAGGACGCGCGAATTGGCGCCGGTGCGCACCTGCTCGCCGGACTTCAGCTCCATGCCGGGCGCCAGCGGCGCCTTGCGGTCGTCGCCGCGCTCGACCCAGGCCGGCAACTGCACGCCTTCCACGACAGCGGCGGGTTGGGGAGCGGGTTGGGCCGCGACAGTCTGTGCGGCTGCAATGGCCAGGCCTGCGACAGTCAATCGGATCGGATTCTTCATGCGGGATCTCCCTCGGGACAAGTGGCGCAATGCGCCGACGTCACATCCTTGTACGTACCGGGCGGCCGGGCGGATTCGGCTATAATTTTCCGTTCGCCCCTGATTTTGCGAACTTTTTCCTTTCCACCCCGGCAACGCAAAAATGTCCGACGTGCAAGAACGCTATTCCCCGCAATCGGTGGAAAAGGAGGCCCAGGCCTATTGGGACGGCACGGGTTCGTTCCGGGTGACCGAAGACCCCGCGAAGCCCAAGTACTACTGCCTGTCGATGTTCCCCTACCCCTCGGGCAAGCTCCACATGGGGCATGTCAGGAACTATACCATCGGCGATGTGCTGACCCGGTACTACCGGATGCGCGGCTACAACGTTCTCCAACCGATGGGATGGGACGCCTTCGGCCTGCCGGCGGAGAACGCCGCGATGGCGAACAAGGTGCCGCCGGCGAAGTGGACTTACGACAACATCGCCTACATGCGCACCCAGCTGAAGAGCTTGGGCTTCGCGATCGACTGGACGCGGGAACTCGCCACCTGCTCGCCGTCCTACTACAAGTGGAACCAATGGCTGTTCGTGCGCCTGTTCAAGAAGGGGCTCGCGTACAAGAAGACCGGCGTGGTGAACTGGGACCCGGTCGACCAGACCGTGCTGGCGAACGAGCAGGTGATCGACGGCAAGGGCTGGCGCACCGGCGCGGTGGTGGAAAAGCGCGAGATCCCGATGTACTTCCTGCGCATCTCGGCCTACGCCGAAGAGTTGTTATCGGCGCTGGACGGCATGACCGGCTGGCCCGAGCAGGTCAAGCTGATGCAGAAGAACTGGATCGGGAAGTCCGAAGGCGTGCGTTTCGGTTTCCCGTATGAGCTGAACGGCGAAGCCAAGCGCCTCAACGTGTTCACCACACGCGCCGACACGATCATGGGCGTGACGTTCTGCGCGGTGGCGGCCGAGCATCCGCTTGCGGCGCACGCAGCCCAGGGCAATCCGGCGCTCGCGAAGTTCGTCGACGAATGCCGGCAGGGGGCGGTCATCGAGGCCGAGATGGCGCAGCAGGAAAAGAAGGGGATGCCCACCGGCCTGTCGGTCACCCACCCGCTTTCGGGCGAACAGGTCCCCGTGTGGGTGGGCAACTATGTGCTGATGAGCTACGGCGACGGCGCGGTGATGGGTGTGCCGGCGCATGACGAGCGCGATTACGAATTCGCGACCAAGTACGGCCTCCCGATCAAGCCAGTCATCCGCCATGCGCTGGGGGACACGGTCCCACTGCCGTGGAAGCCGGAATACGCCGAATACGGCACCAACATCAATTCGGGCAAGTACGACGGGCTCGATTTCAGGGCGTCGGTGAATGCGGTGGCCGCCGACCTCAAAGCCAAAGACCTCGGCGCCAAGCATGTCCAATGGCGCCTGCGCGACTGGGGTATTTCCCGTCAGCGCTACTGGGGCTGCCCGGTGCCGATCATCCATTGCAAGGACTGCGGCGACGTCCCGGTGCCGGAAGAAGATCTGCCCGTGGTGCTGCCCGAAGACCTCGTGCCGGACGGCACCGGCAATCCGCTCAACAAACTGCCTTCGTTCTACGAATGCAAGTGCCCCGCTTGCGGCAGTCCCGCGCGACGCGAGACCGACACGATGGACACCTTCGTCGATTCGTCGTGGTACTTCGCGCGCTACGCCTGCCCGGACAACGACAAGGCGATGGTCGACGAGCGCGCCCAGTACTGGATGGCGGTCGACCAGTACATCGGCGGCATCGAGCACGCGATCCTGCATCTTCTGTACTCGCGATTCTTCATGCGCGTGATGCGTGACGAGAAGATGCTCGAGGTCACCGAGCCCTTCACCAACCTGCTCACACAGGGCATGGTGCTCGCCGAGCTGTACTACCACGACACCCCCGAAGGCCGCCGCGAATGGATCAACCCGGCCGACGTCACGGTGGTGCGCGACCAGAAGGGCCGCGTCACCTCGGCCAAGCGCGCCTCGGACGGTGCGCCGGTGGTCTCCGCCGGTATCGGCACAATGTCGAAATCCAAGAACAACGGCGTCGACCCGCAAGCGCTGATCGAGAAGTACGGCGCCGACACGGCGCGCTTCTTCATCATCTTCACTTCGCCGCCGACCCAGTCGCTCGAATGGTCGGACGAAGGCGTGGAAGGATCGTTCCGGTTCCTGAAGCGGGTGTGGAACTACGGTGCGGCCTTCGGCAAGCCGGGCGGCAAGACGCCCTCTCCTGAGTTGCTCAAGGCGACCCGTTTCGAGATCCACTCGGTGCTGAAGCAAGCCAACTACGACCTGGGCAAGCACCAGTTCAACACCGTGGCCTCGGCTTCGATGAAGATCCTGAACGCGCTGGAAAAACTGCAGGATTCGTCCTGCGAGGAAGCGAGGGAAGGAGTTTCGATCCTCCTGCGCCTGCTCTCGCCGATCACGCCGCATTTGTGCCACCACCTGTGGAAGGCGCTCGGGTTCGGCGACGACATCCTCAAGGCGCCCTGGCCCGAACCCGATCCGAAGGCGCTCGAGCAGGACGAGATCGACTACGTGGTGCAGGTCGGCGGCAAGACGCGCGGCAGCCTGAAGGCGCCGAAATCGGCCGACCGCCCCGCACTCGAAGCGCTTGTCACCGCAAGCAGCCTCGTGCAAAAGTACGCGACCGGCCAGGCGATTCGCAAGATCGTGATCGTGCCGGGGAGACTTATCAATGTGGTTGTGTAACAGGAGTTTCGCTTGCGCCTGCTGCTGACGCTCCTCGCCCTGTCCCTCTCCGCCTGCGGATTCCAGCTGCGCGGCACGGCGGCGTTGCCGTTCGAGACGCTCTATATTCCGAACACCACGGGCGGCGTGGCCCTCGACCTCAAGCGCAACATCCAGAGCGGCACGCGCACACGCGTGATCGACGACCCGAAGTCGGCGCAGGCGCTGCTCGAGCTTTCAGGCGAGGGCAAAGGCCGCAATATCCTTTCGCTCTCGGGTGCGGGCCGGGTACGCGAGTTGCAGCTCGTCTATCGCGTGAACCTGCGGGTGCATGACGGCAAGGGCGGCGAGTTCATTCCCGCGACCACGCTCGTCGCCACCCGCGACATGACCTACAACGACACCGACATCCTTGCGAAAGAAGCCGAGGAAGCCGCGCTCAACCGCGAGATGCAGTCCGACCTCGTGCAGCAGATCCTGCGCCGCCTGTCCGCCGCGCGGGCGGCGAAACCCGTCGTCAATTAGCATCCTTCATTTCCCATGCAACTGCGCGCCGAACAACTCGAGGCGCACCTCAAGAAATCGTTGGCGCCGCTGTATGTCGTTCACGGCGACGAGCCGCTGCTCGCGATCGAGGCGGCCGACGCGATCCGCGCCGCCGCGCGCGCCAAGGGCTATGCCGACCGCGACCTCCTGATCGCCGAGCGCGGCTTCGACTGGGGCGAGCTTTACCAAGCGGGCGCCAGCCTGTCGCTCTTCGGCGGCCAGAAGATCGTCGAGCTGCGCCTGCCGACCGGCAAGCCCGGCACCGAGGGCGCCAAGGCGATCGAGCGTTATTGCAGCAACCTGAACCCGGACTGCCTCACGCTGGTATCGCTGCCGCGCCTGGACAAGACCGGGCAGAACTCCGATTGGTTCGGCGCGCTTACCGCCGCGGGCATGCAGATCGACTTCTACAAGCTCGAGCGAGCGCGCCTGCCCGACTGGATCGCGGGGAGGCTGGCGCGCAGCCAGCAGCGCGCGAGCCGCGAAGTGCTTGAGTTCCTCGCCGACCGCGTGGAAGGCAACCTGCTCGCCGCGCACCAGGAAGTGCAGAAGCTCGCGTTGCTCCTGCCGGCCGGCGAAGTGTCGTTGGAGGAGGCCGAGGCCGCGGTCTCCAACGTCGCCCGGTACGATGTGCAGGGGCTGGTCGAATCGATGCTCGGCGGCGACCTGGTGCGTTACGCGCGCGTGCTCGAGGGATTGCGCGGCGAAGGTGAAGCCCCCACTTTCATCCTGTGGGCGATCTCGGAGGACCTGCGCGCCGTGTCGCGCATCCTCTCGGGCGTTGCGGCCGGGCGCGCAGTCGAATCGCTGTTCCGCGAAAACCGCGTCTGGCGCAACAAGGAAGCCGCAATGAAGGCGGCGCTGCGCCGCTTCAGCCAGAAATCCGTCGATGCCGCACTCTCGCATGCTGCGCTGATCGATCGCGTGATCAAGGGCATCGCCAAGGGCAGCGCGTGGGATGAGTTCCTGAAACTGGGTCTAGAATTGAAGCATGGACGTTAAAGTCGACATCAAGATCTACATGCAAGAGCTGGGACGCGCGGCGCGAGTGGCCGCACGTGCGCTCGCTCGAGCCGACACCGCTGCCAAGAACCGGGCGCTGCTTGCGATCGCGGCGCGCCTGCGCAGGCAGTCGGAGGCGCTTGTCGCCGAAAACCGGCACGATCTCGAAAAGGCCAAAGCCGAAGGCCGCGACGGCGCCTTCGTCGATCGCCTGACCCTCACGGCAAAGAGCGTCGAGCAGATGGCCGCCGGCGTCGAGCAGGTCGCGGCGCTGCCCGACCCGATCGGACGCATCACCGACCTCGAAACGCGCCCCACGGGCATCGAGGTCGGCCGCATGCGTGTGCCGCTCGGCGTTATCGGCATCATCTACGAATCGCGCCCGAACGTGACGGTGGACGCCGCCGCGCTCTGCCTCAAGGCCGGCAACGCATGCATCCTGCGCGGCGGCTCCGAGGCCATTCATTCCAACCGCGCGATCGTCGCCTGCATCAAGGACGGCCTGGCCGAGGCCGGCCTGCCAATTGCAGCTGTCCAGGTCGTCGAGACCACCGACCGCGCCGCGGTGGGCGAGCTCATCACGATGCCGGAGTACGTCGACATCATCGTGCCGCGCGGCGGCAAGGACCTGATCGCGCGCCTGATGCGCGAGTCGAAGATCCCGATGATCAAGCACCTCGACGGCGTCTGCCATGTCTACATCGACGACAAGGCCGACCCGGCCATGGCGGTCAAGATCGCCGACAACGCCAAGACGCAGCGCTACGGCACCTGCAACACGCTGGAGACGCTGCTCGTGGCCGAAGGCATCGCGGGTGAGGTCCTGCCGCAGATCGCCGCCGTCTACCGTGCCAAGGGCGTGGAAATGCGCGGCGACGAGGCGACCCGCAAGCTCGTCGCCGATGCCACGCCGGCCACCGAAGACGACTGGTACGCCGAGTACCTCGCGCCGATCGCCGCGATCCGCGTGGTCAAGGGGCTGGACGAAGCGATCGACCACATCGCGAAGTACGGCTCTCAGCACACCGACGCCATCGTCACCGAAGACCGCGCTCGCGCCGACAGATTCCTGCGCGAAGTCGATTCCGCCTCGGTGATGGTGAATGCATCCACTCGCTTTGCCGACGGGTTCGAGTTCGGCCTGGGCGCCGAAATAGGCATCTCGACCGACAAGCTGCACGCGCGCGGGCCGGTGGGATTGGAAGGCCTCACCTCGCAGAAGTTCGTCGTCCTCGGCCACGGCGAAGTGCGCACCTGATGGGCACTCGCGGGGTGGCGGGATGAGCGTCCAGCTGGTCCTGGCAGGGTCGGGGCCGACGCGCCCCGTGGCAGCCGGTGCGATCGGCATCCTCGGCGGCGCATTCGACCCGGTCCACAGCGCCCATGTCGTCATGGCGCGCAACGCGCTCGATTCGCTGAAGTTGTCCAAAGTCCTGTGGATTCCGAGCGGCATCCCGCCGCATCGAGAACCGCCGATCGCGGCGGCGGAACACCGCGCGGCCATGGTCCGCCTGGCGATCCGCGAGGAACCGCGCTTCGTGCTCGACGAGCGCGAATTGCGCAAGACAACTCCGGGATACACGGTCGAGACCCTTGAAGAATTGCGCGCCGAATACGGCTCGCAAGTGGAGTTGGTGCTGCTGATCGGCGCCGACCAGTTCCAGCGCCTGCAGACCTGGCACCGCTGGCGCGACCTCGAGTCGCTGGCGCGGCTCGGCCTGCACGCGCGCCCGCCTTACCCGCTCACTGTTTCCGGCCAAGCCCTCGTCGTGCCGATGCCGCTGATGGAGGTTTCTTCCACCGCGATCCGCGAGCGCATCGCGGCCGGCGAACCGGTCCGCGGAATGGTGCCGGAGGCGGCTCTCGACTATATTCAATCCCACAACCTCTATTGCCCGCAGGAGCGCAGAACCCGTTAATGGATATCCGCAAGAAGCAGCGCGCAGTGGTCGATGCGCTCGAAGACATCAAGGGCCGCGACATCGTCGTGTTCAACACCGAGCGGCTGTCGCCGTTCTTCGAGCGCGTCGTCATCGCGAGCGGTGACTCCACGCGGCAGGTCAAGGCGCTTGCGGACAACGTCCAGGAAAAGCTCAAGAAGCTCGGCGCCAAAGTGAAGGGCCTCGAAGGGGGCGACACTGGCGAGTGGGTGCTCGTCGACCTGGGCGACATCGTCGTCCACGTCATGCATCCGACCGCGCGCCTGACCTACAACCTCGAGGAACTGTGGGGCGGCAAGGACGTGAAGATGAAGCGTGAGCCCGAGCCCACGGCGCGCGTCGCGCCCCGGCCCAAGACGTTGGCCAAGCCGAAGGCCAAGGCGCCGGCGAAGAAGAAAGCCCCCGCGAGGAAAGCAGCGCCCGCCAAGCCGCGCAAGGCCGCAGCCAGGAAGAAGCCGGCGCGCAAGTCCGGCTGAACGGCGGGAGCCGGGGGTGCCGCGGCTTTTCATCGTCGCAGTCGGTGACAAGCTGCCGGCCTGGGCCGGCGCGGCGTGCGACGAGTACCTCAAACGATTGCCGCACGGTTACGAAGCGGCACTCGTCGAAGTCAAAGCCGAATCGCGCACCTCCGGCAAGAGCGTCCCGCAGATGATGGCCGTCGAAGCAACCAGGCTGCGCGCGGCGGTCCCGCGCGGCAGCCGGCTGGTCGGCCTCGATGAGCGCGGCAAGGACCTCACGACCGCGCAGTTTTCCGCCAAAGTCCGCGACTGGCTCGATTCGGGCGCGCCAACCGCATTCCTGGTGGGCGGACCCGATGGGCTGGACGCGACCCTCAAGCGCGATTGCGAACTGCTCGTGCGGCTTTCGAGCTTTACGCTCCCGCATGCGCTGGCGCGAGCCGTCTTCGCCGAACAGCTTTACCGCGCCGCGTCCTTGCTGACTGGGCACCCGTATCACCGGCAATAGCGCTGCCATCGGCGCCAAGGGCGTCCGCAGGCCGAGCCCTGCTACACTCCACCGGGCCTCTGCCGGGATTCCGATGATCACGAACCAAGATCGCAGCATCTACCTCGCTTCGCGCAGTCCCCGGCGCCGGGAGTTGCTCGCGCAGATCGGCGTGCGTTTCCAGCTGCTCCTGTTCCGCGAGCGCGCCGACGGCGAGTCCGAAGTCAGCGAAGAAACCCTGGCCGGTGAAACACCCCACGATTACGTGGTCCGCGTTTGCCGCGCAAAGGTCGAAAGCGGCTGGACGCGCATGCAGCAGCGCACGTTGCCGCGCAGCCCGGTGCTGTCGGCCGACACGACCGTCACGGTCGATGGCGGCATTCTCGCCAAGCCCGCCAACCAGCAGGACGCAGCCAGGATGCTGGAAGCCCTTTCCGGCCGCAGGCACGAGGTGCTCACTGCCGTCGCGCTCAAGTACGACGAGCGCGTCGAGCTCGCGGTATCGCGCACCGAGGTCGAATTCCGCGTTCTTTCCGCCGAAGAGATCCATCAGTACCTCGCCACGGGCGAGGCCGACGACAAGGCCGGCGCCTATGCGATCCAGGGCCGCGCCGGCCAGTTCATTGCCGAGATCCGTGGCAGCTATTCCGGCGTCATGGGGCTGCCGCTCTACGAGACCGCGCAGCTCATCACGCGCATGGGCACGCCGCAGGACCGCAGAGGCGGGGCCTGACCCGCGCACCCATGGACGAAGAAATCCTCATCAACGTCACACCGCAGGAAACGCGGGTCGCCGTCATGCAGAACGGCGTGGCGCAGGAGCTCCTGGTCGAGCGCTCCGCCAGCCGCGGACGGGTCGGCAACATCTACAAAGGCCGGGTTGCGAGGGTTCTGCCCGGCATGCAGTCGGCCTTCGTCGAGATCGGCCTGGAGCGCGCGGCATTCCTGCACGTGGCCGACATCTGGGAGCACCGCCCCAAGGAAGGCTGCGCGAATTCGACCAAGCCGATCGAGAAGATCTTAGCCGAAGGCCAGCCGATCATCGTGCAGGTGATCAAGGATCCGATCGGCACCAAGGGGGCGCGCCTGTCCACGCAGATCTCGATCGCGGGGCGGCTGCTCGTGTACCAGCCGCAGGACCCGCACATCGGCATCTCGCAGAGAATCGGCGACGAAGCAGACCGGATCGCGCTTCGCGAGCGCCTCGCCCAGGTAATGCCGCCAGACGAAAAAGGCGGTTTTATCGTGCGCACGATCGCCGAAACAGCCACCGCCGAGGAGCTTTCGGCCGATATCGCCTACATGCGCACGCTGTGGCGCGACGTGCGCGAGCGCGCGGTATCCGCCAAGCCGACCGACCTGGTTTACGAGGATCTGTCGCTTGCCCAGCGCGTGATGCGCGACATGGTCTCGGGAGACACCGCGCGCGTGATGATCGATTCGCGCGAGAATTTCCAGAAACTCGCCGCCTTCGCCGAGACCTATACCCCGCAGGTGCGCGCCAAGCTCGACCACTACACCGGCGAGCGGCCGCTGTTCGATCTCTACAACGTCGAAACGGAAATCGAGAAAGCGCTCGCGCGCCGCGTCGAGCTCAAGTCCGGCGGCTACCTGATCATCGACCAGACCGAGGCGATGACCACGATCGACGTGAACACCGGCGGGTTCGTGGGCACGCGCAATTTCGACGACACGATCTTCAAGACCAACCTCGAGGCCGCGCAAACCATCGCGCGGCAACTGCGCCTGAGGAACCTGGGCGGCATCATCGTGCTCGATTTCATCGACATGGACAACGCGGAGCACCGCGATGCGGTGCTGGAAGAGCTTCGCAAAGCCCTTTCGCGCGACCGCACGCGCATGACGGTGAACGGCTTCACGCAACTGGGGCTGGTCGAGATGACGCGCAAGCGAACCCGCGAGTCGCTCGCCCACGTCCTGTGCGAAGGCTGCCCGACCTGCGGCGGGCGCGGCGAGGTCAAGACCGCGCGCACCGTCTGCTACGAAATCCTGCGCGAGATCCTGCGCGAGGCGCGCGCCTTCAACGCGCGAGAGTACCGGGTGCTGGCCGGCCGGCCGGTCATCGATCTCTTCGAGGAGGAGGAATCGCAGTCGCTCGCAATGCTCTCGGACTTCATCGGCAAGCCGATCTCGATGCAGGTCGAAAGCAGCTACACACAAGAACAATTCGACATAGTCTTAATGTAAGGAATCCAATGAAAGACCTCGTCTTCCAGTCCGCAAAGAAGCTCGCCCGCCTGATCCGCACTCGCAAGCTCTCGGCGGTCGAAGTGATGAAAGCGCATATCGCGCAGGTCGAGCGCGTGAACCCGAAAATGAACGCGATCGTCACTTTCCTTCCCGAAGCCGCGCTCAAGGAAGCGAGGAAGGTCGACGCGAAGCTGGCCAAAGACCCGTCTAAAGTCGGACCGCTGGCCGGCCTGCCAATCGCCTACAAGGACATGGTCGTCACCAAGGGCATCCGCACCACTTTCGGCTCTCCGATCTACAAGGACAACGTGCCCGAGGCCGATCATGTGCTGGTCGAACGCCTCAAGGCCGCCGGCGCGATCACGCTTGGCAAGACGAATACGCCCGAGTTCGCCGCCGGCAGCCAGACCTTCAACAAGGTGTTCGGCGCCACGCCGAACCCTTACGACCTCACGAAGACTTGCGGAGGCTCCTCGGGCGGCGCTGCGGCTGCAGTGGCCTGCGGCATGCTGCCGTTTGCCGACGGCTCGGACCTCGGCGCGTCGCTTCGCAACCCGGGCAACTTCTGCAACGTGGTGGGCTTTCGCCCGACGCCGGGGCGCACACCCTACTACCCCACGGGGGATGCCTGGGCCACGCTGTCGGTCATCGGGCCGATCGCGCGTTCGGTGGAGGACACGGCTTTCCTCTTCTCGGCAATGTCCGGCCCCGACCTGCGTTCGCCGATCAGCATCACCGAACCGGGTTCGATCTTCGCCAAGCCGCTCAAGCGCAACTTCAGGAAGGTTCGCGTCGCGTGGTCGAAGACGCTCGGCGGACTGCCGGTGGACAAGCGCGTCACAGCGGTGCTCGAGAGCCGGCGCAAGGTGTTCGAGTCGCTGGGCTGCATCGTCGAGGAGGCCGAGCCCGATCTTTCGGGCGCCGACGAAGCCTTCCACGTGCTGCGCGCCGTGGGATTCGTCCAGAAGTACGGCCCGCTGCTCAAGACGAACCGCGCCCAGCTCAAGGACACCGTGGTCTGGAACATCGAGGAAGGCATGAAGCTCGACGGCCCGCGCATTGCGCGCGCCATGGCGCTGCGCTCGGATGTGTACCGCCGCATGCGCGAGTTCATGGACCGCTACGAGTTCCTCCTGCTGCCGGTGAACCAGGTGGTGCCGTTCCCGGTCACGCAGGCCTATATCGACGAGATCAACGGCGTGAAGCTCGGCAATTACATCGACTGGATGAAGACCTGCTACTACATCACGGTCACCAGCCACCCGGCGATCTCGGTGCCGGCCGGGTTCACCGATGACACGCCGGCGCTGCCGGTGGGCCTGCAGATCGTCGGGCGGTTCCGCGACGATTTCGGGGTGCTGCAGTTGGGGCACGCGTTCGAGGAACGGACTGAAGTCGCGCTGCGACGCCCTGCCGTTGCGCTCTAAAAGATGGGCAAACCCACTGCAGTAGTCATTGGCGTAGGCGCAGAACAAGGGTTGGGCGCGGCGCTCTGCCGGCGCTTTGCCGCCGGTGGATACCACGTGCTGGTCGCGGGACGCACTGCGGCCAAGGTGGGCCAGGTAGCCAAGGCGGTCGAAGCCGCGGGCGGCAGCGCCGAGGCGTTCGCGATGGACGCCACTTTGGAATCCGACGTGATCGGCCTGTTCGATCGCGCCATGGCGCCGGGCGCCGGGCGCGATCCCGCCGACCTTGTCGCGTTCAACGCGGGCGTCAACCAGAAGATCGATTGGCGCGAACTCACTGCGCAAACCTTCGAGGAGTTCTGGCGCATCGGTTGCTTCGGCGGCTTCCTGGTCGGCCGCGAGGCTGCGCGCAGGCTCGTGCCGCTGGGTCGCGGAACCGTGCTGTTTACGGGCGCATCCGCCAGCCTGCGCGGCAAGCCGGGCTTCGCGCATTTCTCGGCCGCCAAGGCCGGCCTGCGCATGATCGCGCAGGGCATGGCGCGCGAGTACGGCCCGCTGGGAATCCACGTCGCGCATGTCGTGATCGACGGCGGCATCAACGGCCATCGCCTGATTTCGCGCCGTCCGGAAGCGCTGAAGGAGCGCGGGGAAGACGGCCTGCTCGGGATCGACGCGATCGCGGAAACGTATTGGCACATCCACCGCCAGCCGCGCAGCGCGTGGGCGCAGGAGATCGACTTGCGGCCCTACAAAGAACCTTTCTGACCTGAATCTTCGACTTTTAATTTCAAAGACCCGTGCCCTGCTTGACTATTCCGTCAGTAAATGTGCTGGTTCCAGTACATTCACCGTGGCCACCGCGGCATCCTCCACCGGCTGCATCGGCGCCCAATTGGTCGAGCGCACGTAGTCGGGCCGCGGCGTTTCGACCTCCATCGGGCGATTCGCGCAGGTGTTGAAGCAGAAGTACGCCTGCCAACGGTCATTGCTCGAAAGGTTGTGGCCGCTCGAATGCATCAAGTTGCAGTGAAAGATCGCGCAGGTGCCGGCCTTGCCCGCGATCGCCACTGGCGGCGGCGATTCGTTCATTCGCCGCTTCATGTCCTCCGGCGTCACCGACCACAGCCGGTAAGCCGTGCTGGTATCGAGGTAGGCGTCGGTACGGCCCCATTTGTGGCTGCCGGGCAGCAGGTAGAGACAGCCTGAGAGTTCGGTCGCATCGTCCAGCAGCACCGCGAATGTGGCCAGGTCGGGCCGCTGGATGCCGTCGAGCTTCCAGGAGCCGTAGTCCTGGTGCCAGGGCCAAACCGAGCCTTCGATCGCGGCTTTCACGTTGACCTTGGAGTGATGCAGGTAGAGGTCGGGATCGTTCAGTACCTGCTGCGCCACCCCGAGCACGCGCGGCGTTCGAGAAAGCGCCCGGAAGACGGGCGAGGCGCCGGGCCCGTTGTCCTCGTGCAGCCGGAACATCGATTTCGGCGCGCCGCTGGAACCTTCGCGCACGACGCCCGGAGCGTCGATGTCGCGCAGGCGAACGACTTCGCTGCGCAGCAGTGCAACCTCTTCGAGGCTCACGAGCCCGGGGAACACGAGAAAACCGTCGCGTTCGTAGGCGGCCTTTTGTTCGGCGCTCAGTTTCATGCTGCCTCCTCCTGCAAACCGCAGTGGCGAAAGTCTAGCACTGCGGCACGCCCTCGTTTATCGTCTCCCCTCCACTGTTTCAAGGATGAGAGCCATGAAAGCCGTTGGATTCAGAAAGAGCTTGGCCGTCACCGAGGGCGAGTCCCTCATCGACTTCGATGCCCCGGCACCCGAGCCGCGTGCGCGCGACCTCGTCGTGGAAGTCAGGGCGATCTCGGTCAACCCGGTCGATACCAAGATGCGCATGCGCGGCGCAGTCGCGGGCGAAACGAAGATCCTCGGCTTCGACGCCGCGGGCGTGGTGAAGTCGGTAGGCAAGGAGGCAACGCTGTTCCGACCTGGCGACGAAGTCTTCTACGCCGGCTCGAACATCCGGCCCGGTACCAACGCCGAGTTGCATGCAGTCGACGAACGCATCGTCGGGAAAAAGCCGAAATCGCTTTCGTTCGTGCAGTCTGCCTCGCTGCCGCTGACTTCGATCACCGCATGGGAGCTGATGTTCGACCGCATGCACATCCCGAAGCGCGCCGACGCCAAGGGCAGCCTGCTGGTGATCGGCGGCGCAGGCGGTGTCGGCTCGATCATGATCCAGCTCGCGCGCAAGCTCACCGGCCTCACAGTGATTGCCACCGCCTCGCGCCCCGAGACGATCAAGTGGTGCATCGACCTGGGCGCCCACTACACGATCGACCACACCAAGCCGCTGGCCGAGCAGCTCAAGGGCATCGGCATCCCGGAAGTGAACTACATCGCCAGCCTGACCCAGACCGCGAAGCACTACCCGGCGGTGCCCGGGATCATCGCGCCGCAAGGCGCGTTCGGCCTGATCGACGACCCCGGTACGCTCGACCTCATGCCGCTCCGGCCCAAATGCGTCTCGGCGCATTGGGAGGGAATGTTCACGCGCTCGACTTTCAACACGCCGGACATCCAGGCGCAGCACGACCTGTTGAACGAAGTCTCGGCCCTGGTCGATGCCGGCACGCTGAGGACGACGATGACGAAGAATCTCGGCACCATCAATGCCTCCAACCTGAAGAAGGCGCACGCGCTGATCGAGAGCAGCACCACCATAGGAAAGATCGTCCTGGAGGGCTTCTGACATGAAGGTGAAATCCATCGAAATCCTCGCCTGCGACGCAGGCTGGCGCAATTACCACTTCGTCAAAATCACCGCCGACAACGGCATCGTCGGCTGGAGCGAATTCGACGAGGGCTTCGGCTCGCCCGGCGTCGGCGCGGTGATCGAGCGCCTGGCGGTACGCGTGGTGGGCAAGCCGGTGGACGAGCACGAGCGCATCTACGCGGACCTCCATTGCGCAACACGCCCGGCCACGGGCGGCATCGTGGCGCAAGCCATGGGTGCAATCGAGAACGCCCTGCTCGATGCGAAGGCCAAGAACCTCGGCGTGCCGGTCTACAGCCTGCTCGGCGGGAAGGTGCGCGACCGGATCCGCGTGTACTGGTCGCATTGCGCGACGTGGCGCATCAACCACCCGACGCACTACAAACCGGCGATCACCGACCTCGATGGCGTCAAGGCCATCGGCCGCGAGGTGCGCGAGAAGGGCTTCACGGCCTGCAAGACCAATATCTTCATCTACGACGAGGCGAAGAAGAATCCGCGCGGCCACCGGCCCGGGTTCGGCGTGCCGTTCTCACCCGAGCTGAACGTAGATCGCGAAGTGCTCGGAAACCTCGTCATGCACCTCGAAGCCCTGCGCGACGGCATCGGCCCGGACGTGGACCTGCTCCTCGACCTCAATTTCAACGCCAAGACCGAGGGCTATCTCAAGATCCTGCGCGCCATCGCGCACCTCGACATGTTCTGGGTCGAGATCGACTCCTTCAACCCGCAGGCGCTCGGCTACATCCGCCGCCAGAGCCCGCACCCGATCAGCTCTTGCGAAACGCTGCTGGGTCTTGGCGAGTTCCTGCCGTATTTTCGCGAACAGGCGATGGACGTGGCGATCGTCGATACGCCATGGAATGGCGTGTGGCAGTCGATGAAGATTGCCGCCGCTGCCGCCGCGCACGAAGTCAACGTCGCCCCGCATAACTTTTACGGGCACCTGTGCACGATGATGAACGCGCATTTCTCGGCCGCGGTGCCGAACCTGCGGATCATGGAAACCGACATCGACCGCATCGACTGGGACCACGAGCTGTTCACGCACGTGCCGGAATTCGTCGACGGCCACCTTGTGATGCCCGATCGCCCGGGCTGGGGCACCGAACCCAACGAGGAAGCGATTCGCTCGCGCCCCGCCAAGGGCCCGACCGGCCTCCTGAGCTATGGGAGCCGCAAGGCCTGAGACTCTTTCGAGGGAGTGTGGGTTGACGTACAGACCCCGTGTCTGCCCATGAGCAATCTCCGGTGGACACGCAGGATATCTCTCTGTGCGTGCAACAGCGCGGCGGCAGGTCCGCTGCGGAACGCCTCAGGAGTACTCCCATGAAAGCAGAAATCCGTATGGCCTTGCTGGCCCTGGCCGCAACGTCGGCCCCAGCGTTTGCACAAGACGTCCCCGAATGCGCCACGATCTTCAACAGCGCGCCGGACATGTTCACTTCATCAACAACCTTGCGCAGACCCTCTCGGACCAGGGCCGCAATGCCGAAGCGCTGGCCCTCCTCGACCGGGCCGGCAATCCGGAACCCCGGTTTGCCGCCGCAGTTGCCGAAACTCGCGCGCTCGTCCTGCAGCGCCTGGACAAGGCGAAGTAAGTCACAAAGTTTCGCTTCCGAATCGCAGGACTGAATATCCATGCGGTTATCCGGAGAATATATTTTCCGGAATCAGCAAATCATCTCGGAAGAAGATCGCCGCCTGACGATCAGCTTTCATCCTCCATTTTGCCTAATTTTGCGTGTCGCAAGGCGTGCCGAATGCGTTAGTCTTGGCGTCCCTTCTGGGAGGAAAGGCCGCAAGCTGAACAACCTCACGCTGTTTGCCGGTTGCGTTGCGATCTGGAGCACGACCTGGTTCGCGATCACGTTCCAGCTTGGGTCCGTTGCGGCGGAAGTCAGCGTGGCCTGGCGCTTCCTTCTCGCCGGGCTCCTGGTCGCCGGCTGGTGCCGCCTGCGCGGCGTACAGCTTCGGCTGCGCGCGGCCGATCATGGTGCGCTCGCAATCCTCGGACTCACGATGTACAGCGCGGCCTACATTTGCGTCTACCGCGCCGAGGAGCACCTGGCCTCGGGCCTGGTCGCGGTCGGGTTCTCGGCCGCCCCTTTGCTTGCGATGTTCGGCATGCGCCTGTTCTTTGGCCAGCCGCTCACCGTGCGGATGGCTGCAGGTTCGCTTTTCGGCATTGCGGGCATCGTGCTCGTTTTCTGGCCCGAATTCGCGCGCCTCTCGCAGAGCAACGGCACCGCGCAAGGCGCGATCCTCACTCTGCTGGCGGTGCTCGGGTCGGTTTTTGGCGGGCTGCTCGCCCACCGCAACCACCAGCGCGGCCTGCACGGCGTGGCGGCGATGGCCTGGAGCATGGGCTATGGAGGGCTGTTTGCACTCCTGATCTCGCTCGCACTCGGCCGTCAAATCGCAATCGGCACGACGCCCGCCTACCTGCTTTCGCTTGCGTACCTTGCGTTCGTCGGCACCGTGGCGGCGTTTGCGGCATGGCTGACCTTGCTCGGGCGCATCGGCCCGGCGCGGGCGTCCTACGTCGGGGTCATGGTGCCGGTGGTCGCGCTGCTGATCTCGACCGCCTTCGAGAACCTTGCCTGGCACCTCCTCATGATTGCAGGGATGCTGGTGTCGATTGCCGGCAACGTGCTCGTGCTGGGCGACCCGCGCAGGCAAGCGGCCGGCGCACCGGCCGCCCCGGAATTGCAAACCAAAACCCCTGTCGGCAATTGAGGCCTCGCCGTTGCTTTACATCGGCCCCGTGTAGACGTGGCCCGAAGGCTGGCCGAGCACGGTCGTGCGATGCAGCGCGCGCCGGCGGATGTGCATCGGGTGCACATTCTGTGTAGTGTTGCGGCATCCCGCAAAGTACCCGCCGAGTTTCACCCAGTCAATGTCCTCGCTGCTGGACCCGTTCATCCTGGTCAAGATCGCCTGCGCGATCGTCATCGTTGTGTCGGCCTCGCGCGCGACCGAGCGGCTCGGGCCGTTCCTCGGATCGATGATCGCCACGCTTCCGGTGTCGACCGGCCCGATCTATGTGTTCCTCGCGATCGACCACGGCGCACAGTTCATCTCGGATTCGGCGCTCATGGGCGTCGTCGCAACCACTGCCACGGTGGCCTTCATCTGCGCGCATGCGATCGTCGCGCAAAGGCAGGCCACCTTCCTCTCATGGCTTGCGGCGACCTCTTCGTGGTTCGTCGTAGCCTGGCTCCTGCAGCAACGTCAGTGGACATTGCTCGAGGCTTGCCTACTGTTCTTCGGATGCTTCGGCCTGGCGATTTGGGCGCTGCGCCGCTTCGTGGTCGAGGTCAAGGCGCAGCCGATGCCGCGCGTGCGTTTCGACCTCGCGCTGCGCGGGGCGTTGGTGAGCTGCGTCGTGATCGCAACGACCGTTGCGGGCAACTCGCTAGGGCCGGCAGCTACCGGCACGCTGGCCACCTACCCGGTCGTTTTCACCTCATTAGTGCTGATCCTGCAGCCTCGCTGCGGCGGACCGTTCACCGCTTCGCTGCTGGTCAATTCGCTCAAGGGCCTGATCGGATTCGGCTCGGCGCTCGGCGTGCTGCACCTGGCCTCGGCCCAATGGGGCTCCGCCGCCGGCCTGTCGCTTGGCCTGGCCGTCGCCATCGGGTGGAACATCGGCCTCTTCCTGCTGCGCCAACACCAAAAATAGGGCCAGGTTCGAATATTTCGCGCAGCGAAATATTCGAACCTGGCCCCAATTGACTAACCTGCGAGGGTCGTGCGGTGCATGTGGCGGCGCACCGAGAAGTCGTAGTCCGACAGCGCGTAGTGCGTTACGCATCGGTTGTCCCAGAAGATCATGTCGTTCACCTGCCACTTGTGGCGGTAGATGAACTCCGCCCGGGTCGAATGGCGGAACAATAGGTCGAGGATCGGCTGGCTCTCGTCCCTGGGCATCCCGACAATGCCTTTGGTGAAACCCGGGTTCACGTAGAGCGCCTTGCGACCGGTCACCGGGTGAACGCGCACCATCGGGTGCTCCACCGGCGGTGTCTTGGCGCGCTGTCCCGTCGTGAGCGGCGGACGCTCCTTGAGGTGGGCAAAGTAGGTGTCGTAGGCGTGGCTGTAGTCGTGCACGGCAGACAGGCCGCCGATGAAATTCCTCATCGACTCCGACAGCGTGTCGTAGGCGAGGTACATGTTGGCGAACATCGTGTCGCCGCCGATCTCGGGCATCTCGCGGCACAGGAGGAGCGACCCCATCGACGGCTTTTTCATGTACGACAGGTCCGAGTGCCAGTACTGGCCGGCGTAGACCGCACCCTTCAGCTTGCCTTCTTCCTTGACGTTCGACACCACGAAAACCTCTGGCTTGCCGGGCAATGCGAAATCACCGATCACGTGCACTTCGAGCTCGCCGAAGTGACGGCTGAAGGCGATGTGCTCGTCCGGCGAGAGATCGGTGTTCCTGAAGAGAAGGATGCCGTTCTCGCCTAGAACGTGATGCAGCGCTTCGACCTCGGTGGAGCCGAGCGGCCGCTTAAGGTCCAGGCCGGTGATCTCTGCCCCGCAGGCCGTCGAGATCCGGCGCGCCCGGATCGATCCGGTCAGGAACTCCTTCTTCAGTGCTTCACCCATGCTGTCCCGCCTGGTCGTAGAGGTAGAAATAGTTGCGCGTATCGACACGGCTGCGGCGCACTTCCACCGGAACGTCGTTGAAGGTGTAGGCCGTCCGCTCGATATGGAGCACCGGGTCATCGGTGGTGATGCCGAAGGCTTTGGCCGCCGCCGCATCGGTGCGGCCGGCGCGAAGCTGCTCGACGGTGCGCACGATGTTCAGCCCGAACCGGGTCTGGTAGACCGCGTACAACGTCGGGCCGGCGCGGCGCAGGATTTCTTCGGAAAGGCCGGGCAGCAGCGCGCAGGGCACGGTAATGTCCGAGAGCACCACGGGCACGCCGCCGACCTTGAGCACGTTGCGGATCTTGTACACCTCGGCCGCTCTGGCCTTGCGGGGCAATCGCAGCAGGTCGGCTGTCTCGTCGTCGGCCTGTCCGCGCTTGAGGAACAAAACCTCGCTCAGCGGCAGTTCCTTGACGCCGTCGTTCCTCACGACATGGAAAAACTGGTAAATGCTGCGCCGCTCGCCGTGCAGAGACACGAACGTGCCCATGCCTTGCTTGCGCGCCAGCACCCTGGCCGCCACGAGGTGGCCGATGGCCGCGCGGATCGTCGATACGCTGACACGAAACCGCTCGGCGAGCTTGGCCTCGTTGGGCAGCACTTCGCCGGGCTTCCACTCGCCCTGCGCGAGCCCGCGGATGATCTGATCGCGCACCTGCTGGTGCAGCGGCTCGCGCGCATGAAGCGCCGAGTGCGGGGGGTGGCGCGGCAGCGCAGCACCGCGCCCGGCGGATGCCTTGTTCGAACCAGGACTCATTTGTATAATCATACGAATGATTACGAAGATCCACAAGGATCTCGGAGGAGACCAAATGAAGAAGGTGTTCGCAACCGCCGCGGCTTTCCTGTTCGCGGCGGCCGCCCCGTTCGCACTCGCGCAGGCCCCGGCGCCCTACCCCGCCAAACCGGTGCGCATGATCGTCCCCTTCACCGCGGGCAGCGAAACGGACTACCTCGCGCGCATTGTCGGGCAGCGGCTGGCCGAGGCCTGGGGCCAGCAGGTGGTGATCGAGAATCGACCCGGAGCCGGAGGCGTGCTTGCCACCGGCATCGCCGCGCAGTCCCCGGGCGACGGCTATACGCTCTTGATGGGCTCGATGGCGCATGCAGTCGCACCGGCGATGCACTCGAAGCTGCCGTTCAATACGGTGCGTGATTTCACCGCGATCTCGCAGGTCGCCGGCGTGCCAAACGTCCTTGTCGTTGCGCCTAACGGGGCGAAGTCGGTCAAGGATCTCGTCGCGCTGGCCAAACAGAAGCCCGGCCAAGTCACCTTCGGCTCGGCCGGCAACGGCAGCGGCATGCACATCAACGGTGAACATTTCCGCCTCGCTGCGGACATCAGTGTGCTGCACGTCGCGTACAAAGGCGGGCCCGAAAGCCTTGCTGACCTGCTCGGCGGGCGCATCGATTTCGTTTTCTCGCCGATCGGCCTTGCGGTGCCGCTGGTCAAGGACAGGAAACTCCTCGCGCTGGCGGTGAGCACCGCCACGCGCTCGCCCGCCCTCCCCGAGGTGCCCACGGTTGCGGAGGCCGGCGTGGCCGGGTTCGATTTCGATACGTGGTACGGACTCTTTGCACCCGCGGCCACGCCCAGACCGATCATCCGGCAGGTCTCGGCCGAAGTGGCCAAGGCGCTCGCGCTTCCCGAAGTGAAGGCCCAGCTCGCCACCCGCGGCGCAGTGCCCCGCCCATCCACGCCCGAGGAATTCGATGCCTTCGTGCGCTCGGAAATCGAGAAGATGGCCTCGATCGTAAAGGCCGCCGGCCTGAAGACTGATTAGGATTCGGGGCCAGGCTCGAATATTTCGCTCCGCGAAATATTCGAGCCTGGCCCCGATTTACTAGGCGTGGCGATCGGTCCAGCCGGTGGCATTGCAGTAGGCCCACGCGATGCGGTAGAGGAGGGGCTCGCGCATTGGCGCGCCGGCGAGCTGCATGCCCAGCGGCAAGCCGTCATCGGAGAACCCGGTGGGCACGGCCATTGCGGGCACCCCGGCAAGGCTGAAAGGCATGCGCGCATGGCGCATGTAGGTGCTCGAGATGCGTTGCGGGTCGTCGAGCCGGCATGGAAGGTCGAGACCCGAGAGCGTGATCATGGCATCGACCCGATGCATCTGGTTCATGTAAGCCTCGACCAGGCCTTGGCGCTCCTGCAACGCGCGTTCGTACTCGTCGCGCGTGAGCGATTCGCCCGCCCCCAGCTTTGCGCGGCTCAGGACGCAATAGTCGCCCGGCCGGGTGCGGAGCCAATCGCGGTGGACCGCGTACTGCTCGAATTGCTGGATCGTGCGGCCGCACGCGTTCCAATCGGAAAGCGGCGGCAGGCGCACCGGCTGGACGTCCGCGCCGAGTTCCCGGAAAACGAGGACGGCGGCCTCGATGGCCGCCACCATGCGTGCGTCGGCAGCGGCGTCTTCGGTATAAAAATTCTCGATGACGCCGAGGCGTATTCCCCGCAGGGGCTCGCGCATCGCGGCCAAATAGAATGCCGCCGGGCGGCCGCATAGGGCCGCAAGTATCAGCGCATTGTCTTCGACCGTCCGCGTGATCGGGCCGGCATGGTCGAGCGACGGCGCGAGCGGGAACACTCCTTCCGTACCCACGAGGCCGTAGGTGGGCTTCATCCCGATGAGCCCGCAGCAGGTCGCGGGATTGCGGATCGAGCCTGCGGTGTCGGTACCGACCGCGCCCGGCACGAACCCGGCAGCGACCGCGGCGCCGGATCCGCTCGACGACCCTCCCGGATGGAAATCCCGGTTCCACGGATTGCGTGCAGGCGGCCACGGCAGGTCGTGCGCCGGGCCGCCGCTTGCAAACTCGTGCAGGGCAGTCTTGCCGATCATCACCGCGCCGGCCGTGTCCATCCGGGTGACCAGTGCCGCATCGCGCACAGCCACGTTGGCCGCGAGAATCTTCGAGTGGCAAGTCGTCGGCAGGCCGGCGACGTCGACGATGTCCTTCAGTGCATAAGGAATACCGTGCAACGGGCCGCGATCGATGTGCTGGGCGAGTTCCTTCCCGGCCTGCTCCGCCTGCGCCAGCGCGCGATCCGCGGTGACGCGCAAGAAAGTGTTGTACTGCGGGTCGAGGCGCTCGATACGCTCGAGCAGAGCGCGCGCGAGTGCTGCCGGCGTCAACTCCCCGCTGCGGAATCGCCGGCCCGCTTCTGCGATCCCGAGCCAGGCGAGATCGTCCACCTTGCCCTCAGCCGGCAAGGAAGTCGTCGAGCGCGGCGAAGAAGCCTGCGAAATCGTCGAACGGGATCATGTGGCCGGCCCCCTTGACTGTACGCACGAGGATTGTGGGCAGAAGCCTCTTCACCTCGGCAATATCGGCATCATCGATCACGCCGCCTTTCTCCGCCACCATCAGGAGCGCGGGCGCGACGATCTTCGGCAGGTCGCCATGGATGTCCTCCTCGTTGATGCCGCGCAGGCTCATTTCGATCGCGGTGTCGTCGCAGGTATGCAGCCATTCGGCGCGCAGGCGCAACTGCTCCTCGGTCCAGTTCGGGTAGGTGCGGCGGATCGCCTCGACATCGGCGCGGCCTTCGCGCGCCTCGTGGATCGAATCGAGGTAGAACGAGAGCGAGCGCACATACTGGCGCCGTCCCGGGCCGCTCAACGGCGGATCGACCAGCGCGACGCGCACCAGACGATCGGCTTCCAACCGCCCCATGCGCGCCGCGATGCGCGCGCCCATCGAGTGGCCGACCAGCCGGTACCTCTTCAGGCCAAGCGAGGTGGCGAAATCCACCGCATCCCGGGCGTAAGTATCGAGGTCGTATTTCAGGTCCGGCCCGGTTTCCGACAGGCCGCGCCCGCGCACATCGAGAACGTAGGTGTCGTACGTCTTACCCAGGCGCTCGCCTACGAAACCCCACGTGATCGCCGGGCTCGTGATGCCCGGGATCAGCACCAGCGGCTCGCCCTTGCCTCCGTAGCGCAGGTAATGCTGGCGGATGCCGTTGGCGCGCACATGGCCACCGTAGAGAAAGGTGCTCAATTGGCGCTCGCCTTGATGTTGGTTTCCTTCGCGATGGCGGCATACGTGACCATCAGGTTTTTCAGCGACGCTGTGAACTCTTCCGGCGTCTCACCTCCGCCCGAAACGCTCTGCGCGGCGAGGCGCTCCTTCACGTCCGGGAGCGTCAATACGCGCGCGACCTCCCGTTGCAGGCGGCTCAGGATCTCGGGCGGCGTGCCGGCCGGCGCGACCAGCCCGTACCACGACTCCGAATGAAAGCCCGGAAACCCCGCCTCGGTCATCGTCGGCAGGTCTGGCACGAGGGGCGAGCGCGTGGTCGCCGAAATCGCCAGCGCTTTGAGCTTGCCCGCCTTCATGTGGGGAGCGATCTCCGGCAAATTGCCGAACACCATCGTGATCTGGTTGCCGAGCACAGCCACGATGCTCGGCGCCGAACCGCGGAACGGCACCTGCACGAGCTTGATGCCGCCGGCCGCCTTCTCGAACATCTTGCCCACGAGGTGCGAGTAGCTGCCTTCGCCGAGCGTGCCGTAGGTAAGCGTTTCGGGCTTCTGGCGCGCAAGGGCCGCCAGTTCCTTCACGCTGTTCGCCGGCACTGACGGATGGACCGCGAGGATATGCGGCGTGATGCCAAGCGAGGTGAGCGGCGCGAAATCCTTAACCGAGTCGTAAGGCAGGTCGTTCCTCACCGCAGGATTCACCGCGAAGCTGTTGGCGACCGTCACCAGCGTGTAGCCGTCGGGCGGCGCCTTGGCCACCGACTGGAAGCCGATGATTCCCTGCGCGCCGGTGCGGTTCTCGATGACGACCGGTTGGCCGAGGCCCTCGCTTACCTTGGACCCCACGAGGCGCGTGACCGCGTCGAGGGTGCCGCCCGCGGAGAACGGGATCACGATCAGGATCGGCTTGGCGGGCCATTGTGCCTGCGCAAGGGGCGAGGCGCAGGCAAATGCGAGCAGGGCATTGACGAGGAGCGTCGTGAATCTCATGTGTTTCCTTTCAGAGCGCGGCGCCGGCCGCATCGTATTTGTAGATCCAGTCATAGCGTGCGCCGATCTTGCTCGGATGCCATTCGGTGTTGATGTACTTCTCCGCGCTCTCGGCCGTGGCCATGGCTTCGTTGTGGAAGGTCCCCGCCATTTCGGCCGAGCGGTTGACCAGCGAGGTCGTGCGTTCCAGGCGCGCGACCTCGTAGCGCTCGAGCGCAATCACCGGATCGCCCGGCCATTGGGCGATGCAGCGGGCGAGCACGAAACCGTCTTCCATCGCCGAGTTCGCGCCCTGCCCCAGGTACGGCAGCATCGCGTGGCAAGCGTCGCCCAGCAGCGTCACGCGCCCCTTGGTCCAGTGCTCGAGCGGTTCGCGCAGGAACAGGCCCCAGCGGTACAAGGTCGTGGTGTTCTCGAGCATCGTCTGCACCTCGGGGTGCCAGCCGGGAAAGTCGGCGAGGCATTCGGCGTGCGTGCCCTCCTCGATCCACGATTCGGTCTGCCAGTCGTTGCGGTCCACCTGGCCGACCACGTTGAACAACTCGCCTCGGCGCACGGGATAGCACGTGACATGCGCCTTGGGCCCGATCCAGTTGGTGGCGACCATGCGACGCTGATAGTCGGGCAGGCTGTCCATCGGCACCATGCCGCGCCAGGCGACCTGGCCGGTGAAGCGCGGTACCGCGGCGCCGAAGAGCTGGCGCCGGACCTGCGAATGCAGGCCGTCGGCGCCGGCGAGCACGTCGCCCTTGGCAGAACTTCCATCTTCGAACTTGAGTTCCACTCCCGCGCCATCCTGCTCGAACCCGACGCAACGGCGGTTGAGGTGGATCGCGTCCGGCTTTGCCGCCCGAACCGCGTTGGCCAGCGCGGTGTGCAGGTCGCCGCGATGAAGCAGGAACATCGGCACGCCATAGCGCTCGCCGATCGGGGCGCTGGCGCGATTGAAGAGCGACCACGTCTGCCCGGTGTTCCAGAGGCGGATCTCCTTGTCCACCGCGCGCACGCCCCAGTGCTCCACGGACTCCTTGAGGCCGAGCTCGAACAGCACGCGCGTGCCGTTGGCCGAAATCTGTACGCCGGCGCCGACCTCCTTGAGCTCGTCCGCCTGCTCGTACACATCGACATCCAACCCGCGCTTGAGCAGCGCGAGCGCCGCGGCGAGGCCGCCGAGCCCCGCGCCCGCAATGATGACGTGGGGATTGCCCCCCGCTTTGTCAGGCACGCATCGCCTCCGGGACGATTTTTTCGTGGTCCAGGATCGGCTGGCCGTCGAGCGACATCGAGCAGCCGCGCATCGGGATGTCGAGGTGGCAGGGCGTATTGCGCGTGCCGCCGCCTTCGAGGTTCGGCCCGGTCGAGAACATGAAGTTGCCGTAGAACGAGCGCGCTTCCATCGCATTGGTCTGGCGCTTGTCGTACATGCCGAGCGCCGTCCAGTGCGCCTTCTTCTGCAGGCCCCAGCCCAGGTGCGACACCGCGTAGCCTTCGGGGTCCTCGAACTTGGCCATGTAGTCGCGCAGGTACTGGGCGTCGAACTCGCCCTCGATCTTGCGGATGTAGCCGCCCTCGATTGTGAGCGTGATCGGCGTGTGCACGTATTCCTTGAACGGCAGGATCGTGGTGCCGCGGTCGAGCACCACGATGCCGTTCGAGGTGCGCTCGGTCGGCCACGTGGCGACGAACGTGCTCGGGCAATGGTCCCAGCGGCCGGGCTCGTCGGCGAGTCCGTACTGCACGAGCATCCCGTACTGGCCGAACTCCACCTTGAAGTCGGTGCCGGCCTCGGAGGTCACGTGCATGCTGCGCGCTTTCTTCAGCATCTCGGCGGCGGCCAGCGCGCGGCGCTTGTCCTCCGGCGTGGGCAGGAGGCGCATGAAGATCTCGGGCGGCTCCTTCACGAGCAGGATGCGGGTGCCGGCGTCGAGGATCTCCTGCTGCTCAGTGCCGCGGTCGATGCCCATGAGGTCGATCACCATGTCGGCGCTTTTCATCGCGGCGACGGCGGGAAGGTTGCCGGTGAGCGAGGTCGGGCCGATGTAAGCCGTGGTCTCGCCGGCCGCGCGCATGGTGGTCTCGCCCAGCTGCAGGCTCAGTACGCGCGCGCCCAGCGTGGACGCGGCGGCTCGACTGGCTTCGACGTGCTCCGGGTGTGAATGCTCGGCGAGCAGGAAGACGAGCGACTCGCCCTGCTTTACCTTGCAGGACTGGAGCACCTGCTGCCAGGCGGTCAACAGTTTGACGTTCATGCGCGCCTCGGGGAAAGGAAGGTGAAAATCGATGATAGCGGCGTTTGCTCTGCGACCGCACAAGGTTCCGCCAAGCGGAATGCGGCCTTCGCCAGTACGTGGACTTGCGCGTGCGCGAAGCGGGCATCGATCTCTCGCAGCCGGCAAAGCGCGACGCCTACCTTCTCCAGGCCAACCAGAGTTCGGCGCAACTGTGGAAGCAGGCGGTGAAAGCGGTCGAAATCGACTCGCGGCCGGCCACCACCGGCTTGTTCCTGCAGTCACTGAACGACCTGATCGATGCTGCGGGCAAGCGGGGAGCGGCGCTCGCGCGGCACGTGCCGGAATTCGTCGTCCTGCTGATGCTCGCGACGATCCTGATCGCCGCGGGCACGCTGGGTTACTCCTCCGGCCTCGCCGGCCATCGCGTCAAAGTGCCGGCCTATGCGTTGGTGGTGCTGATCGCCTGCGTGACCTACCTGATCATCGACCTCGAGCGGCCGCGCCGGGGCGCGATCAAGGTGAGCCAGCAGAGCCTGCTGGACCTGCAGAAGTCGATTGCGGCCGATCCGTCCGGCGCGGGCAAGGTTGGCAGGCAAGACGCCCTAATACTGCCATTTTTCGACTCAGGCCCGGCTGTCTATTGGGTTTGCGGGGGAAATGCTGCCATCGGGAGCACCGGGATTGGCGGCCCGGCTAGGCGAATCTCGGCAACAGCACGTGCGAATTCCACGGGTCGAAGGGGATGTACCGGTCTTCGTGGGGACCGGGCCGCAGGAAGATCCGTGCATTCTGGTTCAGCATCGCCGCGGAAAAAGACAGCGAGCTGTTGGCGACCAACAGCGCGTTCGACCGGGCCATGACTAGGAAATCGATCGTCAATTCCAGCGGCGCATTGCGGCCGCCGATCAGGTCCGGGCTGGTGATGCAGAAGAGGTTGCGCGCCTGCAGTTCGCGCTTGCAGTACTCGATTTCGTCGCTGCACAAGTAGACGAAGAAGTCCTTCAGGCAGGTCCGCTTCAGGTCATCCACCGCCCTGGCGACCGCATCGAGGCTGTTACCCCAGAAGATTCTGTGCCCGTCCCCGTAAAGGAGGTAATCCCCCCCTTCTTACGTGCACGCAGACGATCGGGTGGCCAGCCAATCCGAAGCCCGCGAGGGACCCATCGAGTTGCAGCTCGAGTTGCCGGTCCGGCCGGAAGAGCGCGCGGAACATCTCTTTTCTGGTGGCAAGCGTCGAAGAGTGATATTGAAAAAGACCGCCTAGTTCGAGGACGCCGGTGTTTAGTTCGGCATAGCGCCGGATTGCCGCGATTTCGGCGTGCGGCCCGTTTGCGCGGTTGGCGCCGTGCACCAGGACGAAACCCTCGGGCCGGGGCAGTTCTTCGAAGCAGATCGACTCGTCGGGCGGAAGCAGGCCCGGGGTCTTCTGAAGGTTGAAAAGCGCGTTGCCCTGCCAAGCCGGGAAGCGGATTTCGCAGCCGATCTCCGATTGCAGCATCTTCAGGAAGAAGTAGCCGAAGAGCTGGTTTCCGAACCGGCCCGGGCGGGCCCGCTCCGACATTTGGACGATCATTGAGTCCTCACCGCTACTACATCTTGCGGAATCTTCCGCCAATCATTTTGCCCGACGCGCAGATTCAACCAGCTTGCACGCCAGGTCGATACTCGTCCGCACCGAGGCCAAATCGCCCACATACGCGCCGAGCGCTTCTTCCGCGCGCTTTCGCAGGGACTTCGCATCGATGAGTTTCTCCCGCGCCAGCAATTCGATGTCTTCGCGATCCTGGTCGCTGAAGCGCGAGAGCTTTGAAACCGCCAAGTCGAGCGCAGACAACACGCGCACCTCCAGCACCTTGCTATCCAGTCCCGGCAGGTTGATGCGCACGGAATCGGCTTGCGCGTCTTCGTGCATCAACCCGAGGGTGTCATTGTAGTTGCGGTCGAAATAGAGCACGCGCACCCGGCCGTCGGCATCTCGGTAGGAAGCTTCGAGATCATCGTCGATCACGATCCGGCGCGAGAAGACGCCGTCGATGTCGACGCTGACCCGGCTTCCTGTGTGCATGTGAAGAGCGGCCCCGCCGGCCACGTACAGCTTGATCGGCAGTTGTTTCGGATTCACGCCCTTCAGCCGCGACGCGATCTTTTCGACGATCCGGGCGAAGGCTTCCAGGTAGCCGGGCTGGGCGCGATGGTCAGGCCGCAACGGGCCTCCAGCGCTCGAGCATCGGCAGGAAGCGGGCCGGCCGGACCGGGCTCTTTTGCAGCCAGAACTCGAACACCTCGGGTTGGGTGATGCCGGGATGCAACGCCTCGGCGAGGGCAAGATACCTGCGGCGGTCGAACCCCCGCACGCTCGCGAGCATCGCCGCGAGGCCGCCCATGAAGAAGCCTTCGCCGTGCTTGCGCCAAACCGCAGCGTCGAGACTGCCCGAGGCGCACAGGTCGAGGAGTTCTTCTTCCCCCGACCGGCCGAACGGCGCCCCGGGCGCGCTTGAAACCGGCGTGACGGCCAGCGTGTAGCCGACGGCCGAGGCCAGCGCTGCCAGAGTGCGAAGGTCGCATGACTCGCGCTTGCGCAGCCTCGACAAGGTCTCCGGCGGCAGGTTGCAGGCCTGCGCCCAACGCCGGTCATTGCCGAACAGGCGGACGGCCGCGGGGCGCAGTTGTTCGAGGAGGGCGGCCGGAGTCATCTCTATTGGGATGATTTAAAGATCAACGATTCTTCCTGAAATTGATGTTTACGTCAATACTGAGCCTCGTACTAAGCCTCGAACCGCACGCTCACCCTTCCCAGCCGCGTAAATTCCACCACCGCCTCCCGATCCCCTTTCACCGCCCGTGCCGGCCCGCAGAGCGCGCCGGTAATCACGATCTCGCCGGCCCTTAACTTCTCGCCGAACTCCGCCAGCCGGTTGGCCACTGCCGCGACCACGTTCACCGGGCTGCCCATGGCCTCGACCCCCGCGCCCGAGCCGACGACCTTTCCGTTGATGCTCACCACGCAGCCTTCGAACCGCACGTCGATCTGGCCGGGCGG
>CANKMT010000043.1 GCA_947482825.1 Betaproteobacteria bacterium | reverse complement strand
TCGCACGACGGATGTGACGGGGGCGGTGGTGCTGCCGGAGGGAACCGAGATGGTGATGCCGGGGGACAACATCAAGATGGTGGTGACGCTGATAGCGCCGATCGCGATGGAGCAGGGCCTGCGCTTTGCAATCCGCGAGGGCGGCAAGACGGTGGGCGCCGGCGTCGTGGCCAAGGTGATCGAATAGATGCGCGAATAGATGCGCGAGTAGCAAGGGCTTACCCGCAGGCCAATAGCTCAACTGGCAGAGCGTCGGTCTCCAAAACCGAAGGTTGGGGGTTCGATTCCCTCTTGGCCTGCCAAGGAATCCCGCAGGACATGCGATCAGGCAACACGCAGGAAACGAACTGAAGGACTGCTGAAACACAAGATGGCGGACACGATCAAGCTGGTGGTTGCGGCGCTCCTGGTGGCCGCGGGGATTGCGGGCTACTACGCCCTGGGCGAATCGGCGCTCATCCTCAAGATCCTTGCCATCCTCGCGGGCATCGCGGCGGCTTGCGCGGTCGCGTGGTTCACGGAGCCGGGCAAGCAGTTCGTGGCTTATGGCCGAGAGGCCGTTGTCGAGGCGAAAAAGGTCGTCTGGCCCACGCGCAAGGAAACGATCCAAACGACCGCGGCGGTATTCGCGTTCGTCTTCGTAATGGCGGTATTTCTCTGGGTGAGCGACAAGACGCTCGAATGGGTCCTGTACGACCTCATCCTGGGGTGGAAAAAGACATGACGGCAAAAGACATTGCGGCAGCAACGACCAAGCGCTGGTACGTGGTGCATGCCTACTCCGGCTTCGAGAAATCGGTTCAGCGCGCCCTCCAGGACCGTATCACGAGGGCCGGGATGCGCGATATGTTCGGCCAGATTCTGGTGCCGGTCGAAGAGGTCGTCGAAATGAAGGGCGGCCAGAAGCACATGTCCGAGAGGAAGTTTTTCCCCGGATACGTGCTGGTAGAAATGGAAATGAACGACGACACCTGGCACCTGGTGAAGAACACCAACAAGGTGACCGGATTCGTCGGAGGCACCGCAACCAAACCCTCGCCGATCCCGCAACGCGAAGTCGACGCGATCATGCAGCAGGTGAGGGAGGGCGTCGAAAAGCCCAAGCCGAAGGTGCTGTTCGAAGTCGGCGAGCTGGTGCGCGTCAAGGACGGCCCGTTCACCGACTTCCAGGGCTCGGTCGAGGATGTGAATTACGAGAAGAGCCGCTTGCGCGTGGCGGTCACGATTTTCGGGCGTTCGACACCGGTCGAACTTGAATTCGGCCAGGTGGAGAAAGCCTGACCGGCAAGCGTACGTAGTCTGAGCAGGACGTTTTTTAACCGGGGAGAGCGCGCAATTGCCGCGCTCGATTGAACCCACCAGGAGAGCCTCATGGCAAAGAAGATCGTCGGCTTTGTGAAGCTGCAAGTACCGGCGGGCAAGGCGAATCCCTCGCCGCCCATCGGTCCCGCGCTCGGCCAGCGCGGCCTCAACATCATGGAATTCTGCAAGGCGTTCAACGCCCAGACGCAGAAAGTCGAGCCGGGCCTTCCGCTCCCCGTGGTGATCACCGCCTACGCGGACAAGAGCTTCACGTTCATCATCAAGACCCCGCCGGTCTCGGTGCTGATCAAGAAGGCCGCGGGCCTGGAAAAGGGCAGCCCGCGCCCGCACACCGACAAGGTAGGCAAGATCACCAAGAAGCAGGTCGAGGACATCGCCAAGGTGAAGATGCCGGACCTCAACGCAGCCAATCTCGATGCAGCGATGCGTACAGTCGCCGGCAGCGCCCGCTCGATGGGCGTCATCGTGGAGGGAATGTAACCATGGCCCACGTCTCAAAGCGCCGCCAGGCGCTCGCAAACAAGGTCGATCGCGTCAAGACCTACCCCGTGATCGACGCGATGAACCTGGTCAAGGACACCTCGACCGCCAAGTTCGACGAATCGGTCGACGTCGCGATCAACCTCGGCATCGATGCGAAGAAATCCGACCAGACGGTGCGCGGCGCGGTCGTGCTGCCAGCCGGTACCGGCAAGAAGGTGCGCGTTGCCGTGTTCGCGCAGGGCGACAAGGCCGAGGCGGCCAGGGCTGCGGGTGCGGATATCGTCGGCTTCGAAGACCTCGCGGAGCAGATCAAGGGCGGGACGCTCGACTTCGATGTCGTGATCGCCTCGCCGGACACGATGCGGGTGGTCGGCCAGCTGGGCCAGATCCTCGGCCCGCGCGGTCTGATGCCGAATCCGAAGGTCGGCACCGTGACGCCCGATGTGGCCGGCGCCGTGAGAAACGCGAAGGCCGGCCAGGTGCAGTTCCGCGCCGACAAGGCCGGGATCGTCCAATGCACGATCGGGCGCGCGTCGTTTTCGCCCGAGCAGTTGCGTGACAACCTTACTGCCCTCGTCGATGCGCTGAACCGCGCCAAACCCGGCAGCACGAAAGGCGTGTACCTCAGGAAGGTTTCGGTTTCGAGCACGATGGGCCTCGGCATAAAAGTCGAGGTTGCTTCGGTCTCCACGCAACAGCAGCAGCAATAACGAATTTGGGCAGCCGTGCGTCCTCCGGGACGCGCGGTCGTCTAAGACCGTAGGGGCTTCGGGCGCATTTTTCAGCGCGTGTCGTCGAGAGGCTTAAACACTGGCAGTCGCCCTACGCAGACGGTGTACCCAAAACAGGATCGAGAAGTCCTGAAGAACGGTCGCCGAGGTTGGGCCGCAGCAAACGGATCGACGCGGCCCGTTTCGCAACAGTTAGACCAGGAGGTAGACCTTTGAGCATGAGTCTGGAACAGAAGCAGACCGTCGTGTCGGAAGTCGCTGCGAAATTGGGCAATGCCCAGGCAGTGATCGTCGCGGAGTATCGCGGCCTCGACGTCGGTCGCATCACGGACCTGCGAGCCAAGGCGCGCAACTCCGGTGTTTATCTGCGGGTGCTGAAAAACACCCTCGCGCGGCGCGCCGTTACCGGCACGCCGTTCGAGAAGCTGGCCGACCAAATGGTCGGGCCGCTGATGTACGGCATCGCAGAGGACCCAGTGGCAGGCGCCAAGGCACTGTCCGAGTTCGCAAAGGACAACGAGAAATTCGTCATCAAGGGCGGGTCGATGGCCAACACGCTGATGTCCCCCAAGGACATCAAGGCGCTGGCCACGATGCCGAGCCGGGACGAGCTCATTGCCATGCTGATGGGCACCATGCAAGCGCCCGTAGCCAAGTTCGTCCGCACCCTTAACGAGGTGCCGACCGGATTTGTACGCGCGCTCGCCGCAGTCCGCGACCAGAAAGAGAAACAGGCGGCCTAGCCGCTCGATTGCCCGGTCGTATTGACCCTATCGATTCTTCAGGAATCAAATCTTCACGGAGTTGAAAATGGAACGTGCACAGATCCTCGAAGCAGTATCGAACATGACCGTCCTCGAGCTCTCGCAGCTCATCAAGGACATGGAAGAGAAGTTCGGTGTATCCGCCGCTGCTGCCGTCGCCGTTGCCGGCCCGGCCGCCGGCCCGGCCGCTGCCGCGGTTGAAGAGAAGACCGAGTTCACCGTGGTGCTGACCGCCGCGGGCGAGAACAAGGTCAACGTGATTAAGGCCGTACGCGAGATCACGGGCCTTGGCCTCAAGGAAGCCAAGGACCTGGTCGACGGTGCGCCGAAGGCCGTCAAGGAAGGCATCAACAAGGCCGATTCGGACGCGATCGTCAAGAAGATCACCGACGCCGGCGGCAAGGTCGAGGTCAAGTAACAGGGCATTGCAGGCGGGCGGCCCGGGAACCATTCCGGGCCGCGAGCCTCTTTTACACATACCTATTCCGACAGAGTGCAAAGCCAAGACGCCTTCAGGCCCGCTGAACAACCGGGCCACGTCTTCGTTTTGTCCTCTGCTAGCTGTAAGGGGGCGCGGGGGCATTCCCCCGCACTCTTTCGGGGGCGCGGGGGCATTCCCCCGCACTCTTTCGGGGGCGCGGGGGCATTCCCCCGCACTCTTTCGGGGGCGCGGGGCATTCCCCCGCATTCCCACTTTTGAACGGGAGCATCCATGACCTATTCCCTCACCGAGCGTAAGCGCATCCGCAAGAGTTTCGCAAAGCGGGCCGCGGTGCTCAACGTGCCGTTTCTGCTCGCTACGCAACTGGAGTCCTTCACTGCGTTCCTGCAGGCGGCGGTTCCCGGCGAATCGCGCAAGAACGAAGGCCTCCAGGCGGCGTTCACCTCGATATTCCCGATCAGCAGCCACTCCGGCAACGCGCGCCTCGAGTTCGTCAGCTATGCGCTCGGCGAACCCCCGTTCGACGTCAAGGAGTGCCAGCAGCGCGGCCTCACCTTCGCGAGCCCCCTGCGCGCCAAGGTGCGCCTGACCATCCTCGACAAGGAAGCGGCCAAGCCCACCATCAAGGAGGTGAAAGAGCAGGAGGTCTACATGGGCGAGATCCCGCTCATGACGACCACCGGGTCCTTTGTGATCAACGGCACCGAGCGCGTGATCGTCTCGCAGTTGCACCGTTCGCCCGGCGTGTTCTTCGAGCACGATCGAGGCAAGACGCACAGCTCGGGAAAGCTCCTGTTCTCTGCGCGCGTGATCCCCTACCGCGGCTCGTGGCTGGACTTCGAGTTCGACCCGAAAGACTACGTGTATTTCCGCGTCGACCGTCGCCGCAAGATGCCGGTCACCATCCTCCTCAAGGCGCTTGGCTACACGCCCGAGAGGATTCTCAAGGAGTTCTTCGCTTTCGACACGTTCCACATCGATACGCAGCATGTGCGCTTCGACCTCGTGCCCGAGCGCCTGCGCGGCGAAGTGGCCCGCTTCGACATCCTCGACAAGTCAGGCAAGCCGATCGTTGCAAAGGACAAGCGCATCACGGTCAAGCTCATCCGTGACATGGATGCCGCCGGGATCAAGAAGATCGACGCGCCGGACGAGTACCTGCTCGGCCGCACGCTGGCCCACAACGTGGTCAGCGCCGACGGCGAGATCATCGCCAATGCGAATGACGAAATTACCGAGACCCTCCTCGCGCAATTGCGTGAATCCAAGGTGTCGAAGATTCATACCCTCTTCATCAACGACCTCGACCAGGGCGCCTACGTTTCGCAGACACTTCGCGTCGACGAGACAGCAAACCTCAACGCCGCGCGCATCGCGATCTACCGCATGATGCGGCCCGGCGAGCCGCCGACGGAAGATGCCGTCGAGGCACTCTTCAACGGCCTGTTCTTCGCCGAGGAGCGCTACGACCTCTCGTCGGTCGGTCGCATGAAATTCAACCGCCGCGTCGGCGCCCCGAGCGAGTACAGCTGGCAGGTTCGCCTCAAGAACCTCGCGCTGCCCAAGGAAGCCGAGGAGTCCGTGCGCGAGTACTTCGGCAATGCGCCGGAGCTGCACCTGCACAAGGTGAGCCTCGAGGGCATCAACAGCCCGGAGGCCGCGCAGGCCGTCGTCGACAAGATGTTCCATGACCTCAAATCCAAGGGCCTGGACAAGCAGAAGCTCGACGTAAAGATCGAGCAGCGCCTCACGCTGTCGCCCAAAGACATCGTCGAAGTGATCCGCATCCTTGTGGAATTGCGCAACGGGCGCGGCGACATCGATGACATCGACCACCTCGGCAATCGCCGAGTGCGCTCGGTCGGCGAACTGGCTGAGAACCAGTTCCGCGCCGGCCTCGTGCGCGTCGAGCGTGCCGTCAAGGAACGCCTTTCGCAGGCCGAGTCGGACAACCTGATGCCGCACGACCTGATCAACGCCAAACCGATTTCGGCGGCGATCAAGGAATTCTTCGGCTCCAGCCAGTTGTCGCAGTTCATGGACCAGACCAACCCGCTGTCGGAGATCACGCACAAGCGCCGCGTTTCCGCCTTGGGACCCGGCGGCCTGACCCGCGAGCGCGCCGGCTTCGAGGTGCGCGATGTGCACCCGACCCACTACGGCCGCGTCTGCCCGATCGAGACCCCGGAAGGCCCGAACATCGGCCTGATCAACTCGCTCGCGCTTTACGCGCGCACGAACAAATACGGCTTTCTCGAGACACCGTATCGCAAGGTCACCAACAGCAAGGTCACCGACAAGATCGATTTCCTGTCGGCCATCGAAGAGGGCAACTTCGTTATCGCCCAGGCGAACGCGCAGATCGACAAGCAAGGCAAGCTGGTCGACACGTTGGTCTCCTGCCGGAACAAGAACGAGTTCTCGCTGTCGACGCCCGACCGCGTCGAGTACATGGACATCGCCCCGGCGCAGATCGTGTCGGTGGCGGCCTCCCTCATCCCGTTTCTCGAGCATGACGACGCCAACCGCGCGCTGATGGGTTCGAACATGCAGCGCCAGGCGGTTCCATGCCTGCGCCCCGAAAAGCCGCTGGTCGGCACGGGCGTCGAGCGCACCGCTGCGGTCGATTCGGGTACCTGCGTCATCGCATTGCGCGGCGGCCTCGTGGACTATGTCGACGCCACCCGTATCGTCGTGCGCGTGAACGACGACGAGACGGTCCAGGGCGACGTCGGCGTGGATATCTACAAGCTCACGAAGTACACGCGCTCCAACCAGAACACGAACATCAACCAGCGCCCGATCGTCAAGATCGGCGAACGCATCGCCAAAGGCGACGTGGTGGCCGACGGCGCCTCCACCGACCTGGGCGAACTCGCGCTCGGCCAGAACATGCTGGTCGCATTCATGCCCTGGAACGGTTACAACTTCGAGGATTCGATCCTTATCTCAGAGCGCGTGGTGGCGGAAGACCGCTTCACCTCGATCCACATCGAGGAGCTCACGGTCGTCGCTCGCGACACCAAGCTGGGCGCAGAGGAGATAACGCGCGATATCTCCAACCTTTCCGAAGGCCAGCTTGCGCGCCTGGACGAGTCGGGCATCGTCTACATCGGGGCGGAAGTCGAGGCGGGCGACGTCCTGGTCGGCAAGGTCACGCCCAAGGGCGAGACCCAGCTCACGCCGGAAGAGAAGCTCCTTCGCGCGATCTTCGGCGAGAAAGCCTCGGACGTTAAGGACACCAGCCTGCGCGTTCCCTCGGGAATCTCGGGCACGGTCATCGACGTGCAGGTCTTCACGCGCGAAGGCATCGAGCGCGACAAGCGTTCACAGCAGATCATCGAAGACGAACTGCGCCGCTACAAGACCGACCTCGCCGACCAGATGCGCATTGTCGAGACTGACACCTTCGAGCGTCTCGAGAGGCTGCTGACCGGCAAAGTCGCCAACGGCGGGCCGAAGAAGCTCGCCAAAGGCACCAAGATCGTCAAGGCATACATCGACAGCGTCGAGCGCTACGACTGGTTCGACATCCGCCTCGCCAACGAAGAAGCGGCCGGCCAGGTCGAGTCGCTCAAGGAATCGATCGCGCAGAAGCGCCGCGAATTCGACGCGGCGTTCGAGGCCAAGAGGAAGAAGCTCACGCAAGGCGACGAGCTGCCCCCGGGCGTGCTCAAGATGGTCAAGGTCTATGTGGCGGTCAAGCGCCGCCTGCAGCCCGGCGACAAGATGGCCGGCCGGCACGGCAACAAGGGCGTGATCTCCAAGATCACCCCGGTTGAAGACATGCCGCACATGGCCGACGGCACGCCGCTGGACATCGTGCTCAACCCGCTGGGCGTGCCTTCGCGCATGAACGTCGGGCAGATCTTGGAGACACACCTGGGCTGGGCCGCCAAGGGTCTCGGCCTCAAGCTCGGCGGGATGATCAAGCAGCAGGCCAAGGCGATAGAGATCAAGAAAATGCTGCAGAAGATTTACAACTCGAGCGGCAAGGAAGAGGGCGTCGAGAACCTTTCAGATGACGAAGTCGTGCAGCTCGCGACCAACCTCAAGGGCGGCGTGCCGTTCGCGACGCCGGTCTTCGATGGCGCTTCCGAAGCGGAGATCAACTCCATGCTCGAAATGGCGGGGCTGCCCACTTCTGGCCAGGTCACGCTGTTCGACGGTCGCACGGGCGAGGCCTTTGACCGCCAGGTCACCGTGGGCTACATGCACGTCCTGAAGCTGCACCACTTGGTCGACGACAAGATGCACGCGCGCTCGACCGGCCCCTACTCGCTCGTCACCCAGCAGCCGTTGGGGGGCAAGGCGCAGTTCGGCGGGCAGCGCTTCGGCGAGATGGAGGTCTGGGCGCTGGAGGCCTACGGGGCCGCGTACACGCTGCAGGAGATGCTCACCGTCAAATCGGACGACATCAACGGCCGCACGAAGGTGTACGAGAACATCGTCAAGGGCGATCACAAGATCGACGCCGGCATGCCGGAGTCGTTCAACGTGCTGGTCAAGGAAATCCGGTCGCTGGGCATCGACATCGACCTTGAGCGTTTTTGAGATCTGGACTGAGGAGTCGCGATGAAAGCACTACTCGAGCTGTTCAAGCAGGTACAGCAGGACGAAGAATTCGACGCGATCAAGATCGGGCTCGCATCGCCCGAGAAGATCCGTTCGTGGTCGTACGGCGAGGTCAAGAAGCCTGAGACGATCAACTACCGCACCTTCAAGCCGGAGCGGGATGGCCTGTTTTGCGCCAAGATCTTCGGGCCGATCAAGGACTATGAGTGCCTGTGCGGCAAGTACAAGCGCCTCAAGCATCGCGGCGTGATCTGCGAGAAGTGCGGGGTCGAAGTGACGCTGGCCAAAGTGCGCCGCGAGCGCATGGGCCACATCGAACTCGCGAGCCCCACCGCGCACATCTGGTTCCTCAAGAGCCTGCCGTCGCGCCTGGGCCTCGTGCTCGACATGACGCTTCGCGACATCGAACGCGTGCTTTACTTCGAAGCCTTCGTGGTGACCGACCCGGGCATGACGGCGCTCAAGCGCTGCCAGCTGCTCACGGAAGACGATTACCTCGCGAAAGTAGAGGAGTTCGGTGACGATTTCTCGGCGGCGATGGGCGCCGAGGGCATTCGGGAACTGCTGCGCTCGATCGACCTGAACCACGACATCGAGCAGCTCAGGAAGGACCTCGAAGCGACGACCTCGGATGCCAAGCTAAAAAAATTGGCCAAGCGCCTCAAGGTGATGGAGGGGTTCAAGAACTCCAACATCAAGCCCGACTGGATGGTGATGGAAGTGCTGCCGGTGCTGCCGCCGGAACTGCGCCCGCTGGTACCCCTGGACGGCGGTCGCTTCGCGACCTCGGACCTGAACGACCTCTACCGTCGCGTGATCAACCGCAACAACCGCCTCAAGCGCCTGCTCGAACTCAAAGCGCCCGAGATCATCGTGCGCAATGAGAAGCGCATGCTGCAGGAGGCGGTTGACTCGTTGCTCGACAACGGCCGCCGCGGCAAGGCCATGACGGGCGCCAACAAGCGCCCGCTCAAGTCGCTCGCCGACATGATCAAGGGCAAAGGCGGCCGCTTCCGCCAGAACCTGCTTGGAAAGCGCGTCGACTACTCCGGCCGTTCGGTCATCGTCGTCGGCCCCCAGCTCAAGCTTCACCAGTGCGGCCTGCCGAAGAAGATGGCGTTGGAACTGTTCAAGCCGTTCATCTTCAACAAGCTCGAATTGCTCGGCCTTGCCACCACGATCAAGGCGGCCAAGCGCCTGGTCGAGCAGGAAGTCCCCGAAGTCTGGGACATCCTCGAAGAGGTCATCCGCGAGCACCCGGTCATGCTGAACCGGGCGCCCACGCTGCACCGCCTCGGCATCCAGGCTTTCGAGCCTGTGCTGATCGAAGGCAAGGCGATCCAACTGCACCCGCTGGTCTGTGCGGCGTTCAATGCGGACTTCGACGGCGACCAGATGGCCGTCCATGTCCCGCTGTCGCTCGAAGCGCAGATGGAAGCGCGCACGCTGATGCTCGCATCCAACAACGTGCTCTCGCCCGCCAACGGCGAACCGATCATCGTTCCCTCGCAGGACATCGTGCTGGGCCTGTACTACGGCACCCGCATGCGCGTCAACGCGAAGGGCCAGGGCATGGCGTTCGCCAACCTTGCCGAAGTCTCGCGCGCCTACGAGGCGCGCCAGGTCGACCTGCTCGCCCGCATCTGGGTGCGGATCAAGGAATACGACGTCTCCCCCGACGGCGAGAAGACCGAGAAGACCACACGCTACGAAACCACCGTGGGCCGCGCGCTTCTTTCCGAGATCCTGCCCCCCGGGCTTCCTTTCCCGCTGATCAACAAGGCGCTGAAGAAGAAGGAAATCTCCAAGCTGATCAACGCCTCCTTCCGCCGCTGCGGACTGCGCGAAACGGTGATCTTCGCCGACAAGCTCATGCAGGCGGGCTTCACCACGGCCACGCGGGCGGGTATCTCGTTCGGCGTGAAGGACATGCTGATCCCCGAGAAGAAGCGGACCCTGCTCGAGAGCGCCGAGGCCGAGGTCAAGGAAATCGAGAGCCAGTACACCTCGGGCCTCGTGACGATCGGCGAGCGCTACAACAAAGTGGTCGACATCTGGTCGCGCTGCGGCGAGCACGTCGGCAAGGCGATGATGGACGAACTCGGCACCGAGCCGGTCATCGACCGCCACGGCAAGA
The DNA here is from genome assembly GCA_947482825.1 of Betaproteobacteria bacterium. Classification (GTDB taxonomy): domain Bacteria; phylum Pseudomonadota; class Gammaproteobacteria; order Burkholderiales; family SG8-39; genus SZAS-79. Next base: position 34,142 of record CANKMT010000043.1, on the reverse strand, counting down.
AGACCCACCAGGAGTCGTTCAACTCCATCTACATGATGGCTGACTCCGGCGCGCGCGGCTCGGCCGCCCAGATCCGGCAGCTCGCCGGAATGCGCGGCCTGATGGCAAAGCCTGACGGCTCGATCATCGAGACGCCGATCACGGCGAATTTCCGCGAAGGCCTGAACGTGCTGCAGTACTTCATCTCCACGCACGGCGCGAGAAAGGGCCTGGCCGACACCGCGCTGAAGACGGCGAACTCGGGTTACCTGACCCGGCGACTCGTGGACGTGACGCAGGATCTCGTGGTCATCGAGGAAGACTGCGGCACCAGCAACGGCGTGTCGATGAAGGCGCTGGTCGAAGGCGGTGAAGTGGTCGAGGCGTTGCGTGAGCGGATCCTCGGTCGCGTGCTGGCCCTCGACCTCCCTCACCCGGAGACGCAGGACACATTGTTCCACGCCGGCGCGCTGATCGAGGAAGAGCACATCGAGCGCATCGACGAGCTAGGCATCGACGAGGTCAAGGTGCGCACCCCGCTCACCTGCGACACGCGCTGGGGCCTGTGCTCCCGCTGCTATGGACGCGACCTTGGCCGCGGTTCTCTCGTCAACGTCGGCGAAGCGGTGGGCGTGATCGCCGCGCAGTCAATTGGCGAGCCGGGCACGCAGCTCACGATGCGGACTTTCCACATCGGTGGCGCAGCATCCCGGACTGCAGTGCAGAGCCACGTCGAAGCCAAGTCGAACGGCACGGTGCGATTCACGCCGCTCATGCGCTACGTCACCAATGCCAAGGGCGAGAAGGTCGTCATTTCCCGCTCCGGTGAAGTCATGATCGTGGATGACAGCGGCCGTGAGCGCGAGCGCCACAAGGTGCCGTACGGCGCCACGCTGCTTGCTACCGACGGCAAAGTGGTCAAAGCGGGTTCGCAGATGGCCGCCTGGGACCCGCATACCCGTCCGATCATTACCGAGTACGCGGGGACGGTTAGCTTCGAGAACGTCGAAGACGGTGTGACCGTGGCAAAGCAGGTCGACGAAGTCACCGGCCTGTCGACGCTGGTCGTCATCGACGCCAAGCGCCGTTCGAGCACCACCGCCAAAGGCGTGCGACCGCAGGTTCGCCTCATCAACGAAAACGGCGAAGACGTGCGCATTGCAGGCACCGATCACGCCGTGAGCATCACGTTCCAGGTGGGTGCGGTAATTGCGGTTCGCGACAATCAGCAAGTGCAGGTTGGCGAGGTTCTCGCGCGCATCCCTCAGGAATCGTCCAAGACTCGCGACATCACGGGCGGCCTGCCGCGCGTGGCCGAACTGTTCGAAGCGCGCGCGCCCAAGGACGCCGGCATGCTGGCCGAAGTCACCGGCACGGTCTCGTTCGGCAAGGACACCAAGGGCAAGCAACGCCTGGTGATCACCGACCTCGAGAGCGTGCAGCACGAGTACCTGATCCCGAAAGACAAGCACGTGCTGGTGCACGACGGCCAGGTCGTGAACAAGGGAGAGATGATCGTCGATGGACCGGTGGATCCGCACGATTTGCTCCGCCTGCTCGGGGTCGAGGCGCTTGCGCGTTACATTATCGACGAAGTGCAGGACGTCTACCGCCTGCAGGGTGTCAAGATCAACGACAAGCACATCGAAGTGATCGTGCGGCAGATGCTTCGCCGCGTGCAGATCGATGATCCGGGTGAAACCGAGTTCATCGTTGGCGAGCAGGCCGAGCGCGCCGAGATCCTGCAAGACAACGAGAAGGTCGAAAAGGAAGGCAAGAAGCCGGCGACGTTTTCGTACATGCTGCTGGGCATCACGAAGGCCTCGCTGTCGACGGATTCCTTCATCTCGGCGGCTTCCTTCCAGGAGACCACCCGCGTGCTGACCGAAGCCGCCATCATGGGCAAGAAAGACGGCCTGCGCGGCCTCAAGGAAAACGTCATCGTCGGCCGGCTGATTCCGGCGGGCACCGGCATGGCGTTCCACAACATGAGAAAGCAGCAGGCAGCCGAGCCGCCCCCCCCGGAATTCACCCCCGACGGCGAGGAAGCGCCCGCAGAGGCGACTACGGGTCAGTAAGCGGTTCGGTTCGCCGATCAGGGGAAAGGGCAGCTTCGGCTGCCCTTTTTCTTATAGTCTTCGTGTTGGCAACGGGGAGAATCCATGGGTAAGTCCGAGAACATCGAAACGAAATCCAGTGTCGAGCGAAGCGCGCGGGTGGATCTTGCCGCCGCGTTCCGGCTGGCAGTGCGCATGGACATGCACGAGGGTGTCTGCAACCACCTGTCCCTGATGCTGCCGGGGACGCGTGACCGGTTCCTGCTCAACCGCTTCGGGCTGCACTGGAGCGAGGTCACCGCCTCGAACCTGCTTTCGCTCGATGCATCCGGCAAAATTCTTCAGGGCGAGGGGGAATTCGAGAAGACCGCTTTCTACATCCACTCGCGCATCCACCTCGCCAACCCGAACGCCGCCTGCGTCCTCCACACGCATATGCCTTACGCGACCGCGCTGACCCTGACCGTGCCCGGGCGCCTGGAAATGGTGGAACAGAACGCCCTGCGCTTCGTCGACGACATTGCCTATGACGACGAGTACAACGGCCTCGTCGTCGACAACGCCGAGGGGGACCGGCTCGCGCGGGTGCTTGGGAGCAAGCGGGTGATGTTCCTCGCCAACCACGGCGTGATCGCGGTGGGGAAAAGCGTGGCCGAGGCCTTCGACTTGCTCTACTACCTCGAGCGTGCCTGCCGCCTCCAGGTTCTTGCCCTTTCAACCGGCCGCAAGCTCCGCCCGGTCACCGACAAGGTGGCGCGCGCCACTTATGCGATGCTCCTCGAGCAGAACACCGTGTATGCCGATGCGCACTTCGGCGCGCTCAAGCGCCTCCTCGATCGCGAGGAACCCGATTACGCCCTCTGACCTCCACGTGAGGCCAGCGACCCCGGGCGACCTGCCCGCGATCCAGTCGATTTACGCGCACCACGTTTTGAGTGGGCTGGCCTCTTTCGAGGAGATCCCGCCGGATATCGACGAAATTCGCCGCCGGTTCGACGAGGTAAGTTCGCGCGGGCTGCCTTACCTTGCGGCGGATATGGGTGGCAGCGTGGTCGGCTACGGTTACTGCAACTTGTTCCGTGCACGGTCGGCCTACCGGTTCGTGCTGGAGGATTCGATCTACGTGAAGGACGGCCTTTTCGGCAAGGGCATTGGCACGGCGCTCCTGTCCTTGCTCATTCAGCGCTGCACCGAACTCGGTTACCGCCAGTTGATCGCGGTCATCGGCGACAGCGGTAACGCGGGTTCGATCAACCTGCATGCAAGCCTCGGGTTCCTGCGGTCCGGGACGCTTCGCTCCACCGGCTTCAAGTTCGGCCGCTGGGTGGACACGGTAACGATGCAGCGGCCGCTGGGCGATGGAGACGGCACCCTGCCCGATGCGGATCCGCTCGAGGCCTGAATCAGCCCGCGGCAGGCGGCAAACCCGAACATCCAGGCTTTTGCTCAGGGAACCAGCACGACTTTGCCCTTTACTTGCCGGGCGGCCATCATCTTCAGCGCGTCGGCGGCCTTGGCGAGCGGGAGTTTCACGGAGATATGCGGCTTGAGCTTGCCCTCACGGAACCACTTGCCCAACTGCGTCACGCTCTGGATGAATTCTTTCGGCTGGCGCTTGGTGAAATCGCCCCAGAACACGCCGACGATCGAGCAACCCTTGAGCAGCGTGAGATTGAGCGGGATCTTCGGGATATCGCCGGCCGCAAACCCGACGACCAGAAGTCGTCCGCGCCACGCCGTCGATCGGAGCGCAAGCTCGGTGTAGGCGCCGCCCACCGGGTCATACACCACATCGACGCCTTTGCCGCCCGTGATCGCCTTGATGCGTTCGCGCAGATCCTCAGTCGAATAGTTGATGAGTTCGTCCGCGCCATGCTGCTTGCACACGTCGAGCTTGTCGGCGCTCGAGGCGCAAGCGATGACTTTCGCGCCGAGTGCCTTGCCGATCTCGATCGCCGCGATACCCACGCCGCCAGCGGCGCCGAGCACGAGCAAAGTCTCGCCCGCTTTCAACTCCGCGCGATCGCGAAGCGCGTGATCGGAAGTGCCATACGTGAGGATGAACGAGGCTGCCGTTTCGAAGTCCATGCCCTCGGGCATCGGGATCAGGCGGTCGGCTTCGGTTCTGGCTTCTTCGGCGAATGCGCCAGCACCGGTGAAGGCGATGACCTTGTCGCCGGCCTTGTAGCCGGTCACGCCTTCGCCGACGGATTTCACCACGCCCGCGAGCTCGCTGCCGGGCGAAAAGGGCAAGGGTGGCTTGAACTGGTACTTGTTCTCGATGATCAGCACATCGGGAAAATTCACGCTGGCCGCCTTGACCGTCACGACGACCTCGCCCTTTCCTGGTACGGGCGAGGGAACGTCTTCGTAGACCAGCGTATCGGGAGGGCCGAAGGCTTTGCAGAGCACTGCTTTCATGGGCGTTTCACAGTTCGAGCCATGGGGGACGGGAATCATAGCTTAGGATTGCCGTGTTACCGAGCAGCTCCCGAGGAGCGCGCATGGCCGAGATCGTCCTTCACCATTATCCCGCTTCGCCTTATGCCGAAAAGATCCGCGCGATATTCGGGTTCAAAGGTCTCGCGTGGAAATCGGTAACCATCCCGGCAGTGATGCCCAAACCCGACGTGGTCGCGCTGACTGGTGGCTACCGCAGGACGCCAGTGCTGCAGATCGGCGCCGACATTTACTGCGATTCCGGCCTGATCGCCCGCGCAATCGAGGATTACGCGCCGTCACCGACGTTGTTTCCCTACGGCGATACCCTTGCGTTGAGCGCGATTACATCCTTTGCCGAGGCGGTGTTGTTCAACAACGCGGTACCGCTTGCATTCACGCCCCATACCCTCAAGGTGTTCTTTCCGGACGTGACGCCGGAATTCATGGACACCTTCCGCAAGGATCGCGCAGAGATGCGCAAGGGCGGGACGGTGCGCCGCGGGCCGATCAACGAGAATCGCGCGACCATGCTCCACTTCCTGCCCAAGATCGAATCGCAGTTCAAGGATGGCCGGCCGTTCGTGCTCGGTTCGTCGGCGTGCCTCGCCGATTTCGGCCTTTACCACACGCTCTGGCCGGTCTGGCGCGCGCCCGGTGTGCGCGCAATCCTGAATCCCTTCCCGAAGACCGATGCGTTCGTCGAGAGGATCGCGAAGCTTGGACATGGCGCGCCGACCGCGATCGACAGCGCCAAGGCACTGGAGATCGCAAAGACTTCAAAACCGGCGACCATCGACCGCGGTATCGCCACCGAGCTCGAGGATCTCAAGCTGGGTGAAATGATTGAAGTGCTGCCGGTCGACTATGCCTATGACCCCGTGAAGGGCGAACTGCTGAGCGCGACGGCCGATGAGATCGTGGTGCGTCGCACCGACCCGCGGGCAGGCACGCTGCACGTGCATTTCCCTCGGGTAGGGTATGAACTGCGCAAGGCCAGCTAAGACGTATATCCCCGTTTCTCCCCGTTTTTTTAGTGAACTGGCCTCAGACCGGCCATGGTGTTCGGTCTCAAGATGTAGTCACCAGGAAAGCCGATGAAAAATGCCCTCTGTTGTGTGTTCGTGGCGCTGTCTGCGGCGCTACCCGCCCTATCCGGCGCTGCCGATGCATATCCGGCAAAGCCGATCCGTTTCGTCGTGCCCTATCCTCCGGGCGGGCCTACGGACCTGATGGCGCGCTCGTTATCCGGCGGGCTCACGCAAGCGCTCGGCCAGACCGTGCTGGTCGACAATCGTCCCGGGGCGGGTGGCAACGTCGGTGCAGACATCGTCGCGAAGTCGCCCGCGGACGGCTACACGCTGCTGATGGGGGCGATCAGCACACATGCGATCAATGTGAGCCTCTACAGCAAGCTGCCTTTCGATCCGGTGAAGGACTTCGCGCCGATCACTCAGGTGTCGTGGATCCCGCTGGTGCTTTGCGCAAATCCTTCGCTGCCGGCAAATACGATCGCCGAACTGATCCAGATCGCGAAGAAGAGACCCGGCCATCTTGCTTACGGTTCGTCCGGCAATGGCGGCGGCACGCATCTCGCCGGCGAGTTGTTCAAGACAATGACCGGCACGAATCTCGTGCATGTTCCCTACAAGGGCCTCAGCCCGGCGACGACCGATCTGATCGGCGGCGCGATCCCGCTCATGGTCAACGATCTCACCACCGCGTTGCAGCCGTACCGCGCGGGGCGGCTCAAGATACTCGGCGTATCGACCGAAAAGCGTGTCGCGCAGATTCCCGAAGTCCCGACGATCGGCGAGTCCGTGCCGGGCTACGCGGCCTATACCTGGTTCGGCATGCTGGCGCCCGGTAATACGCCGCCGGCGATCACCGAGCGCCTCAATCGCGAAAGCGTGAAGATCCTGAATAGCGATGAAATCCGCAAACGCTTCGCGGAACTGGGGGCCGAACCAGTCGGCGGCACGCAAAGCCAGTTCGCCGCGTTCATCACCTCCGAAACCATCAAATGGGCAAAGGTGATCAAGGAGTCGGGCTCGAAGGTGGACTAAATGCGGCTAGAAGAAGCCGGAGAGTTTTTTATGAACGCGCCGCCAGCCCGCCGTCGATCGTGATGTAGATGCCTGTCGTGTAGGACGAGCGGTCCGAGGCCGTGAACGCCACTGTCCACGCGATTTCCTCGGCGGTGGCCGGACGGTTGAACGCCATTCCGGTAAAGAGCTCTTCGTACTTTTCCGGGTCGCCCAGCTTGGTCGCGGCCATCTGCTTGAACAAATTCAACAGCCGGTCGGTCGCCACCGGCCCGGGACTCACGCCGACCACCCGGATTCCATCTGCATGTGACGCACCGCCCAGCGCGCGAGTGAACGCCATCAGGCCGGCATTGGCCGTCGAGCCCGCGATATAGGCGGCGTTGAGCTTTTCGCCGGCGTTGCCGAGGACGTTGACGATTGCGCCACGCCTCTTTTCCTTCATCCGCGCATACACCGCACGCGTAAGGTTGATATAGCCGAAAACTTTCAGGTCCCAGGACTTTCGCCAGGTGTCCTCGTCCACCTTGAGCAGGTCTCCGCCAGGAATCGCGCCTGCATTGTTCACGAGGATGTCCAGGTCGCCCGCCCAGTTCGAGAGTTCCTCGGCCACGCCGCGCAGGGAAAGGTCGGCCGCCTTCCATTTCACGTCCGACCCCGTTTTCGCCTTGATGTCGGCCGCCGCCGCCTCGAGTGCCTTGCCGTCGCGCGAGGCGATCATCACCGAACAGCCTTCCTCGGCCAGCACCTGCGCGCACGCCTTGCCGATGCCCTTCGAGCCGCCGGTCACCAGCGCGCGCTTTCCCTTCAGGTTCAAGTCCATGAAACTCCTCTATGTGTACGGCACGATATTGGATAGGCTTGCCGCATGTAAGTCAATGCGCGGACACTCTACCTGCGTCCGGCAATCCTAGAAAGCGAGCGTTCACATGCCCCACCTGACGACCGACGATGGCGTAAAGCTCTACTACGAGGACACCGGCGCCGGCACGCCGATCGTGTTCGTCCACGAGTTCGCAGGCGACCATCGAAGCTGGGAGCCGCAGGTGCGCTATTTCTCGCGCCGTTATCGCTGCATCGCCTACAGCGCGCGCGGTTACGTGCCATCGGACGTGCCGAAGAGTTTCGAGAGCTATTCGCAAGAGCGCTGGCGCGATGACATCCGCTCGGTGATCGACGCGCTCAAGCTCCCGGCGCCGCATGTGGTGGGCCTGTCGATGGGCGGGTTCGCTACCCTGCATTTCGGCATGGAGTATTGCAAGAAGGGCACGCCGGCACGAGCGCTTTCACTCACGATCGCCGGCTGCGGGTCGGGCGCGCATCCGGCCACCTACAAGCAGTTCCAGGTCGAAGCGGTGGCGCTGGCCGATCGAATCCGCTCCGAGGGCATGGCACAGATGGCCGCAACCTATGGCCATGGACCGACGCGGATCCAGTTCCAGAACAAGGACCCCCGCGGTTTTGCCGAATTCGCGCGCCAGCTTGCCGAGCACTCTGCCGAGGGTTCGGCCAATTGTTCACAGGGGTACCAGGGGCGTCGCCCCTGCATCTACGAAATGACCGACCAGATGGCGGCCATCGATGTGCCCGCGCTTGTGATGACGGGAGATGAGGACGAAGCGTGCCTGGAGCCGTCGCTGCTGATCAAGCGCACGATTCCGAAGGCAGGGCTTGCGGTTCTGCCCAAGAGCGGGCACGGCATCAACCTCGAGGAACCGGCGCTCTTCAACCAGCTGCTCGCCGATTTCCTGCACCAGGTCGAGTCGGGCCGCTGGGACGCGCGCGATCCGCGTGCTGAACTCAAGACTTCAGTGTTCGGGCCGGACGGGCGGCCGAAGATGCCCTCGGAGCGAGCCTGAGATGCCGGGACGCCTCAGAGCTGAGAAGGAAGGCGCGATAGGCTGGCTCGTGCTCGACAATCCCGGGCGCCTCAACGCGATCTCGAGCGAGATGTGGCGCGGCTTTCCGAAGTCGATGGCGCAGTTCGACGCCGACCCGGAAGTGCGCGTGGTCATCCTGCGCGGCGAAGGGGTCAAGGCGTTTGCCGCCGGCGCCGACATTTCGGAGTTCGACAAGGCGCGCGAGACTTCGGACAAGGTGAACGCCTACGACAGCCTGCTCGACGAGGCGCTGCACGCGCTGCAAGGATCGGACAAGCCGGTGATATCGATGATCCGCGGCTACTGCATGGGCGGTGGCGTCGAGATCTCGCTCGCCTGCGACCTGCGCTATTGCAGCGAGGACGCGCAATTCGCGATTCCCGCCGCGCGGCTGGGCCTGGGCTACGGCACGGAGGGCACCAAGCGCCTGGTCGAGACCGTCGGCCACGCAAATGCGAGGGAGATTTTCTTCACAGGTCGCCGCTACAGCGCGGCGGAAGCATTGGCGATCGGCCTGGTGCACCGTGTGCTGCCGGTGGCAGGGCTCGAGGCTTTTGTTCGCGAGACGGCGGCGGGGATCGCCGACAACGCGCCGCTCACGATCGCAGCTTCCAAGACCCTCATCGAGGAGTTCGTGCGGCCGACCGGCGAGCCCGACATTGCGAGGGGCCTGGCCGCGATCGAACGCTGCGCCGTGAGTGAAGACTACCTGGAGGGCCGCAAGGCCTTCATGGAGAAGCGCAAGCCGCGCTTTCACGGCCGCTGAGAGTCAGGCGCTGCGCAAAAGGCCCAGCGCCTCCATGACCGGCGTATCGGTCACCCGGAAAAGGATGGCATCGCTGCCGGCCACATGATGGTGCGGCCGCCACGCCGGCGCAGCAATGACGTCGCCACGGCGCCACTCGAAAGACTCGCCATCGACGATCGTGCGCCCTTCGCCACGGACCACAGTGTAGGCATTGTTGGCCGTGGTGCGCACCGGCGCGGTCTGCATCCCCGGCGCAAGCTGCATCATGTGCAGGCCCACCGTCTTCAGCGCCGGTTTGCCCAATTCGATCTGGCGACCGTATTGCGCATCGACCGGGGCAGCGGCCAACCCGGCTTCGGTTGCGGCAAAGGAAAAGATGAAGGGCGAGTCGGGGGTAACACGGTCGGGCTGCTCAATGCCGGCCGGATGGTGCTCGAAGAAGATCGGCTCGAGCAACTGCACCAGCGGTACGTCGAGGTAGTCGATCCAGGTCGCCGGCCGGTCGCCGTCATGACCGTGGCCATGCCAGCAGCCCGAGGGGGTCAGCACCACGTCGCCTGCGTGCATCGGGATTCTCTTCGCGTTCACCGTCGTGTAAGCGCCGCCGCCGGCGTCGAGCACGAGGCGAAGAGCGTTCGGCGAGTGGCGGTGCGAGCGCGCGGTCTCGTTGGGCAGGATCGACTGGTAGGCCACCACGAGCGTGCGCAGCGTGGAGTAAATGTTTCCGGCCACTGGATTGACGAGGATCAGGTTGCGCCGCTCGGCTTGCTCGGTGGAAACCAACCGGGAGGCTGCCTCGAAGGCCGCGGCAGCGTCGGCATAACGCCAGTGGAAAGGCAGGAAATTCTGCTTGGGCTGCGGCCACATGGCCGGCTCCGGCTTGTCCCAGCCGGCGCCGATCGAGAGCCTTGCGAGAAGCGGATATAGCGCTTCAAGGGTCGGGGCGGCGCTCAGGGCCGCGGCGGGAAGGGTGGCGGTGTTCATGGTCATGCTCCTTTGGAACATCAAGCTTACGCCGGGCCGGGGGCGGTCGCGCAATGGCGGATGCGAACCTGCGGTGCGACAATCGCCGCTCCGGAGGAGGAGCCCTGACTTGAAAGACTCGAAACTAAGTGTCCGGCGGTTGCGCGTGCGCCCTGTCGCAGTGCCGATGCGGTTGCCCCTGCAAACCAGTACCGGGGCGGTCAGCATTGCGCCGCTGGTATTGCTCGATCTTGAAACCACGGCGGGCATCACCGGACGCGCCTACCTTTTCGCGATCGGCCGCCCTCACCTGAAGCCGATCGTGGCGCTGTGTGAGGCGATGGGCGAGATGATCGCCGGTGATGCGGTCGCCCCGTTCGAGATCGAGAAGAAGCTGCGGCAGAAATTCACGCTGCTCGGCGTGCACAACATCGTGCTGATCGCGATGGCGGGCATCGACATGGCTGCCTGGGACGCCTACGCGCAAAGCGTTGGCCAGCCACTAGTGAAAGTGCTCGGGGGTACGCCTCGACCGGTGCGGGCGTACAACTCCAAAGGCCTGGGCATCATGCCCCTCAAGCCGTTGGCCAAGGAGGCCGAAGCGCTTGTGAAAGAGGGCTTCTCTGCGGTCAAGCTTCGGCTCGGTCGCCCGAATGCAAAAGACGATCTCGCGGCCCTGAGAACCGTCAAGAAGGCCATTGGTCCGGACGTGACGCTGATGTGCGACTTCAATCAGGGCCTGACTGCAAATGACGCGATCCTGCGCGGCCGCATGCTCGACGAGGAAGGCGGCCTGCACTGGATCGAGGAGCCGACGCGTGCCGACGATTTCGAAGGCAATGCGCGCATCGCGGCCGAACTTGCCACACCGGTCCAGCTCGGCGAGAACTTCATGGGGCCTGAGCAAATGGCCCGGGCGCTGGCTGCAGGCGCGTGCGACTACGTCATGCCCGACGCCCAGCGCATCGGCGGCGTTACCGGCTGGATGCGCGCCGCGGCGCTTGCGCAGGCCGCGGGACTCGAAATGTCGTCGCACCTGTTTCCGGAAATCAGCTGCCACCTGCTCGCGGTGACGCCCACCTGTCATTGGCTGGAGTTCGTTGACTGGGCGGTGCCTATCCTCGAGGAGCCGGTTGTCATCGAGGACAGCCATGTGATCACGCCGTCGGGACCCGGAGTCGGCCTGCGCTGGGACGAGAAAGCCGTTCGCAGGTTTTCGGCCTAGACCATGTTCACGCGACATTTTCCGCACTGGCCGCCCGGTCTGCCAAAGCGCCTGTCCATCCCGCAGACCAGCCTGTATTTCAACCTGCTCGTCAGCGCGCGGCGCTACCCTGAAAAGGCGGCAATCCACTATTACGGCGCGGACATCAGCTATGCACGGATGGATGCCGAGGTGTGCGCTCTCGCCGGGTACCTGCAGCGCTGTGGCGTGAAGCGGGGTGACCGCGTGCTGCTCTATATGCAGAACAGCCCGCAATTCGTGATCGGCTATTACGCGATCCTGCGCGCGGACGCCGCCGTGGTCCCGGTCAACCCGATGAACCGCAGCGAAGAATTGCGCCACTATGCTGAGGACAGTGGCGCCAAAGTCGTGCTGTGCGGGCAGGAGCTCTGGCCGTTTCTCGAACCGCTCCTGGGCGCGTCGGGCCTGACCCATTGCATCCTCGCGGCCTATTCCGACTATATCGATCCCGGTACGGATCTGCCCCTGCCCGATTTTGTGCGCGCGCCACGCATGGATCCGTCGCGCAAGGATGTCGCTTTGTGGTCGGGTGCATTGGACGAGCGCGTCGCGCCGGGAGAGCACCTCGCGGGACCCGACGATCTCGCGGTGCTGCCGTATACGTCGGGGACCACCGGCAAGCCCAAGGGCTGCATGCACCCGCACTCGACCATCATGTGCACCGCCAATGGGGGCGTGTACTGGGGCACCGCGTCGAGCGATTCCGTGGTCCTCGGGGTGCTGCCGATGTTCCACGTAACCGGCATGCAGGGCAACATGAACACTCCGATCATCGTCGGCGCAACCGTCGTGATGATGACGCGATGGGACCGGGATTGCGCAGGCTTGCTGATCCAGCGCTGCCGGGTCACCGGCTGGACCAACATCACGGCGATGCTGATCGATTTCCTCGCCAACCCGAACCTCGACCGCTACGACCTGTCGAGCCTCACGCGGGTCGGCGGCGGCGGCGCGTCGATGCCGGAGGCGGTGGCGAAAAAGCTCGAAGAAAAGATCGGCCTGCCTTACCTCGAGGGCTACGGTCTGACCGAAACGGCTGCGCCGACGCATGTGAACCCGGTGCACCGGCCGAAGAAGCAATGCGCCGGGATTCCGTATTTCGACACCGATTCGCGCGTGATCGATCCTGAGAAGCGCGTCGAGCTCGGCCCCAACCAGGTCGGCGAGATCATCAGCCGCGGCCCCCAGGTCTTCCACGGATACTGGAACCAGCCTCAGGCAACCCGCGACACGTTCATCGAGTTCGACGGCCATACGTTCTTCCGCACCGGGGATCTCGGCTACTACGATGAAGAAGGCTATTTCTTCATCACCGACCGCCTCAAACGCATGATCAACGCTTCCGGTTTCAAGGTATGGCCGGCCGAAGTCGAGGCGATGCTCCATGCGCACCCCGACGTTCAGGAGGCCTGCGTGATCTCGACGCGCGACGCCTATCGCGGGGAGTCGGTCAAGGCGGTGATCGTGCTCAAGGCCGCGTCGCGCGACAAGACCCGGCCCGAGGACATCATCGAATGGGCAAAGGCAAACATGGCCGCATACAAGTACCCGCGCGTGGTGGAATTCGTTGCCGAGCTGCCCAAGACCGGTACCGGCAAGGTGTTCTGGCGAAAGCTGCAGGAGGAGGAGAACGCAAGGGTCGCTTCACCGGCTGCATGATTTGTACTGGCACCGATATGCGAACTGCCTTGTGCGCCGCTCTGGATAAGGGCGTTTTGAACTGAAAGTCTTCAAATTGACGAATGACGATGGCGGCACGGGACCTGTTTCGTGACCTGTTTCGACTGGCTTACCGTCGCCACCGACATCGGGATATTCGGCGCTTGCGGATTGACGGACACCTTGAGGCGCGCGGGCTCGACGATCAGACCCATATCTTCCATCGGAATCGATCCAAGCAATACCTGGCTGCCCAGAACGAGCGCCCCGCAAACCGCATGACGGCCCAGAAGTTCGATCCGGAACGGCGACACGTACGGAACCCGATGCGGCTTGCCGTCGGCGAGAATTACTTCACGGGTTTCCAGCGTTCGCAACTGCAATTGCATGGCCACATGCTCGGGAACGCAAAGATGCAATGCGCCCGTATCCACCAGGGCTTCGGCGTCGATTTCCTCCAGTTCGGGTTTGGCGTCATTCGCCAGCCGCAGGTTGATGCGGATGATTCCCATCATTTCTCCTTGGGTCGCGATTTCATTGTAATGCCGCCGGCCTTCATGCCACCGGCTTCGGATCGATCCGGTCCAGCGGACTCAATACCCCGCGACCGCCGCGATTGAGCACGTGCGTATAGATCAAATGTGTAGCTGCACATTTGATCTACGTGCATCTGGCGCGCAGCCACCTGACCAGTATCACTTCTCCTCTGGAACTGCTCGATCCACCCAAGCGCTGAGCCCCAGGCATGGTTGGCTCTGCCACCAAGGTGGGCTTGGCCGAGGTGCTGCGCTGTAACGGCCCGGCCTATCTCGCGGCCCACATCCTGTCGGTCGCCAAGGCGAAGGTGTGGCGCGCCATCGTGTCCTGCCGCACCGCCGCCCTCGGTGGCCACGTGCAAACCTGCCAGGCCTGCGGCAAGACGCGACACGTCTTTCACTCCTGCCGAAATCGCCATTGCCCGAAGTGCCAGACCCGAGCCAAGGAGGCCTGGCTCGCCGCGCGAGGGCGCGAGTTGTTGCCGGTGGCGTACTTTCACCTCGTGTTCACCCTGCCCCATGATCTGAATGGACTCATCGGGCAGTCTCCGCGCACCCTCTACGAGATGCTCTTCGGTGCGGTCTCGGCCACGCTCACCGAGTTTGCAGCCAACCCGCGCCGGCTGGGAGGAACCCCCGCGTTCACACTGGTGCTGCATACGTGGCAGCAGGACTTGGGGCGGCATGTGCATGTGCACGCGCTGGTGCCGGGTGGGGCGCTGAAGGCCGACGGGGAGTGGGTCGCGGCCAAGCACGGCTTTCTGTTTCCGATCACTGCACTCTCCAAGGTCTTCCGGGGCAAGTTCGTCGCCGCCCTCAAGCAGGCACGCGAGGACGGGAAACTGCGCGCTGAGGCGCTGCGGGGCGAGGCTTCGTGGACCGAGGCCGCGTGGGGCGATCTTCTGACTCGCCTCTACGTGCATGACTGGGTGGTCTACGCCAAACACGCCCTCGGCGGACCCGAGCAGGTGCTCGAGTATCTGGGCCGCTACGCGCACCGGGTGGCAATCTCCAACGAGCGCATCCTGGGCATGGACACCGACACGGTGCGCTTGCGGGTACGCGATTGGGCTCGCGGCAATCGCAAGCGCACCCTTCACGTGCCCGCCCAGACCTTCATCGAGCGCTTCCTGTTGCACGTGTTGCCCAAGGGCTTCAAGCGCATCCGCCATTACGGCCCGCTCGGCCCGGCCGGCAAGGCGGTGAAGCTGGCACAGGCGCGCGCGGCGCTCTCGGCGCCCACACCCGATCCGGCGGTCATCGAGTCGGTCGAGCAATTCATCGGTCGCATCAGCCGGATCGAATGGCTGCGCTGCAAACACTGCGCCATCGGCCGGCTCATACCGACCGCGCCCATCGCGCCGGTGCCTGTACCGCCCGTTCGTGGACCGCCATGAAACCCGCGAAGCGCACGCAGTTGGTGGACTTTTGTTTTGGCGCCGTCCCTCGCCAGGGCACTGTTCGCCCGTTCGGTCCGATTCACCCGATGTTGGTGTTCGCACGCGAGCATTTGCGAACTTCTCGACCGGCCTTGTCCGCGCGCTTACTTTCCGGCCCATCGCTCGACACGATCCGCGCTCTGCCAGAATCATTGAATCGCGCCCCCGCAGGATTACAATCCCCATAGCCACCGCCCGAGCGGCGGTTCAGTCCAACGAGGTTTATCCGCCGCCATTGCCGCCGCGACAGGATTGAGCGTTTGTACGGCGGCAGATAAACGCTATTCGTTAGATTGCCTGAAGAGCCGATGTCATGGATTTTGAATGGGACCCGGAAAAGGCTCGTGCGAATGAGAGCAAGCACGGAATTTCATTCTTAGAGGCATGCGAGGTATTTGACGATGATCATTCCTCGACTGTCCCTGACCCCGACCACTCAGCGGAGGAAGATCGGTATCTGATCTTCGGAACGTCGAAAGGGGGCAAGTACCTGGTTGTGTCCTATACTGAACGTGGCGATCGAATTCGACCGATATCTGCTCGGTCAATGACTCCGCGAGAGCGCAAAGCCTATGAGCAACGATAAAGATACCCTTCGAGATGAATATTCAGAGGATCTAATCAGATCCGGCGTGCGCGGCAGATACACGAAAAGATACCGCGAAGGTACGAACATCGTTCTCATTGATCCGGACCTGCACGCGCTGTTCCCGGACTCTGAAGCTGTCAATCGTGCCCTTCGTGAGTATGTTGCGACGAAGCGGCCGGCAACCTAACTTTAGCTGGTGCGGACGGGCCGCAAGCGTCGTACCATTTCTCGCCATCGCGCGTGTCCGCCGCACAGCAAGATCGTTAGCCGCGGCCCGCGGATTTTCCGCGGCTACTTCGACGAGGAAGGTTACTTCTTCATCACTGGCCGGCTGAAGAGGATGATCAACGCGTCCGGCTTCAAGGTGTGGCCGGCCGAGGTCGAGGCGATGCTCTACGCGCATCCCGACATCCAGGAGGCCTGCGTGATTTCGACACGTGAGGCTTATCGCGGGGAATCGGTGAAGGCGGTCGTCGTGCTCAAGGCACCGTCTCGCGGCAAGACCAGCCCTGAGGACATCATCGGCTGGGCCAAGGCGAACATGGCCGCGTACAAGTACCCGCGCGTGGTCGAGTTCGTTGCAGAGTTGCCGAAGACCGGCACCGGCAAGGTGTTCTGGAGGAAGCTCCAGGAGATGGAGGATGCGAGGACGTAGGCGCCGTCGGACGACTCAATTCCGCAGGGCCGGTGTGAAGAGTATCTTCGCCAGCCGCTCCGGAGAGTGCACCGCATCTGCCAGCGTGTGCTTGTCGAGCTCTGCGAAGAATGCGTGCATCGCCTTGGCCAGGATCTGCGGCAAATTGCAGGCCGGCAGGATTACGCGGGGTGGTTCGCCGTCCGGAATACAGCCCACCAGCCCGCGCCTTTCTTCGGCGCCCCGCACGACTTCGCCGAGATTTATTTTCTCCGGCAGGTGCGCGAGCGCCATGCCGCCGCCTTTGCCGCGCGTCGTCTTGATGTAGCCCTCTTTCGCAAGGTGGTGGACGACCTTGCGCAAATGGTTTTCTGAAATCCTGTAGGCAAAGGCGATGTCGCCGATCGTGGCCAGGCGCTCATCCTTCGCACGTCCTCCCAGGTACAGGAGCACGCGCAGCGTGTAATCGGTAAAACTCGTCAGGTGCATGGGCAGGAATTGTAGGCGGCGTTTCTGAAGATAGATTTCAAATACATCTTCGGTTGATCTGGATCAAATGCCCTCCGCGCCCCTCGCGCAGACTTCGTTTCGTGAGTTCGAAACCGAGGGAGCAAGGCATGGCAACACAGACCTACAAGGCCTGGTCGGTAGTCACGGCGAGTACGACGGCATTCACAGTGTGTTTCATGGTCTGGATGATGTTTGCGGTGATCGGCATTCCGATCAAGCAAAACCTGGGCCTGAACAAAACCCAGTTCGGCGTCCTGGTGGCGCTGCCGGTGTTGACCGGATCTCTGATCCGCCTGCCGCTGGGCATGTGGACCGACCGGTTCGGCGGGCGGATCGTGTTCTTTATCCTCATGCTGTCGACAGTATTTCCGATCTGGTTCATTTCCCGCGCCACCGAGTTCTGGCACTTCCTTGTGACGGGCTTGTTCGTGGGCATAGCCAGCGGCTCGTTCACGGTCGGCATTGCCTATTGCGCGCGCTGGTTTCCGAAGAATCGGCAAGGCCTCGCGATGGGCATCTTTGGCGCTGGAAACACGGGCGCTGCGGTGAACAAACTGGTAGCGCCGAGCATCGTGGTGGCTTTCGGTTGGGCGATGGTGCCGCAAGTTTATGCGGTACTCATGCTGGTCACGGCAATCGCGTTCTGGTTCTTCAGTTACACAGATGAAGAACATGCCACGGGCGAATCCAACGTCACCATGCGCGAGCAGCTGGCCGTACTTAAGGACGCCAAGGTTTGGCGCTACAGCCAGTACTACTCGATCGTATTCGGTGGCTACGTGGCGCTGTCGTTGTGGATGACCAAGTACTACATTTCCGAATACGGCTTCGACATCAAGCTTGCCGCGCTCCTGGCCACCGGCTTCAGCATCCCGGGAGGCGTGCTGCGCGCGATCGGCGGCTGGTTCTCCGACAAATATGGCGCGCACACCGTCACGTGGTGGGTGCTTTGGGTCTCGCTCGTGTGCCTGTTTTTCCTTTCCTACCCGCAGACGGATTTCGTCATCCACACCGTGAGCGGGCCCAAGTCATTCCACATCGGCCTCGACGCAACGCTGTTTACCGTGATCATGTTCACGATGGGCATTGCCTTTGCGATCGGCAAGGCTTCGGTGTTCAAGTACATCTCCGACGACTATCCGAAGAACATCGGCGTGGTCTCCGGCGTGGTCGGCCTTGCCGGCGGCATGGGCGGCTTCATCCTTCCGATCATGTTCGGCGCGCTCGTGGATCTGACCGGAATCCGGTCATCGGCTTTCATGCTGATGTTCGGGATCGTCTGGGTGTCCCTGATGTGGATGTATTTCACCGAGGTGCGCCCGATGGGCGCGGAACTCAGCCGCAAGCACCCAGAACCCGCGCATTTCACATGAATGCCGGGACGCCAACAGTCAAGCAGCCGGAGATGCAAACCATGACCAACACGCAAGCCGGGCAGAGTTCGCCGCGCGCCAGTGCGCCAGCCACCTACAGTGCGGCCGACATCGCGGAATGGAACGTTGAGGACAGCGCCTTTTGGGACACGAAAGGCAAGGGCATCGCCAATCGAAACCCCTGGATCTCGATCCCCAACTTGTTGTGCGGATTCGCCATCTGGGCGATGTGGGGAATCATCACGGTCCAGATGCTCAACCTGGGCTTTCCGTTCAAGCCGGCGGATATGTTCACGCTCACGGCGATCTCCGGGCTGATGGGCGCGACGCTGCGTATTCCGGCCTCGTTCTTCATTCGCCTGTGCGGTGGGCGGAACACCATCTTCCTCACCTCGGCGCTGTTGATCATCCCGGCTTTCGGGACGGGCATCGCGCTGCAGGACAAGACCACGCCGCTGTGGGTGTTCCAGATCTGGGCCTTCCTGTCCGGGGTGGGCGGCGGAAACTTCGCATGCTCAATGTCCAACATCACCGGCTTTTTCCCCAAACGGCTTCAGGGCACGGCTCTGGGACTCAACGCGGGACTAGGCAACTTCGGCGTCACCACCATACAGGTCCTGATTCCCCTGGTGATGACCGTCGGCCTCTTTGGCGCCGCCGCGGGCGCGCCGATGACGCTGCTCAAGGACAGCGGATGGATCCTCGGCAAGATCAGCGCCGGTACGCCCACCTTCATCCAGAACGCGGGCTTCATCTGGGCGGCGATCCTGGTACCGCTGGTGATTGCGGCCTGGTTCGGGATGAACAACCTGCTGCCACTTTCGCCCAGCTATGGGGGCACCTTGGCCGCGTTCGCCGAGATCGTTTACCTGTGGGGTTTGACTTTCCTGGTCGGCGGTCTAGGTCTTTACCTCTACCTTCCCGCGCCCACCGGACTTGGCCTGCTCAATATGTGGGTGGCGCTGCCGCTGATCATGCTCGCAACGCTGTTCACGATGAAGCTCGCGGCGTTCGGCGAGATGAAGGGAAATATCGCCAAGCAGTTCGAGATCTTCAGGAACAAGCACACCTGGGCGATGGGCGTGGAGCGCGAACTCGTCCTGACCCCTCTGATGCACGACAGCCCCTCCGAGCTTGCACAGCCGTTCGAAGTGCAGGACTGGAAGCGCGGCGAGTGCGAACTGATCCCCGGCAAGACCGCGCCGAACATGCAGGTGGTGGAACGCGACTACCCGAACGTTTACAAGCGCTTCACCGCGCTGGGACCGCTGATGGGCAAGGTCGGCAATGGGGGCAAGGGAATTGCCTGGAATACCCAGGACGAGGTAAAGCAACTCGGCGAACTGAACGGCCTGGTCACGGCCGAAGGCCCGACCCTCGGCATGCCCAAGATCGAGTCGGACATCGACGCCTCGGAGGTGGTGCTGATGCTGGCGCCTGAAACAAACGGTCACGTTGCGGTAAAGGCGTGGAAGGCCCTCCGCAAGCAGACCGGCCGCGACCACACGCATTTGGCGATCCACCGCGAGGACGAGAAGATCCGTTTTCGCGACATCCAGGCGCAGCCGCGCAAGATCATTTCCTCGCCGACCTGGAGCGGCATCGAAAGCGAGACTGTCTCCTACAACGCCGGCTACACCAATGCGCACGAGATGATCCCCTGGCGCACCCTCACCGGGCGGCAGCAGTTCTACATGGACCACCCGTGGATGCGCGCCTTCGGGGAAGGATTTTCCAGCTACCGCCCGCCGGTGGACCTCAAGACCACCGCCGGGATTCAGGGGATCAAGCCCAACGGCCATCCCGAGATTGCGCTCAACTTCATCACGCCGCACCAGAAGTGGGGCATCCACAGCACGTATACGGACAACCTGCTGATGCTCACCCTCAGTCGTGGCGGGCCCTGCGTCTGGATCAGCGAAGACGACGCAAAGCGCGCGGGCATTGTGGACAACGACTGGATCGAGCTTTTCAACATCAACGGCGCAATCGCAGCCCGCGCGGTGGTGAGTCAGCGGGTCAACCCCGGCATGGTGATGATGTACCACGCGCAGGAGAAGATCGTGAACACCCCCGGTTCGGAGATCACCGGCGCGCGCGGCAGCATCCACAACTCGGTGACGCGCATCGTGCTGAAACCCACCCACATGATCGGCGGCTACGCCCAGTTCAGCTACGGCTTCAACTACTACGGCACGATCGGCACCAACCGGGACGAGTTCGTCGTGGTTCGCAAGATGAACAAGATCGACTGGCTCGATACGCCGGTGGCCGACGAGTTGATCGTGCCGGTACAAGCCCAGGGAGAAGTGGCATGAAGATCCGCAAATCGGCATGGTGTTGAACCTGGACAAGTGCATTGGCTGCCACACCTGTTCCGTGACTTGCAAGAACGTGTGGACGAGCCGGCCCGGCATGGAATACGCATGGTTCAACAACGTCGAGACCAAGCCCGGCATCGGCTACCCGAAAGAGTGGGAGAACCAGGACAAGTGGAACGGCGGCTGGGTGCGAAAGGCAAACGGCGCCATCGAGCCGCGCCAGGGCGCCAAGTGGAAGCTGCTGATGAAGATCTTCGCCAACCCGAACCTGCCGGAGATCGACGACTACTACGAGCCGTTCACGTTCGACTACGGCCACCTGCAGTCGGCGCCGGAAATGAAAGCCACGCCGACCGCGCGCCCGCGCAGCCTGATCACCGGCAAGCAGATGGACAAGATCGTCTGGGGCCCGAACTGGGAGGAGATCCTCGGCGGCGAGTTTTCCAAGCGCAGCAAGGACAAGAACTTCGACGCGGGTTTCGAACAAGTCCAGAAGGACATCTACGGCCAGTTCGAGAACACGTTCATGATGTACCTGCCGCCGCTGTGCGAGCACTGCCTCAACCCGGCGTGCATGGCGAGCTGCCCCTCGGGCTCGATCTACAAGCGCGAGGAAGACGGCATCGTGCTGATCGACCAGGACAAGTGCCGCGGCTGGCGGATGTGCGTTAGCGGCTGCCCCTACAAGAAGATCTATTACAACTGGAAGAGCGGCAAGGCCGAGAAGTGCATCTTCTGCTATCCGCGCATCGAGGCCGCACGCAGCAGCCCGGTCTACAAGATGGCGGTCCAATGGAAGGTCGCGCTCCTGCTGCACCCGGAGTACCGGACGCTGCCGATGGTCTGGTACGTGCCGCCCCTGTCGCCGATCAGCGCGGCGGCCAACGCCGGCCACATCGGCGCGAACGGCGCGATCCCCGACGTCAACCAGCTGCGCATCCCGGTCAAGTACCTGGCCAACCTGCTCACTGCAGGTGACACGCAGCCGGTGATACGCGCGCTCGAGCGCATGCTCGCGATGCGCGCCTACCAGCGCGAGAAGCATATCGAGCATCGCCTCAACACTGCCGTGCCCGATCAGGTCGGCATCACCCAGGCCGAAGTGGAGGACATGTATCGGACCATGGCGATTGCCAACTACGAAGATCGATTCGTGATTCCCAGCACCCATCGGGAATACGCCGAAAACACGTTCAACGTGCGCGGCAGTTGCGGCTTCTCGTTCGGCAACGGCTGCTCGGAGGGCACCAGCGAAACGAGCCTGTTCGGCAGCGAGAAGCGCCGCACCATTCCCATCAAGGCGGAGGTCTGAACATGTTTGCATTGAACCTGTCTCGGCCAATGGCAAAGACCCTGCGCGTGCTGTCCGCGCTCCTGTGCTATCCGGACGCCGGCCAGCGCAGGCACCTGAGCGAGATGCTCGAGCTCGTGCAAACCGAAGCTGCGCTGCCGCGGGCGCGCCGGGCCGAACTCGAAGCGTTGATCGCGGCGCTCATGCGCGCCGAACCACTGGAAGCCGAGGCTGACTACGTCGAATTGTTCGATCGCGGCCGCGGCACCTCGCTGCATCTTTTCGAGCACGTGCATGGGGATTCGCGCGAGCGTGGTCCGGCGATGATCGACCTGGGCCAGACCTACGAGAAGGCCGGCCTGATCCTCGCGGAGGGTGAGTGGCCCGACTTCCTGCCGGCGGTGCTCGAATTCGTCTCGACTCAGCCGCCGCGCGAGGCGCGTGCGTTTCTCGGCGAGATGACGCACATCTTCAACGCGATCTTCAACGCCTTGCAGGGCCGCGGCAGTCCCTGCGCCGCTGTTCTCGGTGCGTTGCTCGAGTTGGCCGGCGAAAAGGCGCGGGCGGCCAAGCCAGCGGCCGAGGAGCCGCTGGACGAAAGTTGGGCCGAACCGGTCGTCTTCGACGGCTGCTCCGTCAAGGGCCAGGCGCGGCCGGGCCAACCACAACCCATCCACATCGTCCGGAATTCCGGCGCGGCGACAGGAGCTGCATCATGAGCGCACTGCACGGCTTTCTCTTCCAGGTCTACCCGTACGTATGCCTCACCGTGTTCGTGTTCGGCTGCCTGATCCGCTTCGACCAGAATCAGTACTCTTGGAAAAGCGATTCGTCCCAGATGTTGCGGGCAGGCACGCTGAAATGGGGCAGCAACCTGTTTCACTTCGGCATCCTGTTCCTGTTCTTCGGCCACCTCGTCGGCTTGTTCACGCCGCACGCCTTGTATGGGATCTTCATGAGGGCTGCGACCAAGCAGATGCTTGCCGTCGTTGCCGGCGGATTTGCGGGTCTTGTGTGTTTCATCGGGCTCTCGCTGCTCTTGTACCGGCGCCTCTTCGATCCACGCATCCGGCTGACCAGCCATCGCACCGATATCGCGATCCTGCTGATCTTGTGGGTGCAGCTCACCCTCGGTCTCATTACCCTGCCGTTTTCCCTGCAGCACACCGACGGCAGCGTCATGCTGATCCTGGCCGATTGGGCACAGCGAATCATGACGCTGCGGCCCGTCGACGCCAGTTCCCTCTCGGTGCTTCCATGGCCCTACCTTGTGCACATCGTCCTCGGCATGACGATTTTCCTATTGTTCCCTTTCAGCCGCCTGGTGCATATATGGAGCTGGTTCGCCACGGTCTACTACCTGATCCGTCCCCACCAGATCGTGCGCAGCCGCAGGCTCAACCTGCCGGCCGGGCATAACCAGCCGCGCGCCCGAATCTGAGCCGCGGCCGAGGAGAGCGCGATGACAATCACCGCCATGCCAGTGTCCTGCGTCGCCCGAATCAACGGCGTGCCCCTGCATAGCCCGGATGAAGCGCTTTCGATGGACTCCTTGCGTCAACGTGCATGCACCGAGCTCCTGCGCCAGGCAGCCCAGGCTGCCTGGCAGCTCGCTGCGGACGACGTGCCAAGCGGCGACGGGGTGACGAGCGAAGCGGCGTCGGGGGCTATCGAGGCGCTGCTCGAGCGTGAAGTCACACCGCCCGAGCCATCGGAAGAAGCGTGCCGCCGGCACCATGCTGCGCACCAGGCGGCGTACCGAACGGGCGAAAGGGCAAGGGTGCGCCACATCCTGTTTGCGGTGACGCCAGGCGTCGATGTCGTGGCATTGCGCAAGCGCGCCGAGCCGATCTTCCTCGACGTTCGCTGTCATGACGGCCAGTCTTCGGAACGGTTCGCGAAAGCGGCGCGCGAGTGGTCCAACTGTCCCAGCGGCGCCGAGGGCGGTGAGCTGGGCTGGCTCGGGACCGCGGACTGCGCGCCCGAATTCGCACGTGAGATTTTCGGTCACGCGGAAGTCGGGGTGCTGCCGCGCCTCGTCCATAGTCGATTCGGCCTGCATATCGTGGAAGTCCTCGAACGCGATCCGGGCGTGGCGCAACCGTTCGAATCGGTGCAGGGTGCCGTGGCCATGTCGCTGCGTCAGAAAACGTTCGTCACGGCGCTGCGTCAGTACCTGGCTTTGCTCGCTGGACAGGCGTGCATGGAAGGGGTCGACCTGGAGGCGGCCGACTCGCCCTTGGTTCAGTGACGCCGGGGCGATTGCGTGCCCGACTCGCACCTGGTGCCATATCTCTTCACCGGCCCCTGCCCCTGCCGCGGGTATCTGGGTACGCAGCACAGGATCCGCGCAGACCGCGAGGTTGCGAATTTCGGCAGGGTAAAATGCGTCATGAGAAATCGTTTCAGTTTGCTTCTTGCATGCACGTTGATCGGGCTGTCGCCGGGTGTGTCCTTTGCCCAATCGAAAGGTGATCTGCTCATCGAGAAGCCATGGGCCCGGGCCACTCCTCCAGGCGCCGCGGTTGGCGGCGGCTATCTCACCATCCGCAACAAGGGCGCAGCAGGCGATCGCCTGGTCGGCGTGACGAGCCCCGCCTCGGCGCGCATGGAGATCCACGAGATGGCAATGGAGAAAGACGTGATGCGCATGCGCGAAGTGAAGGGCATCGACGTGCCGGCCAAAGGCGCGGTCGAACTCAAGCCCGGCGGCTATCACCTGATGTTCATGGAACTGAAGGCGCCCCTCAAGACGGGCGAGAAGGTGCCGGTGACGCTGCGCTTCGAGAAGTCCGGCGAGGTGAAGGTGGATTTTTCAGTCGAGGCCGCGGGCGCCGGCGCCAGCCACGCCGCCAAGCATGGCGCGATGAAGCACTGAAAGTCCCGGATGCCCGGAGATTGTACTTGTGCCGGTACAAGAATAGACATCAGAGTCAATAGGCACGCGGATCTAAGGATCCAAAAGTTAAAGAATTGAGTTTTTTTTCGCGTGATGCCTTTGGCTGTCCGACAACGCGCAGGCGTCTTTGAGAACTCGCAGCCGCGCGGCCGTGCCTGTCCCATCGGGTGCTATATTCATGCCGCAATCCTAAGGAGAAATCTGCATGAACCCGGGACAGGGTCTGTCTTTGAAGCCGCTGCATCCACTGTTTGCTGCCGAAGTGTTCGGCTTGAACCTCAAGCAAGCGCTGGACGCCGATACTATTCGCGCGATCGACGCCGCCATGGACGAATACGCAGTCCTGGTGTTTCGCAACCAGCCGCTGACCGAGGCCGAGCAGGTCGCCTGCGCGAGGCAATTTGGCCCGCTCGATGCCGGCCTGCGCAAGGCGACCGGTGCGGCCACACGGTTCAAACACGAGGAACTCATCGATATCGGCAATTTGGCGCTCGACGGCGCGGTCGCCGATCGCGAGAACGCCAGGCTGATCGGCGTGCTCGCGAACCAGCTCTGGCATGCCGACAGCACTTTCCAGGACGTGCCGGTCAAGTATTCGATGCTCTCGGCCGTGGTCGTCCCCGCGGAGGGCGGCCAGACGCAGTGGGCCGACCTGCGCGCCGCCTGGGATGGGTTGCCCGAGCAGACACGAGGCCTGTTAGCGGGCCGCACCGGACGGCATTCGGCGTTCCACTCGCGCATCGCGCTCGGCGACGACCGCTACAGCGAAGAACAGCTCAGGCGGTTCCCGCCGGTCGAGCGTGCGTTAGTGCATGTGCATCCGGGATCGAGCCGCAAGGTGCTCTACCCCAGCGTGCACATCGATCGCGTGAGCGGCATGACGGTCCCGGAAGGACGCCTGCTGGTGGCGGAACTCCTGGAGCATGCTACGCAGCCGCAATTTGTGTACACCCACACATGGCAAGCCGGCGACTACGTCATGTGGGACAACCGCTCGACCTTGCATCGCGGCAAGCGATACGATCTTGCAGCGCGCCGCGACCTGCGCCGCACGACGACACTCGAGCGGTCCGTCGCGCGGGCATCAGCCTAGCTTTCCGGTTTCGACAATCACAGAGGGATTTTCCGATGAACCGTTCGATCACCCGCGCCGCTGCACTGCTGTTACTGGCTTTTGCAGTGCAAGCCCACGCGCAAGGCTACCCGTCGCGGCCGGTCAAGGTCGTGGTGCCGTTCGGCACCGGGGCCGCGTCCGACACGATCGCGCGCCTGATCTCGGACCGGCTCACGCAATCCATGGGCCAGCCCTTCCTTGTCGAGAACCGCGCGGGTGCAGGAGGCACCATCGGCACCGAGCTCGTTTTCAAGTCGCCGCCCGATGGCTATACGCTTGCGCTTTCCACGGCGGCGACGCCGATTACCGCATCGGCGTTCCGGGGCCTCAAGTACGACACTGCGGCCTTCGCGTCGGTGACCGTGCTCACGCATTCGCCCCTGGGGTTCGCGGCGAACCCTGCGTTCCAGCCCAAAACGGTGCCGGACTTCATCGCTTATGCGAAAGCGAATCCGGGCAAGGTGAATTTCGGTTCGCTGGGTGTGGCCACCTCGCACCATGTCACCGGAGAGAAGCTCAAGATCGACGCCGGCATCGACATGGTTCACGTGCCCTACAAAGGCTCTGGTGCGGCGCACGCCGACCTGATGGGCGGCCAGATCCAGGTCATGTTCGACAATCTCTTCTCGCTCCTGCCGCACTTCAAGTCGGGCAAGCTGCATGCGCTCGCGGTGACTAGCGCCAAGAGGCACCGCTTGCTGCCGGAGGTGCCCTCGTTGGCGGAGGCCGGCGTGAAAGACTTCGAGACGGTCGCATGGTTCGGCTTCCTCGCCCCGCCGGGCACGCCGCGGGACATCGTCGGCAAGTTGAATGCGGAAATGGTCAAGGCCCTGGCCATCCCCGAAGTGCGCCAGCGGCTGCTGGATGGCGGCTCGGACGTGATCGGCAATTCGCCCGAGGAAGCAGACCGGTTCCTCAAGAGCGAGATCGCGCGCTGGGGCGCCGTGATCAAGACTGCGAACATCCGTGCGGATTGAATTCAATTCGATCATGGTGCGCCGCACGATCGAACCCGCGAGCAGTTTTCGCGGCATCGTCAGGCCGCAGTCTGTCAGGCCGCAGTCATGCACCCGTAATTTGAAAGGAGTAACGTTCATGTACGCCATCGCCCCGCGGTCCCCCTTCGGCCCAAGCGCATCGCATCCCGTGTCGCTTCCCCTGAGGCCCGGCCGCAGGGGTGGCGGCGCTGCTTCCCGAATCCTGGCCGCGTTCTTCGCGCTCGCTGTTTCCTCGGTCGGCCTCGCGCAGAACTGGCCGGAAAGGCCGGTGCGCCTCGTGGCGCCCTATCCGCCCGGTGGCCAGACCGACCTCGTCTCGCGGTTTCTCGCCGACCGACTCTCGCCGGTGCTCGGCCAGAACGTGATCGTCGAGAACAAGGCGGGTGCCCAAGGCATCGTCGGCCTGGAGGGCGTCAAGAACTCACCACCGGATGGATACACCTTCGTCTACGCAAACGTGTCGAATATTTCGATCAATCCGCACGTGCATCTCAAATTGCCGTATGACGGGCTGCGGGATTTCGCGCCGGTCACGCAAATCGGCTTGTCGGTGCTGGCGATGGTCGTGCCGGCCGCGCTGGGACCCAAGACGCTTGCCGAGTTCGTCGCCTATGCCAAGGCCAATGCGGGCAAGGTCAGCTTCGCCTCGTTCGGCACTGGCTCGACCTCACATATCTATGGCGAGATGCTGAAGGGTTCGGCCGGGATCGACATGACCCATATTCCCTACAGGGGCGCGGGACCCGCAGTGCAGGATGTGGTTGCCGGCCATGCGCAGATGGCGATCCAGGATTTCGCGGCCGTCAGTCCGTTCGTGAAATCGGGCCGCCTGATCGCGCTTGCTGTCACCGGGCCGAAGCGTTGGCCGGCGTTTCCCGAGCTGCGGACCTTTGTCGAGCAAGGTCAGCCCCTGGACATCGCGGGCTGGAACGGCATCATGGCCCCCGCAAACACGCCCAAGGCGGTCGTCGAGCGCATGAGCGCCGAGATCAACAGGATCATCCAGACGCCCGACGGGCGCGAGCGAATGCTGCAGATGGGATTGCTGGCCACCGGCACGACACCGGAGGAATTCGCCGACGTGATCCGCCGCGACACCCCGCGCTGGGGCGAGGTGATCCGCAAGGCGGGGATCAAGCCGGAGTGAAGTAGGGCTTGTCCCCGGCGATGGTGACGCGGTCCATCACGCGCCGGTAGCCGGCGTAGTCGTTGACCGCGAGGTGCTGGGTCGAGCGGTTGTCCCAGAAGGCCAGCGTCCCCTTTGTCCATCTGAAGCGGATCTGGAACTCGGGACGCTGGCTGTGCCGGTTGAGGAATTCGAGCAGAGGGGCGCTTTCCTCCTCGGTCATGTCCTCGAATCGGATCGCGTAGACCCAGTTGACGAACAGGATGCTGCGCCCGGTTTCGGGATGGGTCCGCACGCAAGGGTGAGCTGTTTCCTTGAGGGCGGTTTCGCTTGCGTTGATGCGCATGCTCTTCAGGTCGTCGTCCGCATAGGTGCCTTGCGGGCCGTAGGAGCGCTTCGCGCTGTGCATCACGTTGAGCTTCTCGAGCATGCCTTGCATTGCCGGCGAAAGCGCCTCGAATGCCAGCATCTGGTTCGTCCAGATCGTGTCGCCGCCGACCGCCGGCGACTCGCGGCTGTAGAGCACGGTTCCCAGCACCGGCGCTTCCTGGAAGGTCATGTCGGAGTGCAAGCGGCCGCCAAAATTCTGTTTCTTCTTTTCGTCGGCCTCGCGCACGACCCGCATCATTTCCGGGTGTCCCTCGAGCGGCTTGATGAAGGGCGTTTCGGCCAGGGGCCCGAACTGGCGCGCAAATGCTTTCTGCTGCTCGGGCTCGAGCCTCTGGTCTCGGAAGAACAGCACACAGTGCTCGGCAAGCGCGTGGCGCAGTTCGGCCTTGGTTTTCTCAGGGAGCGGCTTTGAGAGGTCCAGGCCGCTGATTTCCGCGCCGCCGGCGCCGCAGATAAGCTCTGACTTGAAGGTCTTCATCCTGCCCGCTTCCTCATTTTTCTTCTCCCAGGTTTCGTCGTATTTCCTGAGTCCGACCAGCGGCTGCGAAAGCGAGATGTTCCTGCGAGAGCTTCTCGCGGGCTTCTTCGCGGCTCATTGCGGAGGCTTGATCCCGGCCGCGCGAACGACTTTGCCCCAGCGTTCGAAGTCCGACTTCATCATCGCCTGGATTTCGTCGGTGGTCTTGACCGGGCCGGGGAGGCCGCCGATCTTTTCGATCCGCTCCTGCACGTCCGGGGAGGCGAGTGCTTTGTTGATTTCGCCGTTGATGCGCGCCACGACATCTCTCGGCGTCGCGTTCGGGACGTAGATGCCATACCACGGCACGAGGCCGGCTTCGGGATAACCCGCCTCGGAAACCGTGGGCACGTCCGGCAGCTGCTTGAGCCGCAGCGGACTGAAGGCCGCCAGCGCTCTCAATCGCCCGCTCCTGATATGCGGTGCCGCGAGGCCGAGCGCGACGACCTTGAATTGGAGCTGGCCGTTGATCAGGTCGGGGATCGCCGGCGGTTGCCCCTTGTAGCCGATATTGGTGAGCTGGATCCCCGCCACCTGGAAGAACAACTCGGTCGAAAGGTGATTGGACGAGCCGGTTCCCGGATTGCCGAAGTTGAGCTGGCCCGGACGCGCCTTCGCGTAGGCGACGAACTCTGCGAGGTTTGCGACCGGCAGCGTGGCCGGCACGACAGCAACATTCAGGTTCCACACCGCGACGCCCACGCCCTGGAAATCACGTAACGGGCTCCAAGGCAGGTTGGTGTAGATCGAAGGGTTGGACAGGACGGCGGGTCCGGTCATCAGCCACGTGTAGCCGTCCGGGGCGCTCTTGGCGACCGATTCCGTGCCGAGGTTGCTGTCGGCGCCCGGTCGGCCCTCGACAAGGATCGGCTGTCCCCAGCCGGCGGCGATCTTCTCGGTGATCGCCCGTGCAAGCAGGTCCACGATGCCGCCCGAAGGATAGGGAACGATGACGCGGACCGGTTTCGACGGGTAAGGCTGTGCGTGCGCAATGCCCGCGCAGAAAGCGAGCACCCCCACAATTCTTGCAATGAATTTCATGTCTCCTCCTGCCTGTCAGGGCTCGTCGTTCTTGTAACTGCGATTCGATTCTTCCACAGATACCTGCCCGGCACTACCATTGGCCGAACCCGGAGGCCCCATGGATTTCGAACTTTCCGACAATGGCCGCGCATGCAGGCATTTTTCGATACGTACGTGCTGCCCCGGAATCGGGAGTGGCACGACCATGTCGTGAAGCGCGACGAAGCCGCGCCATTCATGCGCGAGCTCCAGTCGAAGGCGCGCGCGCAGGGGCTGTGGAACCTCGGCCTCCCGGAACTCGCTCCGGGGGAGCCCGGCACGCGCCTTTCCAACCTCGAGTACGCAGGTTGCTGCGAAATCCTTGGACGGCTCGCATGGGCGCCGGAGGCGTTCAACTGCCAGGCGCCGGACGTGCCGAACATGATCACGCTGCAGAACTGCGCGAACCCCGACCAGAAGAAGCGCTGGCTTGCGCCGCTGCTCGAAGCCCAAACCCGTTCGTGCTTTGCGATGACCGAGCCCGACGTCGCTTCGTCGGACGCGACCAACATCGCAACGACGATCGACAAGCAAGGCGGCAACTATGTGATCAACGGCCGCAAATGGTTCTCGACCGGGGCGGCGCATCCGCGCTGTACGCAGATCATGCTCATGGGCGTGACAGGGGCGGTAAAGGACAAGGCGACAGACCGCACCCGGCGCCACAGCATCGTCATGGTGCCGATGGATGCGCCCGGCGTGCGCCTGGCGAGGGAAGTGCGATGGATGGGTTGCCGCGATCACGTCGCGCCAATCGGCGAGATCGAATTCACCGACGTACGCGTCCCTCTCGAAAATCGTCTTGGCGAAGAGGGCGACGGATTCAAGATCGCCCAGGTCCGTCTTGGCCCGGCGCGCGTGCACCATTGCATGCGCCAGATCGGGCTTGCAGGTCTCATGATCGAGTTGATGGTGGCGCGCGCTGCCGAGCGCAAAGCCTTCGGCCGCGCGATCATCGAATACGACACGCTTCAGCGCTGGATCGCCGAATCGCGTGTCGAGCTCGAGCAGGCGAAGCTCATTACGCTCAAGTGCGCTTGGTTGCTCGACAGGCAGGGCCACCACGGCGCGTGGCGCGAAGTGTCTCTCGTCAAGGTGGCGGTCCCCAACATGCTGCAGCGGGTGGCCGATCGCACGATCCAGGTGTTCGGTGCGATGGGAGGCACGGATGACGCCCCGATCCACTACGCGCTTTCCTACGCGCGCCTCATGCGCATTGGCGACGGCCCCGATGAGGTGCACCTGCGGCAGATCTTCCGCATGGAAGCGCCGCCGATTTGGAAGATCGACTATTCGCCCTACATCACCTATCCTATGTCCGGCTGATTTGGCGGAGCTGCAAGGGAACGGAAAGATGGAGAAAGGCTCGAAAATATTCGTCGCGGGGCACCGCGGGCTCGTAGGGTCGGCGATCGTTCGCACGCTCCAGACCGAGGGTTTCCACAACCTTGTATTGCGCACGCGAGCCGAGCTGGACCTGCTCGACCTCGCCACGGTGCGCCGGTTCTTCAAGGAAGAGAAGCCCGAGTATGTGCTCATCGCAGCCGCAAGAGTTGGCGGCATTGTTGCGAACAACACCTTTCCCGCCGAGTTCATCCACGAAAACACGTTGATCGCCGCGCACCTGATCGACGAGTCCTGGCGCAATGGCGTGAGGCGCGTGCTTTACCTCGGGTCGTCGTGCATCTACCCGCGCGATTGCCCGCAACCCATTCGTGAGCAGTACATGCTGACCGGGCCGCTCGAGGCAACCAATCGCGCCTATGCAGTTGCCAAGATCGCCGGCGTGGAGATGTGCTGGAGTTACAACCGTGAGTACGGCACGCAATTCCTGGCCGCAATGCCTACCAATCTCTACGGCCCGGGGGACAAGTACGATCTCCAGGGTTCTCATGTGATTCCGGCGTTGATTATGAAATGCCACGAGGCCAAGATCGCCGAAGCTGCCGATATCGTGATCTGGGGCACCGGTTCCCCATTGCGCGAATTCCTATATTCGGAGGATGCCGCGAGCGCATTCGTGCATTTGATGTCGCTGCCGGACTCGCGTTTTCGGCACGCCTGCGGAAGCGCCGACACGCCTCCGATCGTCAACGTTGGCAGTGGGGTCGAGTTGACCATCCGTGACCTTGCAGAGAGGGTCTGTGCCGCTGTCGGTTTCAAAGGCCGCCTCAAATTCGATTCCGAAAAACCGGACGGCACCCCGAGAAAGCTGCTCGACGTATCGAGGCTGGCTTCATTCGGTTGGAAGGCGCAAACCCCGCTTGATGCGGGATTGAAGCGTTCCTACGCGGACTTCCTCAGCCGATATTCCGGCAATGAAATACCTCTCCGCACCGGTCGCTAGCGTCCGATATCGGTTTGCGTATCGAGCCAGTCAAGAATCTTCTGCGCCGGCTGGATGCCCCCTTCGAGCGCAGAGCGCAACCACGTACGCGCCTTGTCGGGGTCTTGCGCAAGACCGGCCCCTGCCGCGTAGAGGCGGCCGAGATTGAATTGGGCCGGTGCGAAGCCGGCTTCCGCGGCTTCCCGGTAGTAGCCCGCGGCCCTGGCCCAGTCGACGGCGACGCCGCGTCCGGATTCGTACAGTTCTCCGAGGTTGTTCTTGGCCGAAACGTCGCCGGCCCCGGCGGCCTCGTTGTAGAGGGCAAGCGCTCGCAGGGGGTCGGCCGTTACGCCGACGCCCTGTGCGTACATCCAGCCCAAAAGGCTTTTTGCAGAGGCACGTCCCGCCGCGGACGCCGTGGACAGTCGCGCAAAGGCGCATGCCGTGTCCCGCGGGGCCGATTCCAGGCAACGGCGGCCGAGAGTTTCGCCGGCGGCGGGATGACCAGCGTCGGCCGCTTGCTCCAACAACGAAGACTCGCGCCCAGGCTCCTTTTCTGCAAAGCATCCTGAGAGGCGATACGCCGAACCGCGGAATCCCTTCGCCCACGCAGATGAGAGCAACGAGCACGCGATTGCCCCGTCGCGTTGCCCGAGGATGCCGTGGAGCGCCATCACGCCCAGGGCGTAATCTCCGCCGCCTGCGCCATGCCGTGCGATCATGTCCAGACCCCACGGAGCATCCGGGAGCTTTTCCTCGATGAGCCGACGAAACTCGATCGCACGAGGAAGGTCGTTGATCGCGAGCGATCGCTCGATATCGTCGATGATTACGACCGCGAGCGCGGCCAATAGCACTCGATTGCTTGCGTCGCGAGGGGAAGATGCGATCCGTGTCCTCAGGCGCACTATTTCGCTTTTCGCCCAGCCGGTGCGGGCATTGAGGTTCCCGGCTGGCGGGGCCCGAGTGAGCGTGAATGGATCGATCAGCGGCATCCCGCCCCGGGTCGCGGCGGAGGCCGCGCCCGCCTTCCTGTTCATCTCCGCCGCTTGCGCCGGAAGGGCTGCAATGGTGGAGATGGTCAACGCGGCTGAGATCGACTTCGCCCAACCCATCGCGCGAGCACCTTCGGCCAAGAGGCCCCCTTTACTTCACCATACTGCTAGTGCCCGTGCTGAGTCGAGCGGTGGCGCCTCCCGGATTCTGCGAGAATTCGGTCGCCTCCGGAACCGGAATTGCGGATCGCGTGGAGTGCTGATGCTGTCGTTTTTCCGAAAGTCACGTTTTGGCGCCCGCGAGCATGCTTGCGGGCCAGAGTGCAGATTCAACGCAGCCGGATTGACCGGAAGAAAGTATCATTTGCCCGTGGCAAAATTCACGTCGGGCAAAGGCAAATGAGAAGGCACAGTTCCCGCAAACGCATCCTTGTCACTGGAGGTGCCGGATTCCTTGGATCGCATCTCTGCGAGCGCTTGGTCGCCGAAGGGCACGACGTGCTCTGCGGCGACAATTTCTTTACCGGAACCAAGGGCAACATTGCCCACCTGATCGGGAGCCCGAATTTCGAGTTGATGCGGCACGACGTGACTTTCCCGCTGTACGTCGAGGTCGACGAAATCTACAACCTCGCATGCCCTGCTTCGCCGGTGCACTACCAGTTCGACCCGGTGCAGACCACCAAGACCTCGGTGCACGGCGCGATCAACATGCTCGGCCTGGCCAAGCGCGTCAAGGCGAAGATCCTCCAGGCCTCGACCAGCGAAGTGTATGGAAACCCGGAGGTGCACCCGCAGACGGAAAGCTATTGGGGTCATGTGAACCCGATTGGAATCCGGTCTTGCTACGACGAAGGCAAGCGCTGCGCCGAGACGCTTTTTTTGACTACCATCGCCAACACAACCTTCGCATCAAGGTAGCCCGGATCTGCGCAGGGAGAGAGGGAGGAGGGTCATGGTTCTTTGCGGTCTGCGGCTAGTAGAATTTGAACCCGACAGGCTCGGC
>CANKMT010000042.1 GCA_947482825.1 Betaproteobacteria bacterium | reverse complement strand
GCTCGTGTTCGGCTGGTTCTGCGTGCGCCTGTCCGGCGTCTATCTGGCGATGCTCACGCTCGCATTCGCGCAGATCGCCTGGTCGATCGTCTTCCAGTGGGATGCGTTCACCGGCGGCTCGAACGGCCTGATCGGGATCTGGCCGGCCTCGTGGCTCGCCTCCAAGACGGCGTACTACTACCTTTCCCTCGCAGGTTGCGGGGCGGGCATCTTCGCGTTGTGGCGCATCCTTTATTCGCCTTTCGGCTACGCCTTGCGCGCCGGACGCGACTCCCCGCTGCGCGCGGACGCCATCGGCATCGATGTCCGGGCGCGCCAGTGGGCGGCCTTCGTCTTCGCCGGGCTGGCCGCGGGAACCGCCGGCTCGCTCTATATTTTCTCGAAAGGATCGATCTCGCCGGAATCCATGGCCGTGCCGCGCTCGGTCGATGGCCTGGTGATGGTGCTGCTTGGCGGCCTGCTGAACCTGACCGGGCCGGTGTGGGGCGCGGCGATCTTCACCTGGCTGCAGGATGCCGTGGCGCGCGAGATCGACTACTGGCGCGCGGTGCTCGGCGCGATCATCCTCACGCTCGTGCTCGTTTTTCCGCAAGGCATTGCCGGATTCATCAGCGAGCGCATCGCTGCGCGCCGGAGCGCCTCGGCATGAGCGCGCCGAACCCCGTCCTTCGAGTCACCGATCTTTCCAAAGCCTACGGCGGCGTTCAGGCGGTCTCCGGCGTATCGTTCAGCGTCGAGGCCGGCGAGATGCTCGCCATGATCGGCCCCAACGGCGCCGGCAAGACCACCTGCTTCAACATGCTCAACGGCCAGATCGAGCCCGACAGCGGTTCGGTCGTGTTCGAGGGCAAAAGTCTCGCCGGCATGAAACCCCGCGAGATCTGGCGGCTCGGCGTCGGCCGCACGTTCCAGATCACGGCCACGTTCTCCTCGATGACCGTGCGCGAGAACGTGCAGATGGCCCTGCTCTCCCATCATCGCGATCTCGGCTCGCTCGCTTCGATCGCAACGCGCGCCCATGTGCCCGAAGCCGATGAACTCCTCGCCCGCGTCGGCATGGCTGCGCAGGCCGAACGCAGCTGCGCGGTGCTCGCGTACGGCGACCTCAAGCGCGTCGAACTGGCCGTGGCCCTGGCCAACCGGCCGCGCCTGCTGCTCATGGACGAGCCGACCGCAGGCATGGCGCCGCGCGAAAGGAACGAACTCATGCAGCTCACCGCCACGCTCGCGCGCGACTCCGGCATCGCCGTCCTTTTCACCGAGCACGACATGGACGTGGTGTTCTCGCATGCGCACCGCATCATCGTGCTCGCCGGCGGGCAATTGATCGCCGAAGGCCGGCCCGACGAAGTTCGATCCCATCCCAAGGTGCGCGAGGTCTATCTCGGCACCGGCACCACTTACGGGCAGGCGCATGCTTGAGGTCAGCAACCTGAACGCCGCCTACGGTCAGGCGAAGATCCTTTACAACGTTTCCCTCAGGGCGGACGCCGGCGAGGTTGTCGTCCTGCTCGGTCGCAACGGCGCCGGCAAGTCGACCACGCTCAAGGCGCTCATCGGTCTGGTGCGGCCGTTGTCGGGCTCGGTGACGTTCGACGGCCGGCGCATCGATCGGCTTCAGCCCTACCAGGTCGCGCGCCTGGGCCTGGGATACGTTCCCGAGGACCGGCGCATCTTCGCCGACCTCACCGTGATGGAGAACCTCGAAGTCGGCCGGCAGGCGCCGCGCACCGGCTCGGCGCAATGGACACCGGAGCGACTGTTCGAGCTGTTCCCCAACCTGGGCAAGATGAAGGACCGCCGAGGGGGCCGCATGTCCGGCGGCGAGCAGCAGATGCTCACAATCGCGCGCACCTTGATGGGCAACCCTTCGGCGGTGCTGCTGGACGAACCGTCGGAAGGTCTGTCGCCGCTGATCGTCGAGCAGATGGCCGGCACGATCCGCAACCTGAAGAAGGAACGCCTCACGGTGCTGCTCTCGGAGCAGAACCTGCACTTCGCGCAACTCGTGGCCGACCGCGCCTATATCATCGAAACCGGCCAGATCCGCTTCA
This sequence comes from Betaproteobacteria bacterium, assembly GCA_947482825.1. Taxonomy (GTDB): domain Bacteria; phylum Pseudomonadota; class Gammaproteobacteria; order Burkholderiales; family SG8-39; genus SZAS-79. The sequence goes on along the minus strand of CANKMT010000042.1, from coordinate 42,571 downwards.
GCGGCACCATGGCCGAACTTGCCGAAAACGACGCGGTCCGCGAGCAATATCTCTCGGTCTAGCGCGAGCGCCAGGCGCTAAAATAGATACCAGTACCCCACTTCCCAAAGGCCGCGAAAAATGGGCGCATCTACGTTTACCCAGCGTCTCGAGCAACGCAAGAAGGAGGTCGAGAAGAATTCCCATGCCGAGAAAAATCGCGTCGGCCGCTGGCGCCTCGCGTTAGGGGAACTTAGCATCAAGATCCGGCGTTGGCTGGACGAGCCGATCAAGCGAAAGCTGGTTGAAGTTTCGGCGTACGAAAAGACGCTCAATGAAGAGCGCCTGGGTGCGTATGAGGTGAAGGGTCTGATCGTTTCGCTTGGACAGCAACGAGTCACTTTCGACCCCGTGGCGACCTACGTCGTGGGCGCCTTTGGACGCGTGGACATGATCGGGCCGGCGGCCAAGTTCACGCTCGTGCGCGAACGCGATGATGGCCATTGGAGCCTGATCAACCCGATTGATCCGAGGCTGCGGGAACCACTGACAAAGGACCTGTTCGAGAGAAGGCTCCTCGAAGCCCTGGGCTAGTGTCGCGACATGAAGCAAGGCAATCGCAGCCTGCTGTTCGTATGGTCCTGGTTTCAACAATCGACGTCCGGACTGAGGTTGCAGGAACAGGAAATACTTTCGGGAAGAATACGCAAGATGTCTTCAGTCTTTCGGAGACGATGCTGCGAGCCGCTGGGTTGCCCTTCGGGTAGCCGATCGTGACCCCTGCCTGGATCGCCGGCATCGATGTGGGCGGAACCTTCACCGACCTGATCGCCATCGACACCGTGAGCGGCGAAGTGCGCCTCGCGAAGGTGCCGACCACGCCGCAGAACCAGGCTTTCGGCGTGCTCGCCGCCATCGAGTCGGCGGGCCTCGACCTGCCCTCGCTCGCGCTGATCGTGCACGGAACGACCACAACCACCAACGCACTGCTCGAGCGGAAACTCGCCAAGACCGGCCTGATCACGACCAAGGGTTTTCGCGATGTCCTGGAACTCGGCCGCCGCACTCGTCCGAACCCCTACGGCCTGACCGGCTGGTTCGAACCCATCGTGCCGCGCGAGCTGCGGCTCGAAGTGGCCGAACGCGTCGATGCCGACGGCAACGTCGTCACACCGCTCGACGAGGAGGCCGTCGCGCGGGCCGCCACGCAACTGAAGAAGGCCGGCTGCGAAGCGCTGGTGATCCACTTCCTGCACAGTTACATCAACCATTCGCACGAAGCAAAGGCTCTCGCGATCGCCAAGGGGATCTGGCCGAATCGCTACGTGACGGCGGGCCACCTGATCCTTTCCGAGTACCGCGAATACGAGCGCGGAGTGACCGCCGCGGTGAACGCCTCCGTGCAGCCCATCCTCGATCGCTACATCCAGCGCCTGGTGGACGAGCTGCGCAAGCGCGGGTTTGCGCGCGACCTGCTGGTGATGCAGGGCAACGGCGGCACGGTCGCGGCCGGGCTGGTCGCGGAAACGGCAGTCAATACCGTGATGTCCGGCCCGGCTTCCGGAATCATCGCCGCAGCCTATTCGGCCACCGCCTCCGGCGTCGCCCACGTCATCACCTACGACATGGGCGGCACATCGACCGACGTCGGCCTCATCAAGGACGGCGTGCCCACGGTGTCGGCCGAGCTCGAAATCGAGTATGCGATGCCGATCCATGTGCCCATGGTCGATGTGCACACCATCGGCGCCGGCGGCGGGTCGATCGCCTTCCTCTCGGAGGCCGGCATGCTGCAGGTCGGCCCGCGTAGCGCTGGAGCGATGCCCGGCCCGATCTGCTACGGGCGCGGCGGCGCAGAGCCGACCATTACGGATGCCAACCTGCTTCTGGGGCGGCTGAATCCGGACAAGCTCCTCGGCGTGGACACCCCGGTGAACCTCGCGCAGGTGCGGAGCCTCTTCGAAGAAAAGGTAGGCAAGCCGCTCGGGCTCGATGCAATCGGCGCCGCGGCGGCGATCATTCGCATTGCCAACGACAAGATGGCGGGTGCGATCCGCATGGTGTCGCTTGCAAAAGGGCACGACCCGCGCGATTTCGCCCTCTTTCCGTTCGGCGGTGCCGGGCCCCTGCACGCGGCCGCACTCGCGCGCGAACTGGGCATCCCGCGCCTTCTGATCCCGATGCGCCCCGGCATCACCAATGCGCTGGGCTGTGCCGCGGCCGACCTGCGCCACGACTACGTGAACACGGTGAACAAGCCGCTGCCGACTCTCGAGGACACGCTGGTCAAAGCCGTGCTCGAAGCGCAAATCGCAGAAGGCCGCGCCACCCTTGCACGCGAAGGCGTGGCCATCGAAGGCGTCAAGCTGCTGCATTTCGCCGACATGCAATTCCAGGGCCAGAGCCACATCCTCACGGTGGCGCTGCCGGATACCGATGTCTCGCGCAGCCAGTTGCAGGAACGCTTCGATGCCGCCTATTGGGAGCGCTTCGGCGTGGAGTTGCCGGAGATCCGCGCGGTCCTGGTGAACCTGCACACTGCGGTGATCGGGCTGCGCTCGCGCTTCGACCTCGCGGTGCTCGGGCGCTCCGCAAGGGCGAAGGATCTCGGTGGCGCGAAGACCGGCGAGCGTCAGGTGTGGTTCGACGGCGGCTTCCGGGCCACTTGTGTCTACCAGCGCGAAAAGCTCCCGGCCGACGCGCGCTTCGAAGGTCCCTCAATCATCGAGCAACTCGACTGCACCACGGTGATCGAGCCGGGCAACCGCGTCGCAGTCGACGCCCTGGGCAATCTGCTCGTGGAGGTGAAATGAGTTCGAACATGGGTCTCCTGCTCACGATGACCGAGCCCCCGGCGGGCATGGAGGAAGAATTCAATGCCTGGTACGACACCGAGCACATGGCCGAACGCCTGTCGATTCCCGGGTTCATCTCCGCAAGGCGCTGGCAGCGCGACTGCAAGCCCGGCGAGGGAAAGTACCTTGCGACCTACGAGCTGACCGCGCCCGGCGTGCTCGAGACGCCGGAGTACCTCGCCCATGTCGGAGAAAACTTCACGCCATGGAGCCGTCGGTGCCTTGGTGCGGCGACCGTATTCCGGCGCTGGGCCTGCGAGCAGATCGTTCCCGGCAACCGCTCCCCGGACGAAGAGGCAGGCGCGCTGTTCCTTGCATGCGGCGACGTGCCGGCCGCGCATGAGGAGGAATTCAATCGCTGGTACAACATGGAGCACTTGCCGCTGTTGCTCCAGGTGCCGGGCGTGCTCGGCGCGCGTCGCTTCCGGGCCACGACCGGCTCACCCCGCTACATCGCGCTGTACGACCTCGCGGACGCGAACGCGCCGAACCATCCCGCCTGGCAGGCGGCGCTGACCACCGAGTGGGCCAGGCGCATCGACGAGCTGACCGCCGGCTGCGAATGGATCCTCACGACCTGGCGTGCATACCGTTAGGCGAATCGGGCGTCACGGCACGGCCGGCGGAACGCAACACGCGGTTGCGCCCGGCGTGCTTGGCATCGTAAAGCGCCGCGTCGGCGGTCGCCACGATGCCGTCGGCGGTCATCCCGTTGCCGGGAAAGGCCGCCACCCCGCCGGAGACCGCGACCGACAGGCGCTGGCCCTTCCATTCGACGCCCTTCGACTGCACTTTGGCACGGATGCGCTCGGCCACGCTCATCGCCATGTCCGCGTCGGTATCCGGCATGAGCAGCGCGAATTCCTCGCCGCCATAGCGCCCGAGGATGTCGGGTTGGCGGATGCTGGCTTCCATGCTTGCGGCCACGCGCCTCAGGACTTCGTCGCCGGCCGGATGTCCGTGCGCATCGTTGATCCGCTTGAAATGATCGAGGTCGAACATCGCCACGCTGAGAACCCCGCCGCCGCGCCGCGCGCGCGCCATCTCGCGTTCGAGCGCATCGAAGAATGCGCCGCGGTTGAGAATGCCGGTGAGCGAATCGCGTGCCGCCTGGCGCGCCAGTTCGAGGTGCAGGTGCTGCGCTTCGATCCAGAAGTTGCCGAAAGTGCCGGCGGTCGCAACCAGGAGCACGCCAAGAAAGAAAGCGCTCTCCGAAGCGCTCGGGTCCATGAGGCTGGTGCCGGGCTGCAAGAGGGTGGCGGCGAAGCGCGCGAGCAGCAGCGCCGACACGATCCAGTAAACGCCCTGCATGAAACGGTGCGAAGGCTGCACCTCGCGAGGCACGTCCGAGCGCAACTCCATCGCATTGCGCGCGAAAAGCGCCGCCCCGATGGCCGACACAACGAGGATGCGGACCTGCAGGTTGGGCGAAATCTCGGAGAACACGAACAGGAGCACCGCGGTCGCCGCGAGCGCGGCCACGCCAAGCGGATCGTGGACGGGCCGGCCCATGAAGATGCGCACGGAACGGTAGAAAAGCAGGCTGGCCGCCATCAAGAGCGTGTTGACCACGGTGATCGAAAGGAGCGCCGGCAATACATCGCGCATGGCGAGGCCGGCATAGCCTGCGCCGACCAGGAAGAGCCCAGCGCCCCAGGCACTGACGGCCCGAGTGCCTCTCTGGCGCGCGCCGAACACAAGCGCGAGTACGCCCAGCAGCGAGACCTGCGCGAGCATTACGATGATGACGGTCCGGGTGTCCATTGGGTGACGCAGTATCGCCCGCCTTCGTTCCGTGCTCAAGCAGGGTTTCGCACCGGACCCACCGAACGAGGATTGCCATGCCCGAAACAATAATCGACCCCATCACGCTCGCCGTGATCCAGAACGGCTTGCAGCAGGTCTGCAACGAGATGGACCTCGCCTTCTGCCGCGCGGCCTTCTCGCCGGTGATCTCCGAGGCGATGGACCGGTCGGATGGCATCTACTCGAAGGAGGACGGCGCGCTGATCGCGCAGGGCGAGCTCGGCCTGCCGGTGTTCGTCGGCACCATGCAGTTCTCCACGCGCGCCGTCATCGAGCGGGTGCGCGACAACAAGTGGACCGTCGACCCGGGCGACGTCTTCATCGTCAACGACCCGTACCTCGGCGGCACGCACCTCATGGACGTGAAGTTCGTGAAGCCCTTCTTCTACAAGGGCAAGGTGTTCGCGTGGCTGGCAAACACCGGTCACTGGCCAGACACCGGCGGCATGGTGCCCGGCGGTTTCTCGGCCCACGCGACCGAATCCGAGCAGGAAGGCCTGCGCCTGCCGCCGGTCAAGCTGTACAAGAAGGACGTGCTCGACCAGGAAATCCTGTCGATCATCCTTTCGAACATCCGCATTGCCGACCAGAGGATCGGCGACATCAAGGCGCAGGCCGCGGCGCTTGCGATCGGCGAGAAACGCCTCGAGGCCCTGCTCGAGCGCTACGGCGCGGACACGGTCGAGTCGGCGATCGCGGAATTGCGCAAGCGCGCCGCGCAGCAGATGCGCGCGAAGATCGCCACGATTCCCGAAGGCAGCTATGAAGGCAGCGCGATCGTGGATTCGGACGGCGTCGTCGACGAGCCGCTCGTGATCCGCATGAAGGTCACGAAGAAGGGCCCCGACCTCGAATTCGACATGACCGGCTCTTCGCCGCCCTGCGCCGGTCCGATGAATTCGGTGATCGCCACCACACGCTCGTCGATCTACCTAGCGATGAAGCACATCTTTCCGGAGGTCCCGATCAATGCCGGCACCTTCGAGCCGCTGCATATCAAGGAGCCGGAGGGCACTTTCCTTTACGCGAAATACCCCCGCCCGGTGTCCGGCTGCGCGGCCGAAGTGAGCCAGCGGATTGCGGAAGCGGTTTTCTCCGCCCTCACGCATGCAATTCCGGACCGCATGTTTGCAGCGCCCGCCGGCAGTTCCGGAAACCTTGCCGTCGGCGGCAACGACCCGCAGAGGAACCGCAACTACGTGATGTACGTGATTTCAGGCGGCGGCTACGGCGGCAGCCCGCTGGGCGACGGCATCTCCAACGGCTGCTCGACCATCGGCATCTCGAAGACCCCGCCGCTCGAAGTCATGGAGCAGTACTACCCGATCCTGTTCGAGGAGTATTCGCTGCACGAAGGCTCCGGCGGTGCGGGCGAGCAGCGCGGCGGCATGGGCGTCAACTACACGATCCGCATGCGGCGCGGTTTGGCGCGCGCCTCGATGGTGATGGACCACGGCCGCGTCGGCCCGCAAGGGGCGCTCGGCGGGTCCGATGGCGGCGTGAACACCGTGGCGATCGACCAGTCCGGCGTCGAGTACCGCCCGCCGCACCTGTCCAAGGACCAGGACATCCAGCTCCAGCCCGGTGACCGCATCCGCGTTTCGACGCCCGGCGGCGGCGGGTTCGGCGATCCGTTCAAGCGCGACCCGGCCAAGGTGGCGAAGGATGTAGCGCGCGGGTATTACACGATCGAGCAGGCCGAGAAACTCTATCGGGTGAAGATCGCAGCGGACGGCGAAACGGACAACGAAGGAACGGCGCGACTGCGCGCGCGCTGATGATCGCCGACCTCGTCCCGGGCCTCATCGCCGCGCTCGGGTTCGGTGCTTCGAACGTGTTCGGCAAGATCGCTTTCGCCGCGGGCGCGGACGTTCTCACGCTGGTCACCTTCCGCGGGTTCGTCGGGATCGCCTTCGTCTGGGGCTGGCTGCACTTCTCGCCGGCGCCGGTGCAGCACACTCCGCGAGCGCGGCGGGTGTCCCTTGGCCTCGGCCTGCTGTTCGCGGCCAACGTGTACTGCGTGTTCAAGGCCATCGAGGCGATTCCCGTGCCGATCGCGGTGCTGGCCTATTTCGTCTACCCGATCCTCACCGGGATCGGCGGCGCGGTCACCGGCCTGGACAAGCTCTCCTGGCGCGGCGCTCTTGCGGCCCTGGTCGCCTTCGGCGGAGTCGCGCTCATGATCGGCGCGCACCCGGAGGGCATTGCGCCGCTCGGACTCGCATACGCCTTCGCTGCCGCGTGCGCGAGGACCGTCATGCTGCTGGTCACGCGCGCTTCGCTCACCGGCGCCGATTCGCGCCTCACGAGCGGCTACTCCCTCGCCTCCTCCACCGCAGTCCTCGCCCTGGTGTGCTTCGCAACGCAGACCTGGAACCTTCCGCAGACCCTGCCCGGCTGGGGCGGTTTCCTCGGCACGTCCGTTGCGACGACAGTCGCCGTCCTCGCCCTGTTCGCCTCGACCGCGCGCATTGGCCCTTTCCGCACGGCGTTGACGATGAACCTCGAACCGGTGACCTCGACGCTGTTGAGCATGCTGCTGCTCGGCGAGACGATGGGCTCGCTGCAAATGCTCGGCGCCGCCATCATGATCGCCGCGCTATGCGCCTTTCAGCTCAAGCGCTAAATTGGTGTCAGAGTCCAATTTCCACGCTCAGCCGGGCACAAGAGGCTTTCGATGAGCAAGGCGCTCTCAAGGATCCGAAGCAGAAAGCGAGCGTGGATGGTCTCGCGCGGCGGCTGGTGGAGGTCGTGGGCAAGTCGCGGGGTTGATGCGCAATCGGCCATTGCTGCCATTTTTTGCCAAACCCCCGCGTGGATACTGGGTTTTCGGTCGAAATGCTGCCATCGCTCAGGTCAGCGTCACGAGATTCCCAGGCTTTGCGCCCTTCACCGCCGAAAGCGCGATACCCGAATCGAAGGTGACGAGGCATCCGCCATGCTTGACCGCCAACGCGAGCAAATAGGTGTCGGTGATCTGCCGGGCGCCATGCACGCGCGTGGCATCCACGACCGCCGGATCGAGGATTTCGGCGTCATCGGGCCAGAAGCGGTCGGCCGAATGAGCCGTCGCGGCGCGAAGCCTTTCGATGACCTGGGCAACCGGCCGGGCGCCCGGATACGTCGGCTGGGACATGATCCTGATGCAGCCATTCTGGGTGATCGGGCAGGACGCCCAACCGTGCTTGATGCCTGCCTTGAGCCACGCCTGCGCCGACTCGTGATGCAGATGGGCCTGGTCCAGCAGCGCGATCAGCACGTTCACGTCGAGCAGCCCCCGCATGCCCGCCCCTGCTAATACTCGCCGTCTTCGCGCAACTTGTTGATCAACTCGTTGCTGACGATTCTTCCTTCCTTGGGAAAGGGACGAAAACCGTAGACGGCTTCAGGCTCCTGCGCCACGGGGGTGGCTCCCCCGGCCAGTCCTTTGCGCGCAAGTTCGGAAATGACTTGCCCGGCGGACCTCTTGTCGCGCCGCGCGAGGGCCTTGGCCGCGAACAGGACGTCGTCTTCGATGTCGAGGATGGTACGCATCATCAGATGCTACCGCATCACGCATCAGACAGCACCATCGGCAGCACGGTCGTGAGGCGCGAGGCCGGCGCGAGTTCGGGGTCGTCTTCCGAAGGTCCTCCGATGCGCGTGGCCGCCGCAAGGCGAAGCTCCGCCCAGTGGTTGAAATAGCGCCAGGCCGCGTAGCCGGAGATCAGCGCAAAGGCCGCGATGCGCAGTGACCAGACCAGCGAGTGGTAGATCGAGAATTCAAGCGCCATCACGCCGATGGTCCATGCGAGCCACAGGGCGACGACCATGAGCGCCGCGAGACCGAACACCAACCGCTGCAGCAATTTCGGTGGCAGGGCTTGCGTACCGCCCTCCAGCCGCACCCTCAGGTGATGGCGGTGGTAGGCGAACAGCCCAATCGCCCCGCCGAGCGCCACCACCATGCCCTGGACAAGCGCAACCACCTGCGCCGAATGCAACGGCATCTGTGCCCGAAGCAGCAGCGGCAGCAGCGAAATGCTGGCGACCCCCACATACAGCACGACAGCCGCGACTCGCTTGATGAGGGCAGCGGTCGCCGTGTCCATCTGCACCAGCCGGAACTGCGGCAGGCGCGGGCGCAGCAGTGCCTCGACCAGCCACATCGCAAGCCACCACCGCACGATCGACCACAGCAGAGCAATGCCGAGCAGGTCGTGCGTGGATCCCGACGTGTACCAGAGCTGGCTCAGGACGTAGGCCATGCCCGACAAGGCCGCCCGGTCGAGCAAGTCGAGTGCAAGCAGGCCGGAGGCCGCGCGCGAATGCAGCGGATCGGCAAGGCACGCCGTCCTGAACCGCCGCGTTAACCAGCGCGTGATGAAGACCGCCCCGGCAAGGAGCACGACGGACAACAACATCAGCTGCACGTGCGTGGCGAAAGGTCGCGGACTTTGCGCGTCGGCGATCCGTCCGAGCGCGGCGAGCTTTTTGCCGGCCGTCGTGAGGTCGCCGCCGACGTGGGTGGCCTGCTCCGGCGTCAGGGCGAGGGCCCCTTGCGGGGCGCCCTGCCCCAGGACCAATGCGAGTGCGAGCAGGAGGGCGCGCACGATCACGGCCGGCGGGGTTTGTTCAGGCGCTCACCGGCTCGGCTGCAAGCGCGACCGGCACGTAGCTCACGCGCGACGGCAGGTCCGGCGCCACCTCCATGACACGCGCTCCAAGGTCCATCACCACCGAGGCTACGGTTTCCATGCGCGCTTCGAGCGGGGCTGCCGGATCCGGCGGACGGCAGATCGAGAGAAACCCTTCTGTTTCGTCGCGCAACATGCGTTGCAGGTCCTGCATGGAAAAACGCCCCTTGTGCGCGCCGGTCAGCGCGTGGATGCGATCGAGCCGCGGAAAGGTCGACAAGCTCGGCGCAAGGGCTGCCTGGTGCTTTGCGGCCTCCGCGGCGAGGAAGTGATTGGTGTGGCACAGGGCGCGTTGGCCTCCGGTCGCCTCGCCGCGGATCACCGAAAGGCCGCGCGGTGAGAATTCGAGTGCCGCGGTTTCGCCCCCTGCATCGGCGCACTGTACGTTCGACGAGGCGCCGAACTGGAGCTTCGAGGCGAAGGCAATCGCATCCCCGACCGAACGGCGCTTGAGCAGCGCGCGCAGCAGCACGTGAACCGGCACGCCCGGCTGAGTCCCGTCGTCGGTGGAGCGCAGAATATTGAGGCACACCCCGAAGCCATGGCTGTTGAGACCGATCTTGGCCAGCATACCGGCCTCGGTGAGCGTGAGGCAGGTCGACCCGTCGCTTTCCGTGCAGCGGAGCAACACCAGGGCCGCGCGCTGCGCGCCGAGCCAATCCCAGTTCTGCGCGAGCAGCGTGGTGCCAGTGGCGCTCATCGAAGGCTTGATGGCGATGGAGGTGCATTCTCCCCAGTCGGGGACACCCCCGGCTGCATTACACGCGGCGATCGAATGCCGGTCCGGGTGGGGCTGGCCCGGGTAGGTCGGCGGCAGGATCTCGGTGCGGGAATTCAGCGCAAGAATCTCGTTGACGTGACGTCCAGACCCTGCGGCGATGCCTTCGATTTCCTCAAGCAACTCGGCGTCGAGGTCGCCGATCAGGTCGCGATAGCCGGCGCCGAGCTTTTGCGCGCCCGGCCAGTCGATGCCGCAGAACGCGAACAGCCGCCCATAGGTTGCGACCGACCGGTCAATGCGCGAACGTGCCTGTGCGCCGTGGATGCGCCCGCGGTTGCGCGCGCTGCCTGAGACTTCGATGATCGGGAACATCGGTTGGCTCCTGAAGTTTCGGAACGAGTTCAGAACGGACGATCACCGACCACCGCCACGCGCTCCATGCGGCGGCGGTTCGGGTAGTAATCGTTGCACGCGTAATGCTGGGTCGAGCGGTTGTCCCAGAACACGATCGTGCCGGGCTTCCAGCGCACGCGGAACTGATATTCCGGCACGCGGGGCAATTCGGTCAGGAAAGCCAGCAACGCGCGGCTTTCCTCTGCGCTGATGCCGGCGATGTGCGTGGTGAAAAGCGCATTCACATAAATGGCCTTCTTCCCGGTGACCGGATGGGTGCGCACCACCGGATGCGTCGGGTTGGGCAGGCGTTGCTCGATCTCGCGCAGGCGCGCCTGGTCCTCGTCGGTCTTCGTGAACAGGCGCCTGAAAGTCTGGAAGTCGTGCACCGCTGCGAGCCCTTCAAGCATCTTCTTCATCGGCTCGGCCAGACCGTCGTAGGCCGCGCACATGTCGGCCCACAGAGTGTCGCCACCGGTCGCCGGCATGATGCAGGCGCGCAGGATCGAATACTTTGTCGGGCACTCGCGGAAAGTGGTGTCGCTGTGCCAGACGTCGGTGGACAGGACCGGGTTGTCCTTGTGGTTGTCGAGCACCATGAGCTGGGGCGCATCGCCGAACCGGTGGAACGGGTGCACTTCGAGGTCGCCGAAGCGCTTGCCGAGCGCGACGTGCTGCTCCGGGGTCAGGGACTGGTCCCGGGCGTAGACCACCTTATGCTCGATGAGCGCAGCCTCGAGGCGCGCGAAGGTCGCGTCGTCCAGCGGTTGCGCGAGGTCGATGCCGTGGATCTCGGCGCCGATGGTGACGCCGATTCTCTCGACCTCGAACGGCTGGCCTTGGGTGGCAATCGATAGCGGGTTTGCGGCCATGGGCTGGCTCCTCATCCAAAATCCATTGTAAACCCGGCCCCATGGCAAGATACCGCCGGATTTCGCACACCGGAGAATTTCATGCCCGACGAAACACCGGCCGAAGGCCGGATCACCACCGGCCGCGACGGGGACATCTTTCTGATCGGCTTCGACCGCCCGAAAAAGCTCAATGGCTTTTCGCTCAAGATGTACCGCGAGCTGGTCGCGGCCTATACCGAGATGGAGAAGGACGACGCGGTCCGGGTCGGCCTCCTTTACGCCCACGGCGCCAACTTCACCGCCGGGCTGCAGCTCGACCAGTTCGCCCCGCTGATGGCGCGCGGCGAATCGGCCGCGCCCGAGGGCGGCATCGACCCCTTCTCGCTGCGCGAGCCCTTTCGCACCAAGCCGGTCGTCTGCGCTGTGCAAGGCATCTGCTTCACGCTGGGCATCGAGTTGATGCTCGCGCAGGACATCGTTATCGCCGCCGACGACACGCGCTTTGCGCAGATCGAGGTCAAGCGCGGCATCATGCCCACGGGCGGGGCCACGTTGCGTTTCGTCGAGCGCGCGGGCTGGGGCAATGCGCAGCGTTACCTCCTCACCGGCGACGAGTTCGGCCCGGCCGAAGCGCTGCGCCTCGGATTCGTGCAGGAAGTCGTTCCCGCCGGGCAGCAGTTCGATCGCGCCCTTGCGATCGCGCGCACGATCGCCGAGCAGGCGCCGCTGGCGGTCCGGGCATCCCTTGCCTCCTCCCGCCGCTATCTCGAGAAGGGACCGCTCGGCATCAAGCCTGAAATGGAGGCAGTGCAAAGGAAGCTCGCGCAGACCGCCGACGCGGCCGAAGGACTCAAGTCTTTCGTTGAGCGGCGCAAGGCAAAATTCACCGGCCAATGAGCGTCAATCCATGAAAATCGAAATCCCCACCCACATTCCCACGCCGTTTCCCGGATCGCGCCACGTCGTGCAACCGGCCTGGATCGACTACAACGGCCACATGAACGTCGGCTATTACCATGTGGTGTTCGACATTGCCGTCACCTCGTTTTTCGATTTCCTCGGGCTCAACCCGGAATTCCGCGAACAGAACGGCTCGACCACCTTTGCGCTGGAGGCGCACGAGAATTTCCTGCGCGAGGTCAAGGTTGGCGACCCGTTGCGCTTCGAGGCGCGCCTCATCGACTTCGACGCCAAGCGCATCCACTACTACCACGAGATGTTCCACGCGACCGAAGGCTATCTCGCGGCTTCGATCGAGTGCCTGTCATCGCATGTGTCGGTCGCGACGCGCCGCACCGCGCCGATGCCGGAGGCGTTGCTCGCGCGGCTGGCCGCGATCAAGGCCGCGCACGCCACTTTGCCGCGGCCCTGGCAGCTGGGGCATGTGATCACGGCGCAGGGGTTGAAGCGTTAGCCTCGCCGCGCTTACTTCAGTGTCGCAGCCACCTTGCGCACTTCATCGGCCGAGCGCTCCCCCGCCAACGGCGTGCCCGGAATCAGGAACTTGCCCATCCCCGCAAGCGTGCCCACCAGCACCGGGTCGTAGCCGGCATCCCGGACCAGCGCGGACACCACCTTGATCGCCTCGGCGTCGTCGCCCGCGATCGGCATGCCCGCGCGCTCGCTCGAACTCGCGGCTTGCGCCATCCTTGCGGCCCCAATGGCATTGAAGGCGCGCACGATGCGCGTGCCGGGCAGGAACTCCATCGATGCGATTCCCGCTCCCTTCTCGCGCGCGGCGACCGCCATGTCGCCATCGCGCCCGACGATCGGATTGGAGGTGTCGACAATGATCTTGCCCTTGATCAGGTCGCCCAGATCCTTGCCAAGTCCCGGCATTGCCTTGTAGGGCACGGAAACCAGCAGGACCGAACCGAATGCCGCCGCTTCGCGCGGCGTGCCGGCGCGCGCGCCGCCGCCCAGGCCGGCGGCGAGTTTCTTGTCGGCGTCGAGGTCGAGCGACGAGAACATCACTTCATGCCCGGCCTTGACCCAGGCCCCGCCGATCGCGCTGCCTACCCGTCCGGAACCGAGCGTGCCGATTTTCAGTTTCGCACCGCTTTGCGCGAAAGCGGCAAACGGGAAAGCGCCGGCCATCACAAGCAGGGTGGTCGCTCCGGCGGACTGCAGGAAATTGCGTCGTGAAGTCATGGTGATTCTTCTCGTGAGGGTGGCGAGGGCAATACAATACGCCAAAGGGTTAACGGGGATTCACCATGCCAGATTATGAGAAAGGCGACGTTCGCATCCACTACGAAGAGGCCGGCACCGGCTTTCCGCTGCTGATGATTCCAGGCGGGGGCCTGAACTCGACGATGTCCTACTTCACCGGACTCAGTCCATTCAACCCGATGGAGGAATTCAAGGACGAATACCGCTGCATCGTGGCCGACCTTCGCAACGCCAACGGCGGGCAATCCTCCGGCCCGCTCGAAATCGACCGGCCCTGGGACTCGTACGCCGACGACCAGCTCGGCCTCATGGACCACCTGGGCATCAAGAAATTCATCGTGATGGGATTCTGCGTCGGCGGCCCGATGGGCTGGAACCTGATCAAGCGCGCGCCCGAACGCGTTGTCGCTGCCGTACTCGCGCAGCCCAGCGGGTCGCGCCCCGAAATGCGCGACCTCTTCTACGAAAACAACATGAAGGGCTGGGGCCCGGGCCTGACCGCGAAGCGGCCTGAGATCACGATGGCGATGGTCGAACGGTTCCTGACGAAGATGTATCGCACCAACCCGGACTTCGTTTTCACCGTGACGCGCGATTTCGTGCGCGCCTGCGACAAGCCCGTCCTCGTGCTGCCCGACGACAGCCCGCCGCACCCTTACGCCGCCGCGATGGAGACCGTGATGCTGGCGCCGAAGTCCGAGGTGAGCTTCTTTCCCTGGAAGGAGCCGAAGGAACGCGTCCCCATCGCGGTGCGCCAGATCCGCTCGTTCCTGCGGGCGCACCGTCCCGCGTAGCGCACCCCTGAGCGCAGGTACCCCGCGCACGTTTGCAAGACGGCACGATGGCGTGCCGCCTACGCACCTATAATCCGAGGCATTGTCGCGAATCGATTGCAAATCGAAGCGGAGATCGGTCTATGACCTTCAGCATCGTGGGGCGCTGCAAGCGCACCGGACACCTCGGCGTCGGGATCGCGACAAGCTCGCCCGCGGTCATGAGCCGCTGCGTGCATGTGAGCCGCGACGGCGCGGTCGCCTTCCAGCAGACACCGGATCCACGCCTGGGCGCGCTCGGATTGCGCCTGATCGGCGAGGGGTGGTGGCCGCACAAAGTGGTGCAGGAACTCGTCGCCAACGACAAGTGGCCGGCCAAGCGCCAGATCGGGATCGTCAACAGCGACGGGCATGCCGCGGCCCACACGGGCGACCAGGGCGTGCCTTATGCCGGCCACATCGTCGGCGACAACCACGTAGCGCTCGGCAACGTGCTGGCCGGTCCCGAGGTGACGCAGGCGATTTCAGAGGAATTCATGGCTGGGGCGAACCTCGACCTCGAGGAAAGGCTGCTGCGCGCCATCGAAGCGGGCCGCGACGCCGGCGGCCAGGTCGAAGGCCAGACCTCGGCCGGCCTGCTCACCTACGGCCGCGAAACGTTTTCGCGCTGCGACCTGCGGGTCGATGTTTCGGAGGAGCCGATCGCCGAGCTCAGGCGCATCCTCGACTGGTACAAGCCGCTGATCCCGTTCTACGAGGAGCGCGGACGAGATCCGACGGTCCCGCGCTTCAAGGACTATCTGGCCAAAGAAAACATCCAACGCACTTTCGGCAAACCGGTCCCGGTAACGCGCGGCCCGAAAGCCGGCACAAGGTAGGCACCCATGAAAACCTTCGTTCGCTTCTTTGTCCTCGTCGCACTTGCCACGGCCGGCTTTGCGGTCCACGCGCAAGCGTATCCAAACAAGCCGATCCGGATCATCGTCCCCTTCCCCGCCGGCGGCGACCTCGAGCCCGTTGCGCGCGGCCTGGCCGACCATTTCCAGTCGGCCTGGGGCCAGCCCGGGGTCGTCGACTTCAAGCCGGGCGCCAACGCCATCGTCGGCACCGAGTTCGTCGCCAAGGCGCCGCCTGACGGCTACACGCTCCTTATCTGCTCGGTCGGCGCAATGACCATCAACCCGCACCTGTACGCGACTCTGCCCTACACGGTAGAGAAGGACATCATCCCGGTCTCGCTGGTCGCGACCACGCCGATGGTGCTGATCACCGGCCCGAAACTTCCGGTAAAAACTTTCGCCGAATTCCTCGCCGCCGTGAAAGCCCAACCGGGCAAGGTGTCTTTTGCTTCCGCCGGCGTCGGCAATGTCACCCATCTGGTGGCCGAGTTGTTCATCCGCCAGGCCGGCGTGACGATGGTTCATGTGCCCTACAAGGGCGCGCAGGCGGTGATTGCCGACCTCCTCGGCGGCCACATCGAGATGTACTTCAATCCCCTGCCTTCGGCGCGCGGCTATCTAAAGGCCAACGCCGGCAAGGTGACGCCCTTGGCGCTCACGTCGATCGCCCGCTCGCCGATCCTGCCGGAGGTGCCGACGCTCGACGAACTCGGGCTCAAGGGCTTCGACGTCAATTCATGGTTCGGCCTGTGCGCGCCGGGCGGCACACCGAAGGACGTCATCGCCAAACTGAGCGCCGAAGTCCAGCGCGCGGCGGCCGGACCCGCGCTCCGGGAGCGGTTGCAGGCCTACGGGATGAACGTCCGGGCGAACACGCCCGAGCAGTTCGCCGCGGAGATCCGCAACGAATCGGCGCAGTGGGCGAAGATCATCAAGGACAAGGGTATCCGGACCGAATAACAAGGCAGGCGACAACGGCCCGCCGCGCAACGCCTATGCGAGCGGATCGTTCTCCAGCAGGATAGGCCTGCCGTGCGGAGTGGCGCGCGCCGCACGATCCCAGGCGTCCTTGCGTTCGCTGAGCGCGCCGGCCGTGCCGAGGCCCTTCTCGACCACAAGGCGCTCCAGCGTGGCGAGCCAGTGGCGGTAGTAGGTCGAGCCAGTGTCCGGATCGCCCGCCGCCTGCGCACGCCGGATCTCTCCGGACAACGCGGCGGCCCATTCATTCCACGTGAACACGCCGCGCTCATGCAGTTTCACGGCCATTGCAAAAGCCTGCGCCTGCCACGGCTCGTCGAACACCGGGCCGTCGGCATCGCGCGGCACGCCCGGCACTTCACCGCGGGGGATATCTCTTTCAGGCGGGCTCAAGGTAAGGCTCCCAGCAGTCGACCGACACGGTGATCGCCGGATCGGCGTCTCCGCCCCACAACTCGGTCGCGGCGAACGTCACGCAATAGAGCCAGTGCGGCTGTTCGTCCGGCGAATGCGCGTGGACATCCGGGTAGACATGCACGCCATGCACGATCGAGACCGTGCCGGCCTTTGCGCGCACGTACCTCGGCAACCGCGTGTGCCCGGCCGGATTCATTTGCCTCGTGCGCACCTTCGCCCCCACCTTGAAACGGGCTTCAGCCGCAGGCGCGCGCTCGTACGGGACCATGCGCGCCATGGCCGCGGCAGCTTGCTCAGCCGCAAGCACGCGCGCAACCTTCGCACCCGGCCGCAGCGCCTTCGCCGCGGCGATCTCGTCGGCGCCGACGAGGCCGCGCTCTGCGAGTAACCGCTCGAGGCCGAGATACCAGAGCTCGTAATAGGTCGAATCGAGGTACTCGCGCGGATTGCGGTCCTCGCGCGCGTGGCGGCCCTTGTCGATGTTCCACTCGCCCATCGCGCCGGTGGCGAGGTTCATGGCCATCATGCGTTTTTCCCACTCTGCGTGGAAAACAGGTTCGTCCTTCTCGGGCTCGACCGGCCCGAAACCCATCATGCCGCCCATGTCGTGCGCGCCGTTCATGTCTTGCGCGCTTCGAGCGGCAACCCGGTCCCGATCATCGAGTCGCGCGTGACCAGGGCGGCGAGGCGCTCCTCGGTCCAGCCTTCGGTGCCGGCCGGCCGCATCGGCAGCACGAGATAGCGGACCTCCGCGGTCGAGTCCCACACGCGCACTTGCGTTCCAGCGGGAAGCTCGACGCCGAAATCAGCGAGTACGCCGCGCGGGTCCCGAACGACCTTCGAGCGATAGGGCGCCGCCTTGTACCAGACCGGCGGCAGCCCGAGCACCGGCCACGGATAGCATGAGCACAGCGTGCAGACCACGATGTTGTGCGTGTCGGGCGTGTTCGCCACGACTCGCATGTGTTCGCCCTGGCGCCCGCCATAGCCGACCGAGGAAATCGCTTCAGTGGCATCGCGGTCGAGCCACTCGCGGTAGTTCGGGTCGGTCCACGCCTTGGCCACCACCCTCGCCCCGTTGCGCGGTCCGATCTTGGTTTCATAAAGATCGACCAGCGCATCCAGCGCGGCCGGATCGACATAGCCTTTCTCGACCAGGATCGATTCGAGCGCGCGCGTGCGCAGGTCCATCTCGGAAAGCACCGAATCCGGGTGGTCGTGATCGTGGTCGTGGTCGTGATGATGGTCGTCGGACATGGGCGCCGGTTCCTGGAGGTCAACGCCTCCGATTGTAAGGCCACTAAAGGGTGTACTTCTTCCCCACGGCGGAGGGAACGAGTTCCTCGCCGAAAACCTGCGCCATGGCGTGAAGCGCGCGCCAGCCGGTGCAATGACCCGGCGCGAGGAACCTGAGGTCGAACGTCTTCAGGTCGGCGATCGTCTGCGGAATGATCTTCTCGGTAATCCCGGACAGGTGCAGGCCGCCCATCACGCCGTAAAGAGGTACGTCCGGGAAAGAGGACCGCGCGTGGGTCAGCACGTTGATCAGGCCCGCGTGCGAGCAAGCCGTAAAAACGAACTGCCCCTTGTCCTTGATGTGGACCGAGATGAAGCGTTCGTCCATGAGCAGCGGGTCCGGTTCCCACGATTGCCCGTCTGCGCTGCGTCGCACTTGCCCGGGCAAGCCGACTTCATAAGACGTGAGGCGCGGGATCTCGCCGCTCACATGGAAGGCACCGCCTGCTACCGACTGCGGCTCGCGCGTGTTGACGACGCGCGCACCCGCATCGGCCAGCCGTTTCGGGTCGGGCACGAGTTCGTGTTCCACGAGCCCAGCGCCTGGCCGCGGCGTCGCGCGCTGCGCGAACATGCCCGGATGCACGTAGCAATCCACGCCCGCCGCGGGCCGTGCCTTTGCAATGGATTCGATCGCCGTCACGAGCCCGCCGGCGTGGTCCCAGTGCCCGTGCGAAAGAACCACAGTTCCCACTTCGGAATAATCGACGCCGAGGATGCCCGTATTCCTGCTGAAGATCGGGCCGTCGGGACCGGCATCGAACAGCAGCGTGTGCTTCTCGCCGCCAATATGCGCGGTAATCAGGAGCGACAAGCCGCTGTGCGCGCAGCAGATGTTGGTTCCAGCCATCATCTTCATGCGTCCCCCGGTGATCAGCCCGGACCATTCGGGAATCACGTTTTTCGGGTTGGTCGACAGGCTGTCGGTGACGTTGTCCACCAGGACAAGCACTTCGAGACGATCGACCGCGATCATTCCTGGCATGACTCCTCCCTTGCGCCGCGCTGGCTACCTTTCTTCACCGGCAAATCCCTTCTGCAACTGCGCCAGCCGATCCAGCGCAGCCTTGGACAACGGACCCTTCAACACCGCAGCGAGCGCATCCTCGAACTGCTCCGGCGTGGCCACGCCCACCAGGATCGTGCCCATCGCGGGATGCGTGATGCAAAAGCGCGTGGCGGCTTCGGCCAGGTTGGCTGCGAATCCCTCCTCGACCAGCGGCGCCAATCGCTTGGCGCGTGCGAGATCGGCTTCGTAGCTGAGGGCCGAACCGATCGGCGCAGGCGGCGGGCTGGCGATCGGGTGGCGCTCAACCACGCCCGACAACGCGCCGCCCGCCAGCACGCGGATGCCGATCACGCCAACGCCTGCGGCCTGTGCGTGCTCGAAGAGCCTGCCGTAGTCCTGTCCCGGATAGTTCGGCGGCAATGCGGCCGCAGCCGAAGCGTTGAGCATGTTGTACGTGATCTGCGCCGAATCGAAGACGCGAGCGTCGATGACGGCCTGCAAGGCCTCCGTGTCGCCGGTGGCCGTGATGCCGAGGAACCGCACCTTGCCCTGCCCGCGAAGCGTCTCGAACGCGGGCAGCACTTCTTCCATCATCTGCGCAACACTGAAGGGGTTTCCGCCGCCGGCCGTCCCGATCGGGTTGTGGAAATGCAGGATGTCGACCCGCTCGCGCCCGAGCCGCTGAAGGCTGTCTTCGAGCGACTTTGCAATCGATGCGGCAACCTCGGTTGTGCCGGGCGGGAGCCTGACCTTGGTCCCTACGATCGCATCACGCGGCTTGAGTTTGGCGAGGATACGGCCGAGATTCTTTTCCGATTCGCCGTTGCCGTACTGGACAGCGGTGTCGAAATAGTTGACACCGGCATCGAGCGCCCGGCCGATGGCACGCTCCTGGTCCGCGGGATCCCCGCGCACCATCAGTCCGCCGACGGCGCCGCAGCCGAAGCCGAGGATCGAGACCTGCAGACCGCTGCGGCCGAAAACTCGCTTATCCATCGGGTCCTCTATCCTCGCTTGTCCATACTGCTGCAATGGCAGCATTTCGACCGGAAACCCAATATTGGCGCGGGGGTTTGGCCAAAAATGGCAGCATTTTAGCTCGCCGCCCTGAACCCCGTCACCGAAAACGCCGGCACCGGCTGCGCGATGCCCTTGAGGTTCAGCGGCCCCACCGGCTCGGCTTCGACCAGTCCTTCCACCTTCGCCATGATCTTGCGATCCACAAGCACCTTCCCGCCCACCGCCTCCGAACACAACCTTGCCGCGAGGTTGGTCACGTTGCCGATCGCAGCATAGTCCCAGCGGCCTTCGAATCCGATCGCGCCCAGCGTCGCATAGCCCTGCGCAACGCCGCAGCCCAGTCCCAGGTCGTAGCCGCGTTTGCTCCACGTCTCGGCGATCGGCGGGAACGCGTCGCGCATTGCGAGCGCCATGCGCACCGCGTTCTCGGCGGGCTTTTCCATTGGCACCGGGTCGTTGAAGAACACCATGATCGCGTCGCCCGCAAATCTCTCCAAAGTGCCGCCGTGCTCGAGGATGATGCGCCCCATGTCCGCGTGATAGGCGCGCAGGAGCTCCATGACCTCCTCCGGCTCGGCGCGGTCGGTGAACGCGGTGAAGCCGCGCAGGTCGATGAACACCACGCTGATCTCGCGCCGATGGGTCTTGAGCAGTTCCTCGCCGCCGCCGTTGGTGATCGCCGCCTGGACGGTCGAAAGAAACAGTTTCAGGTTGATCGGCTTTTCGATGAACCCGTCGAAACCGGTGTCCATGATCTGCTGGCGGTCCTGGGTCATGACCGACGCGGTGATCGCCACCACCGGCACCTTGGCGGTCTTCGGCTCCGCGCGCAGCACCTTGAGCGCCTCCATGCCGTTCATGCCGGGCAGCTGGATGTCCATGAGCACGAGGTCGGGCACGCGCTCGAGGGCCAGCTTGATGCCGTCCTCCGCGGTGCCCGCTTCCGCGATCTCGTAGCCTTTAGCCTGGAGTATGTCGCGCACCAGCTTCATGTTCTTTTCGTTGTCTTCGACGATGAGGATCAGGCTCATGTTTGCACCGGAATGGTAAACGTGAATGTGGACCCCTTGCCCACTTCGCTCTCCAGCCACAGCCGCCCGCCGTGCAGTTCGACGAACCGCTTGGTGAGCGCAAGGCCCAGGCCCGTGCCCTCGTTCTTGTTGGTGTAGTGCCGGCCCACCTGGCGGAACTCCTCGAAGACGGCGGCCTGGTCTTCCGCAGCGATGCCGATGCCGGTGTCCTTCACCGCGACTTCCAGCAGGCCGTTTTCGCGCTTCGCATGCACTTCGACGCGCCCGCTGTCGGGCGTGAACTTGACCGCATTCGAAAGCAGGTTCAGGAGGATCTGCTTGAATTTTCGCTCGTCTGCGCGGATTTCACCCATCTGCGCATCGACCACCAGTTCGAGCGCAATTCCATGGCGCGTGGCCCGCTCGCGGATCAGCGTGAGCGCATTGGCCAGCGCATTCGGAACATCGAAGTCTGACGGCTCGATGTCCATGCGCCCCGCCTCGATCTTGGAGAGGTCGAGGATGTCGTTGATGAGCGACAGGAGATGCTTGCCCGAAGAGTGGATGTCGTTCAGGTAATCGGCCTGCTTTTCGTTCAGTTCGCCGAACATGCGGTCGATCAGCACCTCGGAGAAGCCGATGATCGCATTCAGCGGCGTCCTCAATTCGTGCGACATGTTGGCGAGGAACTCCGACTTGTGCTGGCCGGCGATCTCGAGCTGGCGGCTCTTTTCCTGGATCTCGTTGAACAGGCGCACGTTCTCGATCGCGATCGCGGCCTGGTCGGCGAATGTCGCCACCAGCTCGAGCTGCTTGTCGGTGAAAGGCTCGACCTTCTCGCCGCGCGACATCGAGATCACGCCGATGGGCTCTTCCCCGCGCAGCATCGGCACGGCCAGGAGCGTGCGGAAGTGGCCAAGGCGCGCGGTGTCCTGCCGCTGGTAGCCGGGCTCGGCGAGCACGCCGTGGATGTGGACGATGCGCTTTTCAAGCAGCGCACGCCCGGTGGCCGACCCCGCGCCGGGAATAATCGGGTTGCTGTGCAATTCCGCCAGCACCGGTGAATCCGCCGAGTAGCGATGGGCCACGGTCGGCTCGAAGCCGCCATGCGCGTTCGGTGTCAGGATCACGCCGTTCACGGCACCGCAAAGCCGCGTCGCGTTGTCGATCAGGATCTGCAGCACCGAATCGAGGTCGAGCGTCGAGCGGCTGATCGCCTTAAGCACCTCGGCGGTCGCCGTCTGCTGGCGCAACGACTCGGTCAACTCGAGGGTGCGTTCGTCGACCTTTTTCTCCAGGCCGGCGTACGAATCACGCAACTGCAGGGTCATGCGGTTGAACTGGTCGGCAAGGGCTTCCAGTTCGTCGCCGGTCCGGATGTCGATCTTCTGGTCGAGCTCGCCTTCCCCGATCCTTTGCGCGCCCTCTTGCAGCGTGCGGATCGGCCGCACCAGCCCGCGCGCAAGCCACAGCGCGGTCAACGCCGAAAACAGGAGGCCCGCCACCATGAGCATCCCGGTGCGCACGATGGTCGCGTTCAGCGTGGCGTACACCTCGGACACGGGCTGTTCGACGAACACTTTCCAGCCCAGCGGCTCGACGCCTGCGTAGGCCGCCAGGACTTCCTTGCCTCCCAAGTCATTGGCCAACCGCGCCGGCGCGTCAACCGAAGGCGGCCCGGCCATCGCCGCCTTGACGTGCTCGAGGCGCGAGTAGTCCGTCTTGCGCAGCACCAGGCCGATGTCCGGATCGGCGACGAGGTGGCCGGTGGCGTCGATCACATAGGCTTTGCCCTTGACCCCGATCTTGATTCAGGTGACCAAGTCCCAGATGAACTTGAGGTTCACTTCGGCGATCGCCACCGAGACCGCAGCGCCTCCCGAGCGCAGCGCGATCGCCATGTAGGGTTCGGTTTCCTTCCTGAAGTACACCGGCCCGAACCAGGTCTGGCCGGGTTTGGCGCCGAGGAAGGCCGGGTCGCTGAGGCGATCCTTCGTTGCGCCGGCCACATCCATCGCAAGCCGCGAAACCGAAAGCAGCTCCTTGCCCTTGGAATCGATCTGGGTGATGTCGGTGACCGCTGGCACCTGGCGCAACAGCTTGAGGAATTCGATCCTGCGTTGCTCGACGCCGTCCGAACCCAGTTGCGGCAAGGCCGCGAACCCGAGTTGCTGCTCGATCTGCTTGACGAACTGCTCGATGCGCGAGGCCGCCGCGACAGCCTTCTCATATTGCAGGCTTGCCAGAGCCGACTTGTTCTCCTGGTAGGCGAAGTAGACGCTGATGCCGCCTGAAGCCAGCAGAACGCCGCACACCAACGCGAGGACAGAGAAAAAATACTTGCGAAACAACCGGCCGCGATAGACCCGTCGTGGGGTCGTATTCTCCAGGCTGATCGGCTCGGCGGGTTTCAAGGTGGTGCCACTCTATCACCCGACCCGTTCAGCCGGCCGCCTGTCTCGGCCGATAGATCGCCGTATGCCGGACGCTCGCCACAGGCGTTACGCCATCGGCGAGCACCAACGCATCGAATTCGACGAACCGGTGGCCCTTGCGCTCGTAGTTGCCCGTGACGCGTCCATTGGCGGTCAGCGTCTGGCCCACCATTGCGACTCCGTGGTTCCGCACAGCGCTGCCGACGTGGATCCAAGGCCCCATCCTCACGCTTTGCAGCAGCGCCATGTTGCACAGCCGAAGCACGATGCCCGGGTGCACGAGGCCTTCGCGCGCATAGAGGCCATCGGTCTCCCGTACGTCTTTCAGGTAGTTCGACGCGTACTCCCTGTCGACAGGCAGCGGCCTTGCATGCAGGAGGCCGCCGACAGGCAACGTCGTTTCACTCGCTTCTTTCCGGTCCTCGGGCGATGGCGGCTGGCCAGACGGGAAAGTGTCCGGCGAGGGAGAGGCGGACTTTGCCGGCAGATGGGCGGAACCCGTCGCGCATCGGGTCCCTTGCGAAGTCACCTCAATCCCGATCGCATCGCCCTGCTCGCCCTCGGCAACCCCGGCAATCTCGGCGGTCTCGCCGTCATACACCGGCGCGGCGAATCGGCATTCGGCCGCGCCGCGCTCCAGGAACGCGCGGCCCCAACGCTCGACCGGCAAATGCATCATGTAGGCGTACACCTCGACACCGGGCACCAGCGCCCCGGTGAATCCGAAGCGGCGCGCGACCGAGTCGTCGTGAATCTTGTTCTCGGAGGCGTGGGCGGTGTTGTATGCGATTACGCGGTAGGGACTCATCGCCATCAACCCGGACGAAATTCGACGTCGAGCGTCGTTACACGGCGCAGTTCGCGGCGGTGGGTCGTGTCGGCGAAAGGCCGGCCGCGGTGCATCGTGGACCTGTTGTCCCAGATCACCAGGTCCCCTTCGCGCCAGGAATGGCGGTACACGAATTGCGGTTGCGTCGCATGCTCCATGAGATCGCGCAGCAGGAGGCGCCCCTCGGGCAGCGGCCAGTCGAGGATGCGCGAGGCATGCGAAGCCAGGTACAGCGACCGCCGCCCCGTGTTCGGGTTGGTGCGCACGAGCGGGTGGACCGCGCCCTTGAGCTTTTCGTGCTCTTCGTCGGAGAACTCGAAACCGAGGACGCTGCGCGAATAAGCGATCGAATGGTGCACGCTGAGCCCTTCCAGCCTCGCCTTGAGGTCCGCGTCGAGCCCGTCATAAGCCGCGCGCATGTCGGCAAATTCGGTGTCGGCCGCTACCGGCGGAACGACCTTGGCCGAGAGCATCGAGTAGCGTCCCGGCGGGTCCTGGAAAGACGCGTCCGTATGCCAGAGGCGATTGCCCAGCGAATACGCGCGGCGGCGATCGTCGGCCGCGAGGATCTTCCCGTCCTCGTCCACGTTCGAGATATCGGTGAGCGCCTCGTTGCCGAAGCGGTTCTTCTTCACCACCGAAGCGCCGGTTTTCGAGTGCAGTACGCCGTCGAAGCGCATCGCGAACTGGAGTTGCTCGTCGTCGGCGAAGGGCTGGTCGCGGAATACGAGCACCGCGTATTCGTCCATCCCGGCCCGAATCGCGTCGAGCATCGCGCGGTCGGTGACCGAGCGCAGTTCGATCGGGCCGGCTTCGGCTGCGAATTGCGGATGGAGCTTGCGGAAGGTGAGGTTTGGCATGGCTATTCCGTCCTGATGTCGAGCGCCCGGATGATTTCGCCCTTGTAACGGTAGTCGGCCGCCGCGCGTTCCGCAAATGCGGCGCCGTTCAGGTACGCGACTCGCTGGCTCAGGCGCTGCGCGATGGTCCGGAAGGCTTCGCTCTGCACCGTCTTCTCGCACGCCCGTTCGAGCACGCCGAGGATTTCGCGCGGCGTGCCTTTCGGCGCGAACAGTCCATTGAATCCCGGCGGCATCGACGGCATGCCGAGCTCGCCGAACGTAGGCGCCTCCGGGAAAGCGGGATGCCGGCTGTCGGCAAACACTGCGAGCACGCGCACTTTCTGCCCGACGGCCAAAGCCACCGAAGGCGCGCCGACCGGGATGCGGCCCGCCATGAGGTCGGCGAACATGAACGACTCGCCGCGATAGGGAATCGCGGGGATGTCGATGCCGGTGCGATAGACGAGGTTCGCCACCGACAAGTGCGGCACCGTGCCGACCCCCGAATGGCCGTAAGACAGTTTCCCCGGGCTCACGCGCGCGGCCGCGATCACCTCGGCCATCGTGTGAAAACTCGAGTCCAGCGGCACCGCAATCGTGAACACGTTCTCGAAAGACTGGCAGATGTATTCGAACGAATCGACGCCGAACTTGATGCCTTTCATGAGGTGCGGCGCGATCGACATCGGCGTCGTCGGCCCCGCGCCCAGCATGTAACCGTCGGGCGCCGCGTTGGCGAGCTGGCCAAAACCGATCGCGCCCGAAGCGCCGTCCTTGTTCACGATGACAAAGGCCTGTCCAAGCTGGGCCGCGACCCCTGCGGCGAGGTTGCGCGCCATCACGTCAACGCTGCCGCCGGCGCTGAAACCGACAATGACCTGCACCGCCTTTTGCGGATAGGCGCCCTGCGCGAGCGCGGTGCCCGCCACCCCGAGCGCCAATGCGGCAGCTGCGAAGAGACGCAATCGCATGTCAGCCCTTGACGCCGAGCAGTTTCGTGGCCGTTCCGCCGAGGATCGCAACCTTATCCGCGTCCGACAGGCCGGGCGTGGCCATCACTTCGTCCACCATGGTCTTCGTCCAGGGGAACGGGTAATCCGTGCCGACCATGAGCTGGCTTGCACCGACCTCCGCCGCGAGGTGGCGGATGCCCTCTGGCGAGAAAACCATGGTGTCGTAGTACATCTGTTTCAGGTAATCGGTCGGCTTCTTCTTCAACGCACCATACGTGCCGCCGGGACAGAGGTCGGGGCGCACGAGGCAGCCGTGGTCGGAGCGATTCGCATACGAAGGCAGGTACCCGCCGCCGTGCGCCGCGCAGATCTTCAATCCTGGAAACCGGTCGAGCGTGCCCTCGAAGACGAGGTGCGAGAGCGCGATCGTCGTCTCGAGTGGAAAGGCGACGATGTTGTCGAGATAGCCGTTGCCCTTGAGCCGCCTGGCCAGGTCAACCCCTGCGCCGCCGACCTGGGGATGGATGAAGACGAGAACGCCGAGCTCTTCGGCTTTCGCCCAGAACGGGTGGAATTTCGGGTCGCTGATTTCAAGCCCATCGACGCTTGCGCCGATCGCCGCCCCGCGCAGGCCGTATTTCTTCACACCTTCTTCAAGCTGGCGCGCGGCGAGGTCGGGGTGCTGCAAAGCGACTGATGCAAAAGCAAGGAACCGGTCCGGATTCGCCGCGCAGGCTTCCGCGAGCTTCTCGTTCTGGATCTGGATGATCTTCTCGGCCAGATCCCGCTCCGCCTTGTACCAGAAGGGATTGATGCTGAGCACCTCCATGTCGATGCCCTGCGAATCCATGGCCGCCAGTCGCTCCGGGAGCGCGTCGACCATGCCCAGGTCCGGGCGGATTGTTTCTCCGCCGAACTTCAGGCCCATGAGCGCCATTGCCTCGGGTACCGCGCAGTGAGCATGGATGTCGATCACCTTGGCGCGCTTTCCGCCGACGAGCGTTTCGCGACGGCGCGGCTGCCCGTGGGCATGCGGTACCGCGAGCATCTGGCAACTGCAGAAGACGAGCCCGGCGAAGGCGCCGGATGAGCCGAGAGAATCGCGATGCCAGAACATGATCTTCCTCCCCGAAGATGCGCTGGCGCGGACCGCGCAGCACCTCTAAAGCCTATCACGCGAGCGCGAGTTAATATCTCCGCATTCGAACCACAGCTTCATGACAGGAAAGGAAATCCATGAGCGACACCCTCCCCCCGATCCGCCGCATCGTCACCGGCGACGACGCCAACGGCCGCTCGCGCATCGTCGAGGATGCGCCGGCCACCGCAATTCGGACCGTTGCCGAGCGTCCCGGCTACCGCAACGTCAACATCTGGCGCACCCTTGCCGCGCCGGAGAAAGTCGATGCGCCCGACACCATTGCGGACCACAAAGGCATCCTGCCGCCCGGCAATGGCGGCTCGATCCTGCGCATCATCGATTTCCCGCCCGAGGTGGCCGACCCGGAAGAGCGCAAGCGCCGCATCCAGGCCACGTTCGGCACGATGTTCACGGATGCGCAGCACGACAAGCGCGAAGGCAAGCATCCCGGCATGCACACGACCGACACCGTCGACTACGCGATCATCCTCGAAGGCGAGATCTGGGCCGTGATGGACGAGAACGAGACGCTGATGCGCCAGGGCGATGTGCTGATCCAGCGCGGCACCAACCACGCGTGGGCGAACCGGTCGCAGAAGACCGCGCGGATCGCGTTTGTGTTGCTGGACGGCAAACGCTAGCCGCGATGAGCTTTGGTGTCGACGACGAGCGCCCTGTCCTCAAATGGGTCCTGCGGATCGCGTCGATTGGCGTAATCATCGGCGTGCTGTTCGGGATCGGCGGAGCGATGAAAAAGGGCGACACCTTTACCGCCGCAATGCTGGTCTTCCTGGTGGCGGGTCTCGGCGCCCTGTTTGCATGGAGCTGGACCGGAGCGATCTTCTCCTCGCTCGCGAGTGCCAAGCAGTTCGTCGAAGGCGTCGAAGGCGATCACCGCCACGAGTGGTACGCCTTCAAGGGCCGGCGCGTGCGCGTGTTCCTCGACGAAAAGACACAGCCGTGGTTCGCGCTGAACGAAATCGCGTTCATCCTCGCGCTCGAGGTCGATACGGACACTTTCCGGCATTACAGCGGCCATGAGATCGCAATCCCGGAAGCCGCGACGGAAAAATGTCTCTCCGAAGCCGGCCTGCGCCGCCTGATCAGGTACAGCAAGCACCCCGATGCAGGCGCCCTGGGCCTGTGGCTCGAGCGCGAGGTCCTGCGCATGCTGAGAAACCGGGCCGAAGCGAACGCGTCGCCGCCTTCCGCCTGACGCGCGGGTTCTGCGCTTACGTGGACTTCGCCAGCCGTTGGTTGGCCAGCGCGAGCCGATCGACGACCGAATCGAGGATCGCCTTGGTGAGTTGCAACTGGCAGACCGGGCTCGTCTTCTGGATCACGCTCGGGTAGAACTCGGCCAGGATGACATCCGAAAGGGCCTCCACCGTGGCCTGGCGCGGAGCGCCGTCCTCTTTCACGTAAGCCATGTCGCCGAAGCATTCGCCGGCATTGAGCACGTTGAGCAGCCGCCCCTGGCGCAGGACCTTGGCCTGGCCGCTGGCGAGAAAGTACAGGCTGCTTCCCGCCTCGCCCTCGGTCACGATGGCTTTTTTCGCGGGCAGCCGCGACCACGTGCCGGCATGCACGAGTTCCCAGAGCTCGGCGTCGGTGAGCTTTTGCAGCATCGCCACTTTCTTCAGCGCGGTGAACTTGTCGCTGTCGGAGATGCCCTTGTCGTAGACGCTCAACTTGCCGATCTTCGCGATGTCGAGCGCGAGTTCCCCCCAGGTCGGGTAGCGGTCGGTGGTGCGCTTGCCCATCATCCGCATCAGGATGGCGTCGATGTCCGTGCCGACTTCGGGCCGGATCTTGCTCGGAGGCACAGGCTGCTCGTTGATGATCTTGGCGAACAGCTCCGGGAGGCTTTCGGCCATGAACGGCCGCTGGCCGGTGAACAGCTCGTAGAGCACCACGCCCATCGCGAACATGTCGCTGTGGTGCCCCAGCTCCTCGCCGTTGATCTGCTCGGGCGACATGTAATAGGGCGAGCCGATCTCGGCCACATGCGTTTCCTTGGCCTTCTTGAGGTAGGCCGCGCCGAAATCGCCGACTTTGATGTTGGTCCCGCTCACCACCATGATGTTGGCCGGCTTGATGTCGCGGTGGACGATGCCCTGCCGGAACGCGTAGTCCAGCGCGCCGCACGACTTGAACGCGATCTGGATCGCGTCCTCGCGCGACAGCAGCTTGCCGGGCTGCGTGAATTGCGTGAGGTCGCCGCCCGGAACGTACTCGAGCGCCACGTACCCCGAATTGCCGTCCACGACGGCCTCCAGGATCGCCGCGATGTGCGGATGGTTGAGCTTCCCCGCGAGCGCCGCCTCATTGAGGAATTGCGCGGTCACCGTGGCGCCGAAGTCCGGCGAGGCAACGACCTGCGGATCGAGCACCTTGAGCGCCACGTCCGCGCCCGAGAAAGTGTCCAGCGCGAGATAGACGGTGCCCGAGGCCCCTTTGCCCAGCACCCGCCTGAGTTGAAACTTGCCGATCTGGTTCATTGCCGCGAGGACTCCCCCGCGAATACTACCCTCGGCGCCGTGCTATTCCCACAATCCTTCCGGGAGGGGCAGGCCGGCGAGATCCTCGCGCGTGAGCCTTGCCTGGGGTTCGATGCCGAATCGCTCGAGCACCGCCGCAAGCTGGCGCGCATGTTGCGCGCAGTGCCAGGTCGAGCGTTCGAACAGCATGCTGGCCGGCTGCGGCCCGAAGAAAGTCTGGACCTTGCCGCGGCAGGACTTATCCGGGAGTCCTGCCCACCAGGACTGCAGGCGGCGAATCAAGCCTTCGCCATACGCGGCGATCTCGTCACCCGTGACGCACTTGCCCTCGGCGGGCGGCTCGTTGGCGAGCTGGGTCGCGTACTCGACGCCATCGACGACGGTTTCGAGGTACGCCTCGGCGATTCTGAACACGTGGTGCCCCATGAGTCGGATCGAGCGATCGCGGTTGTCGATCACGCGCTCGCCCATCCTCGCCTCCGGCATCTGGCGAATTTGCCGCTGCACAGTGCGCAGCACCTTGACCCACCGCACGATGAGCACCTCGGGCGGCAACGGGATGTGCCCGGTACCCTGCAGCCCGACGAACTCGGCCACGTCTTCGAGATTCTGAGCGAACACGTATTGATCGCCCAGGGCGACGACCGGCACGGTGCGCACACCCAGCGCAAGCAGCCGCTCGCGCCCGCCGGGGTCGTTGGCTACGTCAACGGCCGCGAAGGGAATGCCTTTTTTCGAAAGAAACTCTTTCGTTCTAAGGCAGCTGCTTCACCCGGGTTGGGTGAACAGGATGAATTTTTCGGTGGCGCCCATGGGGTCTCCGTGAATGTTCCGTGCAGCCTACGTGCCCGACCGATCTCCGGTCAATCGCCGCTCGCCGACGGCGCGATCGATTCCATCTGCACCTGCGGCTTGCGCCATGGCCAGTCGAGGTTGAATCGCCGCCCGTGCAGGAATGAACTGAGCCAGGTCTTCTGCACCCAGTAGTGAAAAGTCAGAAGCGCGATCACCGCCGTGAACGCGCACACGAGGAGGAATTTGAGCATCGCGGGCAGGTCGTACCGCACGAGCCACCAGCCGGCCAGGTTCACGAGCGGCATATGCACCAGGAATACCCAGTACGAAGACTGGGAGGTGTACTGGATCCAGGGCGAGTCGCGATCGAAGAGGCGCAGCGCGCCGCCGATGAAGAGGTAGATCAGCGCCCAGGTGCACAGGCCGTTGGCGAGCACCGCGGCCAGGTGCAACGCGAAGTCCTTGCCGCGCACATCGTTGTCGAGATGGCTCAGGTACAGGGCCAGCGGAAAGCAGACCGCCGAAAGCAACGCCCACGCAGGCACGCGCCTCGCGAGTGCTTGCAGGAAATCGCGGTAGTGGTGGAAGAAGTAGCCGAGTACGAAGAACGAGCCGTAGCACAAGAGCGATGGCGGATGCGGCTTCAGGAAGATGAAGCCCTCCTGCACCTGTCCGCCATGGAACGGCCATAGCGTCGCGGCCGTGTAGAGCGCGAACACGGCCAGGAACCACGGCGACACCAGCAGCCGCGTCAACTTCCCTTCATGCGGCAGGCTCAGCGTCACCAGCCAGCGGCAGATCGGGATCAACAGGTAGAAATAGCACAGGTAGTAGAGGAACCACAGGTGGGCCAGCGCAACCTCGCCTTCGTGCTTGTCAACCTCGATGCTGCGTGCCGCCACCGAAGAAGCCAGCGCCATGGCATCCGCCCGGCTCGGGATCAGCTCGAAGATGCCGTAGCGCGCGGCGATCATGAAGTCGAGCATGAACAGCACGGTGAGCGGAAGGATCGTGAAAACGCCCGCGACGAGCGGCGCGAGAATCCGGGCCGCGCGGTTCTTGAGGGTGCCCCAAGCCCCGCGTTTCTCCACCAGCAGCGCGGTGAAGAACCCCGAAAGCACGAAAAACGTCGGCATCCTGAAACTGTGGATGAAGTGGAACACGAGGTCGAAGACCGGCGAGTTGTTCGCGTCCGTCGGGATCGGCATCGTCGGCGGCGGTGACGCGAGGTAGAGCATTGCCGCGTGCAGGACGATGCCGAGCATCATCATGCCGCCACGCAACGCGTCCAGGCCGTAGTACCTGCGGTTGTCCATTCCCACTCCCGTGGTTCAAGGATAGTCGCGGGGCCGGCTTTTCACCATAGGGCATCGACCGGGTCGCCCGGGGATAGAATCCCGGACGTACAAGACGCATTTTAGGGGAGACCGGGGTGACGCTCAGAGCTCGAATCTATGGCTTGCTGGATCCTTCCGGCCAATCAGATGCGGCACGCCAGGTTCGCGCGCTTGAAATCTTCCTGAACCTGATCGGGATCGCGTCTGTCTCGGTCGGAACGCTCGACAGCCTCACACCGAACGCCCGGGAAGTCGCGGCGATTGTCACCGGGGTCGTGGCGACGGCATTCTTCTTCGCTTATGCGTTGCGCGGCTGGGTCGCGCCGGAGAATCCGCTCTTCCAGGACGACTCCCCGGCTCGCGCGCGAATCCGCTGGATGCTGTCGGCCGGGGGCCTCATCGACCTGCTGGCGGTGGTTCCCGCCCTCGCCACAGTCTCAGGCGGCGCGCGACTGGGCGCCGACTCGGCCTCGATTTTCGTGCTCCTGTGGGTGCTCAAGCTTGCCAACCATGCCCCCGGCGTGGGACTGATCGCGCGGGTCTTCCACAACGAGCGCTCCGCCCTCGGCGCCGCAGCGGCCCTTTTCGCGATCGTCCTGTTTTCGGCGGCCACGATCGCGCATTGGCTGGAGGAGGCCAAGCAACCCGAGCAGTTCGGCAGCATCCCCGCCGCGCTGTGGTGGACGGTGGTCACGCTGACCACGACCGGATACGGCGATGTAGTGCCGCTGACACCGGCGGGCCGCCTGCTGGGCGGCCTGGTCATGCTGTGCGGAATCGCGGTGCTCGCGCTTCTTGCAGGCATCCTCGCCACCGGATTCGCCGCCGAGGTGCGCAGGGGGGAGTTCGTGCGCACCTGGGATCTGGTCGCCCGCGTGCCATTCTTTTCCGAGATCGGCGCAATCGCGATCGCCGATATCGTCGAGAGACTGCACTCGCGCAGCTACCCCGCGGGTGCGATGGTGATCCGCAAGGGCGCGGCCGGCGATTCGATGTACTTCATCGTGTTGGGCACGGTGGAGGTCAAACTCGCCTCCGGCATGCGCACACTTGGGATGGGAGACTTCTTCGGCGAGATGGCGTTGCTCGACCGCAAGCCCCGCTCCGCTGACGTGTTCACCGCTTCGCCCTGTACGCTGCTAGTCCTGAACGTGGCGGACTTCTACCAGCTTGCCGGGCAGCAGCCCACGCTGATCGCGGCGATCGAAGCCGAGGCCAAGCGGCGGCGGGAGAACGACAGCGGCGCGAACTAGGGCAGGCGCGCGACGAAGTCGAGCACGCGATCGGATTTCGCCTTGATGTGGCCGTGCACCACCGCCTCTGTCGCGGGATCGCCCGGAAAAGCGCCTGAGGTGAAAAGCAGGCAGCCAAAGACGAGGCCGATCAATCCGCGGTTCATCTGGCTACCCCGGATGTGTTACACTTGTCATACAATCTTGAATCTTGCAGGAGCCCAGCCATGCCCCTTTCCGTCCGGCTCAAACCCGAAGTCGAGCAACTCCTCGACAATGCCAGCCGGCGCGATCGCAAGAGCCGCTCGACCCTGGTGAACGAGGCGCTGAGCGCGTTCCTGAAGCCGCAGCGGCCCCGGCTCGGCGCCGCGATCCGCCATGCGCTGTCCGGTACGCCCGATGGCTTCGGCATCGAGCGAAAACAATCGACGGACACCGACAAGCGCGACTGGAAGCGTTGATGCGCTACATGCTGGACACCAACATCCTGGTGTACGTGCTCAACGCGCGGCCCGGCCATCAGGCGGTGCTCGAGCGGTTCGACAGCGAGGAGCCGGAGGATCTGGCGGTCTCCTCGATCACCTTGGCCGAATTGCGGTTCGGCATCGAGAAAAGCGCGCGGCGGGCGGCAAACCGCAAAGCCTTGGAGCGCGTGCTCGACGCCCTCAATGTGGTCCCGTTCGATGCCAGCGCGGCCGAAACATACGGGACGGTGCGCGCCGGCCTCGAAGCGCAAGGCAACCCGATCGGTCCGCTCGACACGCTGATCGCCGCGCACGCGCTGAGCCTTGGCCTGACGCTGGTGACGAACAACGAGCGTGAGTTTTCCAAGGTGCCTCGATTGCACGTGGAGAACTGGGTGGCGAAATAGCCGCAGTCTCGAGATTTCGATCACCCTGTCTGCGCGCATCAGAATCCTGGCGGATCTCGAATGCAGGTGATTTTGCGGAATAGAAATTGGCTTCTAATCTGCAAGAAGTAATCAGATCCTGTTGCAGCTGGCGTTTCACTCAATCACCTCGTCCGCCCTGATCAGCAACGACTGCAGAATGGTGATGCCCAGGGCCTTGGCAGTCCGCAGATTGATCACCAGCTTGAACCGCTCTGGCTCTTCGACCGGGATGTCGGCAGGCTTCATGCCCTTGAAGATCTTGTCGACCATCACCGCAGCGCGGCGATAGTTTTCCAGCACGTCGCTGTTGAAGCTCGGCAGGCCGCCGGCCCGGGTGAACTGTCCAGTGCTGTAGAGCGGCAGTCTCGCCTTGATCGCGCCATCCGCGACCATTTTTTCGTTGCGCACGAACAGCGACATCTGCGGGACGATCAGCGCCTCAGCCTTGCCCCGCGACATTTCCGCGAAGGCGCGCTCGAAATCCTCCGGCCGCTTCACCCTCACGACACTCAACTGGAAGCCCGCCGCCTGGGCCGGCTGCCGATGCGCCTCCGAGAACCTCGGGGCGTAAGGGTCGCCCTCGTGCTCGAGCACGGCGATGCGACGCGGTCAGGAGCACGTCGGGCTTGAGAGCGACAAGCTCGCGTGCGAGCGGAGCCAGCGTCTCGAGGCGGCCTTCGCTCATCCGCTTCTCGATCACGTAGTCGCGGCCTTCGACGTAGCCAAGTTCCTTCAGTTTCGCGGCGAAAGCCTCCGCCACGAGCTTGAAACTGTCGGCCGCCCCGGGCATGAGCCAACCGATCCGCCGCGGGGCTTTGGGCGCCTGCGCAAACGAACGCGCTGCGGCGAGCACGCACAGCGCTCCCGATGCGGCAATCAGTTCGCGGCGCTTCATTGGGCCTTCCTCCAGGATGAATCGGTACCGATACACGAATTGGCTTCTGAGCCAAGCAGGGCGCGGACTTTATGAACTTAATCTGCTGAATTTATGATCGCCTCACTCGATCACCCCGGCCGCCCGCAGCAGCACGGTTTGCGGAAACACGATGCCCAGGGCCTTCGCCGCCTTCGCGTTGACGACCATCTCCATGTGGGTCAGCTGCTCGAACGGCAGGTCGCCGGGCTTGGCGCCCTTGATGATCCTGTCCAGGTAGCCGGCCACGCGGCGGTACTGATCCGGATAGTTCACGCCATAGCTGATCAATCCCCCGTCGAAGACGAATTCCGTGGATTGGTAGATCGCAGGAAGCCGATGTTTGTTCGCAAGTTCAACGATGAGCTTGCCATGCACCTGGAACAGGCCGTCCATGCCGACTTCCACGGCCTCCGCGCGCTCCTTTCGCGCGCGCTCAAGCGCGGGGACGATCTCCTCCCTCTAGCGGATATCGAGGAACATGCGCTGGATTCCCACCGACTTCGTTATGTTTTCCCGGTCCTGCCGGCCGAGTACGAAGGATAATCGACTGTTTGCTGGACGTGGAAATCGTGGACTATCACTGAGGAAATTTTATGCGCATTCGAGCACTCGAGGCGTGGATGAATTTGCAGACCGCCTACGAGTTGAAGCTGGCCGAAAAGACCATCGCCGCAAAGATTGCGAGAGACGTCGAGCCTATGGCGGCGTGAGGCTTGAGCGACGCACCGGCGTCGGATGCCGGCACCGGTATTCACTCGATCACCGCGTTCACCCGCAGCAGGCTCAGCCCCCAAGCCGCTCGCGCGCCACTGGCAGCGGCAGGACCTCCACGTTCGGCCTCAACGCATACGCTTCGCTTCCCGGGTACACCACGTAAAGCCGCTCGAGTTTCAGGCTCTCGATGCACGCGTGCATCGATCGCGTCATCGCCGGGGCGTCGGCGTATTTGACCTCTACGCCGATGCGACGCCCGCCCGCCACCAGAAGCAGATCGAGCTCCGCGCCCGCCTGAGTGCGCCAGTAGTACGCGTTGCGCCCGCCCGCCAGCCCGATCAGTTCCTCGAGCACGAATCCCTCCCAGGATGCGCCCACCTTGGGATGCGAATCGAGCGCATTCGCGGTGTCTACGCCGAGCAACGCATGCAGCAACCCCGGATCGCGCACGTAGACCTTCGGTGCCTTGATCTGGCGCTTGCCGAGGTTTTCGTACTATGGCTGGAGTTGTCGCACCACCAGCGCGCCGGTCAGGGCGTCCAGATGGCGCTTGACCGTGTTGTGCGCTTCGCCGAGGGCACGCGCGATTTCGGAAGCGTTCCACACCTGCCCGTGATGGTGCGCGAGCATCATCCAGAGCCGACGCATCACCGGCGCCGGGACGCCGACGCCCAGCTGCCGCAGGTCGCGCTCGAGGAACGTCCGGATGAAGTCCCGCCGCCAGAGGCTGCTCGCCGCATCCCCCCGGGCGAGAAACGAACGCGGAAAGCCACCCCGCCACCACAGCCGGCGCAGCTGCGTGGCACCGACCTCTGCCAGGTCGAATCCCGCCATCTCGACGAACGCGATGCGTCCGGCAAGACTCTCCGAACCCTGACGCAGCAACTCCGGAGAAGCGCTGCCGAGGATAAGAAAGCGCCTGCGCGGCCGGGCCTGATCGGCAAGCACGCGCAGCACGGGAAAAAGGTCCGGGCGGCGCTGGATCTCGTCGATCACCACGAGGCCATCGAGTTTCGCGAGCGCGAGCATTGGCTGCGCGAGGCGCTCCAGGTCGAGCGGGTTCTCCAGATCGAAATACACCGAGCGGCGCTTGGCGGCAAGGGCGCGTGCGAGCGTGGTCTTGCCGCACTGGCGCGGGCCTATGAGCGCCGCCACGGGGCTCCCGCGCAGGGCCCGCGTGAGGCGCAAGGTGAGTTCCGGCCGCTCGAATCGGCTTTTTATCATCCTTGCATTTTGTACATACTGTGTTCAATTTGCAAGGATGAAAATATTTACGGAAAGTACCGCGGCACCGGGTGTCGGCATGCCCGCGAACGCGCCGATTCATCATTTTGCCTGCCTTTCCCTGCGGCAAAGCACTTCGATCGGCACGATCCGCCCCTCCCCCACCCCGCGCGACGAATTACGCATGGCCACCATCGCCCCGTCGCCGTGGATCAGCGGGATCGCCCGATGCGGCATCTTCCCGCCTTGATCGATGATCGCCTTGCTGCGCGCGCCCCAGGCTTTGACGTCCTCGGAGGCGTCGCGGAACTCCACGATGTCAAAGCCCGCGGCCTCCAGGCCGGCGCGGGTCTCTTCGGGGGTAGCGAGAAAGCTCGACGCCGCGGTCGCGGCCCACGGCGTCGGGTAGTCGAGCGGCGCGCCGGGTCCCTTGGCGAGTTCCGACAGCATCAGCCAGCCGCCGGGCTTGAGAACGCGCCGGATCTCGCGATAGAGCGCCGGCTTGTCAGCGATGTTCATCGAAACGTTCATCGAATAGGCGCCCTCGAAGCTCGCGTCGGCGAAAGGCATCCTGAGCGCATCGCCGTCCTCGAACAAGACCTTGGATTCCATCCCCATCAGACGCGTGAGATGGCGCGCCACTTCGCAGAACTCCTTCGTCAGGTCGATCCCGGTGACCCGGCAGCCGAACCGGTGCGCCATGTAGCGCGCCGGGCCGCCGATGCCGCTGCCGACATCGAGCAGGTGGTCCGTTGCGGCAACCTTGATCATCCCGGCGACCTCCTCCGTCGCCTCCATGCCGCGGCCATGGAACTGGTCGTAGGGCGCCAGCGTCTCGATCGTCGGGTGGGCCGGGTCGGCGCCGTCGTCAACGAGTGCGGCGTTGAGGCGCGCGAGCAGGTTGCCGCTGGTGTAGTGGTCGGCGACGTTCGGCATTATTTGTCTCCCTCAGGCAGCAGCTTGCGGATCAGCCCGAGCAGGTCCAGCGGGCTGTAGGGCTTGGCGAGATAGTCGGTGGCGCCGGCGGCCTTGGCTTTCCGGTCGTCGCCGCTAAGCGCAAACGATGTGATCGCTATGATCGGCGTCGCCGCCATCGCGGGGTCGGCGCGGATCTGTCGCATCGCATCCATGCCGGAGATCTTCGGGAGCTGGATGTCCATCAGGATCAGGCCGGGCTTCTCCGCGAGCGCCTTGGCCACGCCAGCCTCGCAGTCGAAGGCTTCGGAGAGCACGTAGGTTGTGCGCTTGAGCAGGTCGCGCACGATCTTGCGATTGAGCTCGTTGTCTTCGACGTACAGGATGGTCTTTCCGCTCATGACGCGCGGCTCGCCGTAGTTGATCCTTCCACCCGCAATGGCACTTCGAAGATGAAGCTCGACCCCTTGCCCAGCTCGCTTTCGATCCAGATCCGGCCGCCGTGCATCTCGATGAACTTCTTGCTGATCGACAGCCCGAGGCCCGTGCCGCCGTACTCGCTCGCAATCGTGGCGTCGGTCTGCTTGAACTCGGTGAACAGGCTGTCGATCTTGTCCGGCGGGATGCCGATGCCGGTGTCGATGACGCGATAGATCAGGATATCCCCGTTCAGCGCGACCACGATCTCGACCTTGCCGGCCTTGGTGAACTTGAGCGAATTGCCCGCGAGGTTCATGAGGCACTGCGTGATGCGCCCGAAATCGCCATACGCGATGGGGATGTCCTCGGGCACGGTGGCAAGGAACTCGAGACCCTTCTCCGCCGCCAGCGGCCGCAGGGTCCAGCGCACGCTCTCCACCGTGTCGTGCACCGAGTAGTCGGCCAGCGCCAGCTCCATCCTGCCGGCTTCGATCTTGGCCAGGTCCAACACGTTGTTGATCAGGCGCAACAGGTGCATGCCGCTGGTCTGGATGTCGGTGAGCGGCTCTTTCATTTCGTCGGGCACCGTGCCGTAGATCTCGGCCAGGATCAATTCGTTAAATCCGAGGATCGCATTCAGCGGCGTTCGCAGCTCGTGGCTCATGCTGGCGAGGAAGTCCGACTTGCGGTGGCTCGCGATTTCGAGCTGCTTGCCTTTCTCCGCGATCTCGCGGAACAGGCGGGCGTTCTGGATCGCCATGGCGGATTGGGTGGCGAAGGTTTTCAGCAGGTCCACCACTTCAGGGGCAAACGCTCCCGGCGTTTTCCGCGTCACGAGCAGCGCGCCGAGCAGGTTGTCCTCGCGCACCAGTGGCACCGCAAGCACTGCGCGGTAGCCTGAGCGGATCAGCAGTTCCTTGCGCTCGCTCTGGTAGCTGTCGTCGAGCGTGTCGGGGACCTGGACAGGCTCGCGCGTGACACCCGCGCGCCCGACGGCACCGTCGCCCAGCCGGAACGGCGTATTGCGCGTGACTTGCATCAGCTCCTCGGCCATGTTCTCGGAGACCTGCATGTGGAACGCTTCGGCGCGCTCGTCGTATTCGTACATCGAGCCTCCGTCGAGGCCGGTAAGCTGCAACGCGCGCGAGACGATCGTCGTGAGCACCGTGTCGAGGTCGAGCGTCGAGCTGATCGCCTGACCCACTTCGCCAAGTGCCGTGAGCTGGCCGACCGACTGCGAAAGCGCCGCGGTGCGCGGCCCGCGAAGTGCGAGATGGTGCCGGCGCCGAACGAACCGTACGGCAGCTTCCCCGGGTTCGCGGCCACCTGTGCGACCAGTTCCTTGACGCTCTTTGCCGGGAACGACGGATGCACCAGCACGACCATCGGCGTCTTCGTCACGATGCCAAGCGGCGCGAAGCTTTTCACCGGGTCGTAGGGCAGGTTCTTCAGCAGCACCGAGTTGACGGTGAACGTGCTCGCGCCGCTGTAGAGCAGCGAGTAGCCATCGGGCGGCGACTTCGCCACCGCCTCGGCGCCGATCGCGGTGCCCGCGCCCGGCCGGTTCTCGACGATGAACGCTTGGCCCAGCTTCTCGGTGAGCGCCTGCGCGATCACGCGCGCGGAGACGTCGGTGTAGCCGCCGGGCGGGAAGGGCACGATGATGCGCACCTGCTTCGACGGGAAGGCCTGCGCGAGCGCAACGGCCGGTACGACGGCCGCGGCGAGCGCCGCCGCCAGAATCAATTTGCGCATGAATCTCTCCTGATCAAGTGCAGCGGTTGGAGCGCGCAAAGGTCATTGAAAGCGTCAAGACCGCTTTCGCCTGTCCGTAGCACCTATAGTCATACGCGCCGGTCCTTCTACAAGACGACCTGAAACATACTTATGCAGGACACTCGCCATCAATGTTTGATAAGGCAGCCCCTCTGAGGCCGCCTTGGCTTGCAGACCCTCCAAGTCCATTGCCGAAATGCGGATATTCACCCGCCTGTTCTTCAGCAATGTTTCGGTTGCCGCCTTGCGAAAACGCGCCTTTTCTTTTTGCGAGTCCTTGACTGGCTTCCACTCACCTCTTTCGAAGGATCGCAAGATGCTTGCTTCATATGCTTTATCAGTCTTCATCGCCAGCCTCATCTAGAAATTGCTTCGTCGCTTTGCGACTGGGCATGATGGTCTTCAGAAAAATCTCTTCCTCGGTTTCCACAAACGGAACCAAATGTGCGTACTCGCGAAGCCTCACGACCCAAATCTTCTGATTCGGGTACTTTCCCTGATTCGGGTGTTCCAGAGTCATCAACAGGCCACCCTGGTCGATACTGGAAAGAATTTCTTCAAACGAAATGCCTCGCGTTTGCATCAGTTCGAGATTTTTCTCCGGATTCCAGCGAATCGGCTTAGCTTTGCTCACGACGGGATTGTATACCCGTGTGCCTTATGTGCTCAAAGCGTATGACTTGCCTTCCGTTTACCAGTCGACGATCTTCGGCAAATCGACGCGGCCGCGCGCCGCCCAAGGCCGCTACCGGACGGCGTCACGTCTGTTCATTGGATCTTCCGGTCGATTACCGCTGCAAGTGCATAGCCACGAGCTATGCCGCGCGCTTGAGCAACGGCCAGCGCACGTCGATCTCGTCCCAGGGCACGTACACGAGGCCAGCGGCGTTCTTTTCGATCACCGTCGATTGGATCATGGCGCTCACGTCTTTGTGCACGTTGCGGTAGTGGCGCCCGAGCCGCTTGGCGAGTGCGTAGATCGAGAGCGGACCCGCAGCCTTCAGGGCCTCCACCAGCTCCCAGCGCTTGGGCGTGAAGACCGCGCCGAACTGCGCCATGGTGCGAAAGCCGATGCCGAAGTGCGGCTTGACCTTCCGGCCGGCCTGAATCGCCCGCATGGTGTGCGCCGCCGCGCCGAGCGTTGCCGCGATAGGCTCTCCGATCTTGACCTCAAGTTTCATCACGTTCGATCTCCTTCACGTCGTTCCAGAAGTCGGCGAAGAGCTGCTCGATGCCGACCCAGGCATAGGGCACTTCGCGGCCGCGAACGTGCTTGTGGTCGCCCTTGCCGCGCTCGTTGTCGTAGCCCACGGCACGTCGCCCTCGAATCACGTACACCAGCCGGTACTTGAACGGGTGCTGCGACGCAGGCACTGGTTTGGGCGCTTCCCAGATCACGACTTCCACCACGCCGCGGCCCCAGACCTCGCGATCCCGTCTGACGAGCTTCGCCTTCATGGGGGCCGATGATGCCCTCCGATATGGGGCGCGTCAAGCCCTATACGGGACCCCGTAAAGCGCCACCGGGTGATCAAGTCGGGTCGAAACCGGCCATTCGGCTTGCATCCCGCTCCCAGGGGGTGCATCACGAAAAGTAGCAGCAATCCCTTTTCGGTCCGTTACCCGGATGCATGCGCTTGCGCGCGCCGGTCCGCACGTGCAACGAGCACGTCCGCGGGTACCCGCGCCCGCTTCACGAATCCAGCGGCGCGCGGCCGGCAGCCGGCACGGCAGAGACACCATTCATCCGACTGCCTCGCAGTAGGTCTTCCGCAGAACGCGTACAATGAGGTCACATTCTCCTTTAGGTGACCACCTATGGAAACCAGTATCCGGGCGCTGAAAGCCGGGCTGAGCGCGCTGATCCGCAGGGTCGAGGCCGGCGAAACGGTCACGGTCAGCGTGCGCAACCGGCGCGTCGCGCGCATCGTGCCGATGGGCAACGCCAACGATCTCACGGCGCTTGCGGACATCCGCGGCCTCGCCTGGAAAGGCG
The DNA here is from genome assembly GCA_947482825.1 of Betaproteobacteria bacterium. Lineage (GTDB taxonomy): Bacteria > Pseudomonadota > Gammaproteobacteria > Burkholderiales > SG8-39 > SZAS-79. The sequence goes on along the minus strand of CANKMT010000042.1, from coordinate 795 downwards.
GCAAGCCCGCGGGCCTCGTCCGCGGGGAGCGGATGCCGCGCGGGGTCGATCTCTCGAAGTGGGTCGCGGGAGACCGGCGCTGATCCTGTATCTCGACACTTCGGCGCTGGTGAAGCTCTACGTGCGAGAGAAAGGCTCCGCCTCCGTGGCCCGCCAGCTCGGCGCGGCGGATGCGGTCTCGACGTCGATGGTCGCCTGGGCCGAAGCCCGAGCGGCATTCGCGCGCTTGCTGCGGGAGCGGCCGCAGAGCCGCATCCGGCATCGCCAGCGCGTGGCTCAACTGACCCGCGACTGGGGGCACTACGCGGTTGTGGAACTCACCGCGGCCGTTGCGCGCGACGCGGGCGAGCTCGCCGAGCGGCACGCCTTGCGCGGATTCGACGCGATCCACCTGGCCAGCGCGCTGTGGCTGAAATCGACCTACCCGGGAGACCTTTCCTTCATGGCGTTCGATGCCAGGCTGGCGACGGCTGCGGCCGCCGCCGGGCTTGTGATCGCCTCCTGAGGGCAGGCATGGCAGCATTTCGCCATAAAAGCCAATAAAGACGCGGAGCCAAGGTAGAAATTGGCAGTATTTCAGGCCCGCTTCAGCAGACCACCACGCTCCTGATCGACTCGCCCTTGTGCATCAGGTCGAAGCCGTCGCTGATCTTCTCCAGCGGGATCACATGTGTGGTCAGGTCGCCGATCTTGCTTTCCGTGCCCCAGCCTTGACGCTCATCAGAATTGACCCGGCTCCTGCTCACAAAGTTGACCCAGTAAGAATCTGAGGACGGCGCGAAGGGGGTTGGTGGT
>CANKMT010000041.1 GCA_947482825.1 Betaproteobacteria bacterium | reverse complement strand
GCTACCTCGCTGAGGCCCAATATCGATTCAACCGTCGCTTCAATCTGCGTTCCATCTTGGCTCGCCTGTTACGCGCCGCGTGCCTCACAAGCCCAACCCCTGCCTTCGCCATTCGTGTGGCTGAGGCAAGTCGCTAATCAGGAGTCGCTTAGAGTTGGATGTCTACCACGCTCGTGGCGGATTCGTGGGCAGGTTTCACAGCTGCAGCGGCGGCATCCCGCAGCGCGGCCGCAAACTCTTCCCCGGTCTGGAAACGGTCATTCGGATCTTTTTCCATCGCACGATCCAGGAACGCAACTATACCTGCAGGCAGGCTGGGATTGATTGTCAGGATGTCCGGCGGCGGCTCGCTCGAAATCATGAACATGAGGCGGCCCATCGATTGCCCCTCGAAAGGCAGTTTCCCGCAAAGCATCTGGTAGAAGCTGGAAGCCAGGGAGAACAGGTCGGAGCGACCGTCGATCTTCTGTCCGGCCAACTGCTCGGGCGACATGTACGAAGGGGTGCCCAAGACCATGCCCGTCTTGGTCTTGGAGCTGTCAGTAAGCCGCGCGATGCCGAAATCGGTCACCTTCACCGAGTCCGTCTCGGGGTGGTACATGATGTTCGCAGGCTTGATGTCGCGATGCACGACTCCCTGCTTGTGCGCATAGCCGAGCGCATCCGCGGTACGGGCCACGATTGAGACCACGGTTTCCACAGGAAGCAAAGCCCCGGGCTTCGTGAACGGGACCAGGTCTGCGCCCTTCAGGAGCTCCATGGCGATGAATGCCAAGTCTTGCTCTTCGCCCGCGTCGTAGATGGTGACGATATTTTGGTGGGCAAGCCGCCCTGCCGTCTCGGCCTCCCTGAAAAAGCGCTCCTTTACATCGGCCAGCTCGTCAGGCTCGAACTCCTGCGCAAGCGCCATGGTCTTGATCGCCACGACGCGGCCGATTTTCGGATCCTTTCCAAGATAAACAACGCCCATTGCGCCCTTGCCAAGCTCTTTTTCTACTTGATAACGGCCAAGCATCGGCCTTTCGACCGATGCACCGCCGTCTCCCAGGATGCTGGTATTCGTCTTTCCACGGCCGCCCCCCGAGAGCATAACGGTTTCGGACAACTGTTTGGCGCGGGAAAGCTTGCTGTCTATGTCCCGGAACCCCGGGTTGTACCCGGCCATATGGCGAAAAACCCCTTCCGCCTTGGCAAACTGGCGCTTGCGCTCGAAATCCAGGGCCAAGTTGTACAGGTTGTCCATCAAGGGATCCGAAAGGGGGACCGCGCGAAACTTGTCCCACGCCATGTCAAGCTGGCCCTGCCCCTGATAGGCCAGGCCCAGCATCCGGTTGGACTCGGCGGAGCTTTCGTCGGACTTGACCTTCGCCCGCTCGGTCATCATGAACCGCTTGGTGATCAGTGCCACGTGCCCAACCACCAGAAGCGCGCAAGGGACCATGAACTGGATCCAGATTGCCTGGCTGGTCATGAGCACGAAGTGGGCTGCCAGAAGCGCGGCCAGGATTCCGGCACTGATCCCCGCGCCCTGCCCTGCAGCAAGGCGCGGCAGGAGCACGACCAGATACGCGGTGACCAGGAGGAACAGGGCCTTTTCGACGGCCCAGCCCCAGGTCGGCACGACAAAGAAGTGTTCTTGGAGGATCGAAGAAACCGAATGAGCGAGCGTGAGCACGGGGGGCATTGCCGGCGAGACCGGGGTGACCGCGGCGGAGCCCGCCCCCGTCGCCGTGGCCCCGATGAGCACAATCTTGTCCTGGTACTTTTTCGCCACGTCGATCTTGCCGGTGTAGACGTCGAAAAACGAGTCGACGGGAAACGCTGGCCGGCCTTCGCGATCCTTGTAGAAGAACGTATGCATCTGAAGCGCGGAATCCGTGCCAATCCGAAGCTTGCCGAGGAGCACGCCCTCTCCGAGGCGAACTTTGATGTCCGCCGGCCCAAGGTTGAGAGCGCGCGCCGCGATCATCATCGACAGCGAGGGGTAGAACTGGTCGTAATGCTGCAGCACCAGGGGTTCGGTGCGCACCCCGCCGTCCACGTCCGGATTTGCGTTCAGGTGACCCAGGCCGACCACGCTCTTGCCGATTGCCTCGACAGGAACCTGCACAGACGAGGTCGGAAGGGGTGGGCTGTCCTGGCTGCCCTGGACGCCAGTGATCGCATTGCGCCGGACGTACTCCGGAAGCGCCTTGTCCGGCTTGCCGCGCGGATCCCCCAACGTGAAGAACATCGGCAAGAGCACGTTCCTTGCTTTTTCGAAGCTGTCGGCCAGCCTGCGGTCGGTATTGAGCTTGCCTTCGGCCTCGCGAAGGATGGCGACGAATTGGGCCAATTCACCGGCCGGTGAAACGCCAGCGCCTGTGGATGCGGAAGCGGCGCCAACGGCCGGATTCGCATCTACGGGGGCCGCCACCTGGGGATTTGCCCCGGTCATCTCGAGCAGCTTGACGATGTATTGGTAGCCGGGATCAACCTGCGGCTCGGTAAAGTACACCGTGTTCCCGATCACCTTTGCTTTCGAACCGGCAAGGATGTCGGTCATCTTTGCGTGAATTTCGCGCGACCAAGGCCAGCGCCCGAGATTGGCGATCGAGGCATCGTCGATCGCGATGACCGCGATCCTGTCGAGCGGGGCGCGCGAGGAAGACATGACACCCATGTCGTACGCCTTGCGCTCCAGGCTCTGCAGCAAGTCGCTGTTGCTCCCCAGCAAAAGCACCAGCGCGACCACAAGGCCGAAGAACCAATCGGTCTTCCAGAAGCCGGATTTCATGGGCTCTCCCTGGTCTTTTTCTTGGCGGGCGGGGCGGGCGAACGGATCGACAAAATATTACGCGCTCTGCGCTGCCGAATACAGACGATTTCCCGTTGAATTCATTCGGAAATCCGCCCCATTCGACGGCTGCAGGCTAAGCAGACCGGCTGAAGATTGGCTGGAATCAACACGCAATTCTGGCCCTGTCCCCCTTGTTCTTGCGTCGCGGCCCCGGACAATCCTCCAGAAAACAAAAGCCTAATCGTCATTCTTACAGTTAAGTGTAAGCAACGTCAAATCTTTTGGGGAAAGCCGCGGGCGCACGCAATTTCCGCAGCCGCGGAGGCGCAGAAGACGATCGAACTCGAAACGCGACCCTCAGGTCCCCAGGAGGGTACCGGCAACGATCCCGGCGGCGGCGGCGAGTTCGGCCGCAGCGACTTTTTTCCCGTCGCCAAGCTTCGCTTTGAATATTTCGATGCGCCCTCCCTGCGCGGTCACGGTGAAACTCTGCGCGCCTATCTCGCACACTTCGCCTATCTTTCCCTTTACCGCGCCAAAGGTCCGCACTGCGTGTTTCTTCGCATCGAAAACCTGGAGTTTCACGCCGTTGAGCGTGGTCCAGGCTCCGGGCGCCGGATTGCAGCCCCGGATGGTGTTGTAGACGAAATCAGCGGGGTTCGCCCAGTTGATGCGCGCCTCGCCTTCCCTGCACCAGCCTTCATAACTGGCAAGCGACTCATCCTGCACCGTCTCGCGATGCTTGCCTGCGTGCACCAGGTCTGCAGCCTCGAGCATCGCATCGACGCCCATTGGGAAAAGCTTGTCGAAGTACACGGTGCCCAGCGTGTCGTCAGGGCCGACCGGCGTTTCCTTCTGCAGGATCACCTCGCCTTCATCGAGCCCGTCGTTCGGCCGGAAAATGGTCAGGCCCGTCTTCGTCTCGCCCTTGATGATCGCCCAGTTGATTGACGACGGCCCGCGGAACTTCGGCAACAAGGAAGGGTGATACTGGATGGTCCCCTTGCGCGGGATCTTCACGAACTCCTGCGGCGCAAACTGGAGCACGAACGCCATGATCCCGATGTCTACATCGAGTTCCTTGAGCTTTTGATGCGCCTCAGGCGTCTTGAGGGACGGGAACTGGAACACCTGGACACCCTTTTCCTGCGCCGCAACCTTGAGGGCATCGGGCCGCGCGCCCGGTTTTTCAGGGGCGCAGAAGACGCCGGCGACGGTGTCCCCGCGCTTGAGAAACGCTTCGAGGACGGCCTTGCCGAAATCCTGCTGTCCGATGATTGCGATTTTCATGTCAGACGGCCTTCTTTGGGGGCGAGGAAAGGGCACCGGCCTGCTTGAGCGCGCCGACCCTGGCATCGTCATAGCCGAGCACCTGCTTGAGCACTTCGTCCGTGTGCTCGCCGAGAAGCGGGCTGCGCTGGATCTTCGCAGGCGAAGCCGAAAGCTTGATGGGCATGCCGACGTTCCACCATTTCCCGCGCTGTGGATGATCGAGTTCGACATACATCTCGCGGCCCCGGATATGTTCGTCGGTGGCGAGATCTTCAGTCGACATGATCGGTCCGCACGGAACGTCCAGCGGGTTCAGGATCGCCATGAACTCGCGTTTCGTGTAATTCGATGCGAACTTGGTCAGCAGCGTCCAGAGCAGGCTCTGGTTCTTGCGCCGCTCACCGATGGACGAAAGGCGGGGATCGTTGACCAAGTCGGGCATGCCGACATCCGGACCGACGCGCTTGGCGAGCGCCAACCACACGGCCTCTTGTACAACCACGTAGAGCCAGTCGTTCGCGCCATGCGGCTTGCAGTGGATGGCATTGCCAAGTTGGCCGCCGCCCGAGTCGTTCCCGGCGCGCGGCACCTCCCCCATCCCCTGGTAGGTCGGCACCGAGTACTCCGGCAGGGCTCCGTGCGTGAGGCGTTGGTGGTCGCGGAACTTGACCCGGCAAAGGTTCATGACGCCGTCCATCATCGCCACCTCGACGTACTGGCCCTCCCCGGTCCGGTTTGCCTGGTGCAACGCCGCCAGCAGGCCGACCGCCAGGTGCAGGCCGGTGCCCGAATCCCCGATCTGCGCGCCGGTCACGAAGGGCGCGCCCTCCGGGAGTCCAGTCGTACTCATTGCGCCACCCATTGCCTGCGCGACGTTCTCGTAGGCTTTGAAATCCGCATAGGGACCCGAGGAGCCGAACCCCTTGATCGAGCCCATCACGATCTTGGGATTGATCTCGTGGATCTTGTCCCACGTGAAGCCAAAGCGGTCGAGCACGCCCGGGCCGAAATTCTCCATCACGATGTCGCACTTCTTCAGCAGATCGACGAACACCGACTTGCCTTCGTTGGTCTTCATGTTCACCGTAATCGAGCGCTTGTTGCAGTTGAGCATGGTGAAGTAGAGGCTGTCGGCGTTCGGCACGTCGCGCAGCTGGCCGCGGGTCGCGTCGCCCTGCGGGGGCTCGAACTTGATGACGTCGGCCCCCATCCACGCCAGCAGCTGCGAGCAGGTGGGCCCGGCCTGCACGTGCGTCATGTCCAGGATCCGTACTCCCTTGAGTGCTTCCATTCTGTTCTCCAAGAATTCTGCGGCGGGCAACAGGCCACCCGCCGTCAAACGACTTTCCGGCTTACTTCTTCTTCGCGCTTTGCGGATTCAGGCTGGTGATGCGGCCGCTTTCGGTCCCCGCAGATTCATCGATGACGGCGTTGATGAGCGTAGGCCTGCGCGAACGCACCGCCTCTTCCATGGCTTTGCGCAACTCGGCCGGCGTCGTGGCGTGCACGCCCACGCCGCCAAAGGCCTCCATGAGCTTGTCATAACGCGCGCCCTTCACGAACACCGTGGGCGCGACGTCCGGACCTCCAGTCGGATTGACGTCGGTGCCCCCGTAAACGCCGTTGTTGTTGAGGATCACGACGCACACCGGCAGGTTGTAGCGGCAGATGGTCTCGACTTCCATGCCGGAAAAACCGAAGGCGCTGTCGCCTTCGATTGCGATGACCGGATCGCGGCCGACCACGGCGGCTGCGACTGCGAATCCCATCCCGATGCCCATGATGCCCCATGTGCCCACATCCAGCCGTTTGCGCGGCTTGTACATGTCGACGATGCTGCGGGTGAAGTCCAGGGCATTGGCGCCTTCGTTGACGAGGATCGCGTCCGGATTGGCCTTGACGATATCGCGCACCACGTTCAATGCGCTGTGGAAATTCATCGGCTTGGGATCGCGGGCGAGCGTCTCGGCCATCTTCGCGAGGTTCTTGTTCTTGCGCTCGGCGATCGCGTCCGTCCATTCGGCCGGCGGCTTGGACCAGTTGGCGCCGATGCCGGCAAGCAGTTGCGCGACGCAGGAGCCGATGTCGCCGACCAGCGGTGCATCGATACGCACGTTGCTGTCCATCTCCTGCGCTGAAATGTCGATCTGGATGAACTTCTGCCCGCCCCAGGCCTTGTGGTCCTTGCCGCCCCAGGTCTTGCCTTTGCCGTGCGAAAGCAGCCAGTTCAGGCGCGCGCCGACCAGCATGACCACATCTGCCCCGGGCAGCACGAAAGAACGGGCAGCTGCGGCAGATTGCTCGTGAGTGTCGGGCAACAGGCCCTTGGCCATCGACATGGGCAGGTAAGGAATGCCGGTTCGCTCGATGAGGGCGCGGATGTCGGCGTCGGCCTGTGCATAGGCGGCGCCCTTACCCAGCAGAATGAGCGGGCGCTTGGCGCTTTTCAACAGTTCAAGCGCGCGCTGCACGGCGTCCGGAGCCGGGATCTGGCGCGGGGCCGGATCGACGACCTTGATCAGCGAGTTCCTGCCGGCCAGCGCATCCATCGACTGCCCGAAGAGCTTGGCGGGCAGGTCGAGGTAGACACCGCCGGGACGGCCGGAGACGGCGGCACGGATCGCGCGTGCGATGCCGACGCCGATGTCCTCGGCATGCAACACGCGGAACGCGGCCTTGCAAAGCGGCTTGGCGATGGCCAACTGGTCCATCTCCTCGTAGTCTCCCTGCTGAAGATCGACGATCTCTCGCTCGCTCGAGCCGCTGATGAGGATCATCGGGAAGCAGTTGGTGGTCGCGTTGCTCAGGGCGGTCAGCCCATTGAGGAACCCGGGAGCGGAAACCGTCAGGCAGATCCCGGGCTTCTGGGTCATGAAACCCGCAATGGCCGCGGCGTTGCCGGCGTTCTGCTCATGGCGGAACGAGATCACGCGCAGGCCCTGGGCCTGCGCCTTGCGGGCGAAGTCCGTAATCGGGATCCCGGGCAGGCCGAATATCGTGTCGATACCATTGAGCTTCAGCGCGTCGATGACGAGGTGAAAGCCGTCCGTCGTCTCTTGCGCCGACTGCGCGTCGGCCGCGACTTGCGTCTCCACTGAACCCATCGTGGTCTCCTTTGAGGTGCTACCGATTTGCGTGCGGGTTGCCCGGCTTGGGCGGGCACGCGAGCGTGGGGTCTTATGGTATGGAGCCACCCACCCCGCGACCTTGACTGCGGTCAAGGTTTTTTCGTCTAGAATGCCTGATTAGTCCCTGCGCGTAGTTTCGCCGCACTGCAGCCGCAATGGCCACGATCGCGAATCATCCGCAAAGCAACACCGTCCGCCTCCAGCTCAAGCAGAACCTCATCCTCCGCGACATGCGTCCCGTCGAATGGGTGAAGCTCGAGCCGATCCTCGAGATCGCCGATTACGGCAAAGGCGACCTCCTCGTGCGCCAGGGCGACACCGAGATGGAGCAGTTCTTCGTCCTGGACGGGATGCTCAAGCGCGTGGTGTCCAATCCCGAAGGGCACGAGATGATCCTGCGCTTCGCCGCGGAAACGGACATGGATACGTCCTACGCCGCCTGGCGCCTGAAGACCCCGGTGCCCTACTCCATCGTCGCGGTCACCAAGGTCCGGACCGCCAAGATCCCGATGCCGCAGTGGGTCGAGTTCCTGGATCGACATCCGACGGTCAAGTCGCGCTTCGAATACGAAGTGATGAAGCTCATGTCAGAGGTCATGGCGCACACGATCACCCTTCACTTGCTCAATGCGCCTGGGAGGCTGTTGCGGTTCCAGAGGAAGCACCCGGAACTCGCCGGGCGAATCCCGAAGAAGGAACTTGCGGCCTACCTCAACCTCACGCCGGAGACCCTCTCGCGGCTTAAGCAGAAGGTCGGCGCCGAAGTCTAGGCCGCGGGCCTAGGCGCGCTTCATTCGAGCAAGCCCGGCGCTCACGACCGGCCACAAGAGCAGGAACAGCGCCAGGCCCGTGAGCCCTCCCACGAGAGGGGTCGAAAAGAAGATCGACATCTCGCCTTGCGACACCAGCATCGCTTGCCGGAACGAGGCCTCGGCGCGGTCGCCCAGCACGATCGCGAGGACCAGCGGCGCAAGCGGGTAGTTGAGCTTCTTGAACACATAGCCGATCACGCCGAACACGATCATCATCCAGACATCGAAGATCGAGTTGTGCACCGTGTAGGCGCCGATCGCGCAGATCACCATGATGACCGGCGCGACGACCGCGAACGGGATGCGCAGGATCGCGGCAAACAGCGGCACGCAGGTCAGCACCACGATCAGGCCGGCGATGTTGCCAAGGTACATGCTCGCGATCAGCCCCCAGACGAAATCCTTCTGTTCAACGAAGAGCAGCGGACCGGGCTGCAAGCCCCAGATGAGCAGGCCCCCGAGCAGCACCGCCGCCGTCGGCGACCCGGGCACCCCGAGGGTCAACATCGGCAACAGGGCCGAAGTCCCCGCCGCGTGCGCAGCAGTTTCGGGGGCTACGACACCTTCGACCATGCCGGTACCGAATCTGTCGCCGTCCTTCGAGAACCTGCGCGCCACGCCATAGCTCATGAAGGACGCCGGCGTCGCGCCGCCCGGCACGATGCCCATGAAGCATCCGACGGCCGACGAGCGGATCGACGTGAGCCAGTAGCGGGGCAGTTCCTTCCAGGTGTCGAGGACGACACGCATGTTCATCTTCGCCTTAGTGCCGCGGAATTCGAGGCCTTCCTCGAGCGTCAGCAGGATCTCGCCGATGCCGAACAGGCCGATCACCGCGACGAGGAAGTCGAACCCGCTGAGCAGATGCGTCTGTCCGAACGTCAGCCGCAGCGTGCCGGTGACCGGGTCGGTGCCGACCGCGGCCAGCGCGAAACCGAGCATCATCGCCGCGATCGTCTTAAACGGGGGTTCCTTGCTCATTCCGACGAACGCGCAGAACGTCAGGAGGTACACGGCGAAGAATTCAGGCGGACCGAACTCGAGCGCGAATCTGGCGATCACCGGCGAGAGGAAGGTGATCATGATCACCGCGACCAGGGCGCCGATGAACGACGACGTGAACGCCGCAGTCAGAGCTTCTCCCGCCCGGCCCTTCTGGGCGAGGGGATAGCCATCGAAGGTCGTGGCGACCGACCAGGGCTCGCCCGGAATATTGAACAGAATCGAAGTGATCGCGCCCCCGAAGAGGGCTCCCCAGTAGATGCACGAGAGCAGGATGATCGCCGAGGTTGTCCCGCCAGGACTCTGCGCCATCGAAAACGTGAGCGGCAGCAGGATCGCGACCCCGTTGGCTCCGCCCAGGCCGGGAAGCACGCCGATGATCACCCCGAGGATCACGCCGGCAAACATGAGGAGAACGTTCTTCGGTGACAGGGCGATCGCGAAGCCCTGCATCAGTGACTGTATTTCCTCCATGTCAGTTCAGGCCCAGCGCGGCTTCGAGCGGCCCCTTGGGCAGCGGGATCTTAAACCACACCTCGAAAATGACGAAGAAGACGACGCTGTTGCCGATGCTGACCAGGGCCACCAGCCACCACTCGTACTTGCCCAGCCAGCGCATGAAGAACGCGATGAAGATCGTCGAGGCGAGGTAGAGACCTAGCGGGCTTATCAGCGCGGTATACACCGCCGTCGGGATCAGCACTGAGAACACGAGTTTCAGCGCACGCAGTTCGACGAAATTGCTGTCGTCGCGCCTTGCCGCGACGAACGCGGTCACCATGTTGACGACGCCCGCAATGCAGAGGATCGCCCCGATGTAGAACGGGAAGTATCCCGCTTCGGGCCCGTCCTCGCCCCACTTGGCGCCGAGCCGCGCGCTGTCATATATGACGATCGCGCCGCAAATGAGGATGAAGACCGCCGCGGCAATCTCCATCGTCCTCGTCTTGATGGCGGCTTTGGCGCCGGTTTCTTCAGTCATGCCGGCCCCTCCCTGGCCTCGCCAAGCCGTGCCGGGTCGGTGTCATTTCCCGCTGGCGATGAATCCCGCGGCCTTCATGAGCATCACATGGCGCGCCTCTTCTTTTGCCACCCAGTCGGCGTACTCCTTGCCGGCCAGCGCGGTCTGGTTGAAGGCGCCCTTCTCCATGAAATCCTTCCACTCGGGCGTCTCGCGCACCTTCTTGAGCAGGTCGATGTAGTACTGCACCTGGTCGGGCGACACGCCGGAGGCCATGAAGATGCCGCGCAACATGAGGTAATCTACGTCCAGGCCCTGTTCCTTGCAGGTCGGGATATCCGACCAGGCCATGGTGTCGGTCACCTTGGCCTTGTACGGGATGCGCTTGGGATCGAACACGCAGAGCGGCCGGAGCTTTCCGGCACGCCACTGGGCCACCGCTTCGATCGGGTTGTTTACCGTCGAATCAGCGTGTTTTCCCACCAGTTGGACCGCCACGTCACCACCGCCCTTGAAAGGAATGTAGGTGAACTTGATGCCGGTCTGCTGCTCGATGGCAACGGTGATGATCTGGTCTTCCTGTTTCGACCCGGTGCCGGCCATCTTGAAGCGCTTGAGCTGGTCGCCGCTGCGTGCCTTGGCGGCGTTGATGAAGTCCTTGCTCGTCTTGTAGGGGGTCTCGGCGTTGACCCAAAGCACGAACTGGTCGAGCGCCATCATCTGCACCGGCGTGAGATCGCGCCAGTTGAACGGCACGCCGGTGGCGAGAGGCGTGGTGAACAGGTTCGACAGCGTGATGATGATCTTGTGCGGGTCGCCCTTGGCGCCCTTGAGGTCGAGGAAACCTTCCGCCCCGGCGCCGCCGCCCTTGTTGACCACGACCATCGACTGCTTCATGAGGTTGTGCTTGGCGACGATCGACTGGACGATGCGCGCCATCTGGTCGGCGCCGCCGCCGGTGCCCGCGGGCACGATGAACTCAACCGTCTTGGTCGGCTCCCACGCTTGCGCCATGCCCGCAACCGCAAGCGCCACTACCCCAATCGCTACCCGAACGCATTTCACCAACTTCGTATTCATGACGCCTCCTTTTGACTTCGAAGTCCCTTTGTCCGGGCGCCTATTATGCAGACAACGAGTCTGGCACCTCAGGGAGCGATTGTGGTTGTCAGCCGCAAATCGGGGCCTTGACCATGGTCAAGAATTCGCCGCGTGCAGTCGCATCCGCGGGTTCGCGCCGAGCACAGGGCCCAAAAACCGGCCTGACGCGCCGGATGAATCCGACGCCTGCTTGTGCCCGGGTTCTACCGGAACATCAGCACCGGGACTTTCGTCTGCGCGAGCACTTTCTGCGTCTGCGTACCGAGACTTGAGGTCCGGAATCCTCGGCGGCCGTGAGAGGCGATGAAGATCAGGTCGCACCCGTAACGCTTCGCAGCAGCGACGATCGCGTCGGCCGGGTAGTCGCTCGTGGCACTCCCTGTGGCGCAGCGCGCGCCGGCGGCCTTTGCTGCACGGTCGATGACTTCGAGGTACTTTCGCGTGGCCTTCTCGATGGCTTTCGCGTGCTCCTTCGGATCGATATAGGACGGCAACAGCCCCTTGTACTCGATGGGTGTCGCAGGCGGCGGCGCGTAGAACCCGGTGACCTTGGCGCTTAGCGTCTTGGCGAGTTTTACGCCCGCGACGGCCGCGCTCTCGCTCAGCTTGGAGCCGTCGGTGGGAATGAGTATGTGATTGTACATTTTGGCGATCTCCTATTTCGAGTAGGGCAGGACCCAGATGAGCATCGCCAGGACGTAGCAGACGAAGGCGCACACCAGCGTGAACGGCACGCTCCACGCGAGGAACTCGCGCAGCGAAACCTTGCGCCCCTCTTCTTTTTCCGCGAGAGAGAGCGCGACGTATAGCGCTGGGGCGCCAGCCACGGTGAGGTTGCTCCCCAGCGTCCCCGCCCAGAGCAGCATCCAATAGAGCGGCCAGGGTTCGATCCCTGCTTGGCCGAGGTCGCGGATGGTGTAGAGGAACGTAAGGATGTAGGCGTCGTGCTCCACGAGACCGACAATGGGGATGGTCACCCAGTACAGCACCGTCGCACCCAACGCGTAGTTCTGCGCAAACAGCGGTTTCATGGCGTTGGCAAGCATGTCGAGGACGTGGCTCTTCTCCAGCCCACCGACCAGCGAGAAAAGTGCGATGTAAAAGAAGATCGCACGCCAATCGAGCTCCTGCACCATTTCCTCGAAACTCGCCGCCTTGACCCGGTCGCCCAGCAACGCCAGCACCAGCACCAGCGAAATCGCTCCGCTGAGCGCGATGAAACCGAGCTTGACCCCGATGAACTCGCGCATCGACATAGCGATCACCGTGCCAAGGAACCATACGACAACGATGGTCGCGAACAGCGGATTGGGAATTTTCGCGTCTATACCCAGCGCGGCGATGTCGGTGACCCTTGGCCGGCCGCGAAATCCGTAGGCGTACATCGCAGCCAGGGTGATCACGAAGGTCAGCATCAGGATCGGGAACGATGAAGGCCTGCCGTGCTGCCAGATAAAGTCGAAAAACTCCGCGCCTGCAACGCTATGCAGCATTTGCGGGGGCAGGTCACCGATGATCAACGCGGTACCCATGAAGTTGGCGCCGAAACCGATCATCAGGACCATTGGTACCGCCGGAATCTTCAGGGCTCGCGCAAGCGGGAGCGCAACCGGGGCCATCATCAGGATGGTCACGACGTTGTCGACGAACATCGAGATGAAGCCGGCGAGAAAGGTGAGGATCATTACGAGCAGCCCGGGCCGGCCGCCCGAGAGCTTCAGCGCCTGCACCGAGAGCCAGCTTGGGACCCCCGACTTGCCGAAATAGCCGGCAATCAGCCAGATGCTGACGAGGATCGACATCACGTTCCAGTCGACGTACTTGAACGCGTCGTCCTCGCTCATTACGCCGAACCAGATCATCACCACGACGCCGATCATTGCGGCGAGTGTGCTGTCGATCACGTTAGTGACCACCACTAGAATCGTAATGACAAAGATTCCCAAGGCCAGCCATTGCGCAAATTCCATTTTTCTCCCCTCCTCCCGGTGACGCGGAATTGTACACTCGGGTACACACGCCTGGAGTGAACCGGATGGAACTCTTTCCACCTGCCGAGAGGAGACATCTTTCTCGCCATTGCGTTTTCCATCGCGGTCGAGATGCCGGGCCTGCGGCTGCGCGGTAGTAACATCAGCAAACAAGAAGTCACCGGGAGGGGAGATGGGAATCGGATTGTTCGCAGGCGCGGTGGCCATTGGCGCGGCGTGCGCAGCTTTTGGCGTTCCGGTGGAGTTCGTATTGTTCGGACTGACCCTGACGGGTGTTGCGTTGTTTCACCATCGGGTGCTGCAGGTTGCGCTCACCGGCCTCGCCCTCATCACGCTCTACAAGCTGATATTCACCGGCTTCAAGGCGGGGCCCGGCCTGGCCGGCTTCGGGGCCCACATGGCGCACGAGTGGATCATCCTCACCAACCTGCTCGGCCTGCTGCTCGGCTTCGCGCTGCTCTCCAACCATTTCGAGCGCAGCAAGGTGCCGGAGATCCTGCCGCGCTTCCTGGCCGACGACTGGAAGGGCGGCTTCGCACTGCTCGGCATCGTGTTCGTGCTGTCTTCGTTCCTCGACAATATCGCCGCGGCACTCATCGGCGGCACGATGGCGCGCGCGGTGTTTCGCGGCAAAGTCCATATCGGCTATCTCGCGGCCATCGTTGCCGCGTCCAATGCCGGGGGATCCGGCAGCGTGGTCGGCGATACGACCACGACGATGATGTGGATCGATGGCGTCAACCCTGTAGTGGTGCTCGATGCTTATGTAGCGGCGGTCGTCGCCCTGGCCATCAGCGGTTACATAGCGGCGCGCCAGCAACATGCCTATGCGCCCATCATCAAGGACGAGGAAGGCCATCACGAGGTGGATTGGGCGCGACTGGGCATCGTCGCGGTGATCCTCGTTTCGGCGATCCTCGCCAACGTGGTCGCCAACCTCAAGTTTCCCGCGGTGCTCGACCAGTTCCCGGTCATCGGGGCGGCGGTGTGGGTGGCCATATTCGCCACCGCTTCCCTGCGCCAGCCCGACTGGAAACTCCTGCCCGATGCGTTCAAGGGTTCTGTGTTCCTGCTTTCCCTCGTGACCTGCGCCTCGATGATGCCGGTCGAAAAGCTTCCGCCCGCCTCCTGGCAGACCACGTTCTCGCTCGGCTTCATTTCCGCCGTATTCGACAACATCCCGCTCACGGCGCTGGCGCTCAAGCAAGGCGGCTATGACTGGGGCATGCTGGCGTATGCGGTCGGCTACGGAGGGTCGATGATCTGGTTCGGCTCTTCGGCCGGAGTGGCTATCTCGAACATGTATCCCGAGGCGAAATCGGTGGGCCGCTGGCTGCGGCACGGCTGGCACGTGGCGCTCGCTTACGTGATCGGATTCATTGTGATGCTGGCGCTCGTCGGCTGGCACCCGACCGACAAGCGCGGGCGCGCGCTCATGGGCGAGGCGCCCCCGGTGGCCGGAAAAGTCGTTCCCGCCGATTCCTAGAAGGCGCTGTCGGTGGAGTCCCAGGCCGGCATGATGCTCACTGGGGTGGCCGCGTTTGCGGCAACCAACCTGGACGATCTTTTCCTGTTGGTCGTGCTATTCGCCGCAGGAACGGGGCGTGCGCGCGACATCGTGCTGGGGCAATACGCGGGCATCGCGTTCCTCTTCGCGGCCAGCGTGCTTGCCTCTTTGGCGTCGATGGCCATCGCGCCCGCCTATCTTTGCCTCCTCGGCGTCATCCCCGTGCTGATCGGGATGAAGCAAATCGTGGCCGGCCAGGCGGCCGGGACCGGCGCCCCTCCCCGAACCGCGATTCTCTCGGTCGCAGCGGCCACGGTGGCCAACGGAGGGGACAATGTCGGCGTCTATCTCCCGCTTTTCGCCACTTCGAGCGCGCCTGCAATAATTACGTTCGGCGCCGTTTTCACCGTGATGACCGGCGCATGGTGCCTGGCGGCACGCTGGCTGGTGCACCACCCGGCGGCTGGCGCGCCGCTGCGGCGTCATGGGCCGAAGCTGGCACCCTGGGTTCTCGTCGCGCTTGGACTTGCGATTCTCGCCTGCTAGAACAAGCCGACCACCTTTCCGTTCACGATGTCGATCTTGTTCGCCGACGGGATCTTGGGCAGCCCCGGCATGGTCATGATGTCGCCGCAGACCATGACAACGAACTCCGCGCCGGCGGCCAGGCGCACCTCGCGGACATTCACCACGTGGCCCACGGGCGCGCCCCGCAGCGAAGGATCGGTCGAGAAAGAGGACTGGGTCTTGGCGACGCAAACCGGGTAATGGCCGTAGCCGTCGTCCTGCAGCCTCTTGATCTGGGCGCGCACCTTCGTGTCGGCCGTGACTTCGGAGGCCCGGTAGATCGTCTTGGCGATCTTGTTGACCTTCTCCCAGAGCGTGTCCTTGTCCTCGTACACGAATTTGAATTCCGATTTCTCCTCGCACAGCCCGACCACGATGTTGGCGAGCTCTGCGGCGCCCTTGCCGCCCTCGCCCCAGTGCGAGGCCAGCACCACCGGCACGCCCATCTTCTTCATGCGGTCGTAGAGCAGGTCCAACTCGGCCTTGGTGTCGCTGGTGAACTTGTTGATCGAGACCACGCAGGGAATGCCGTAGTTCTTGCTCACGTTTTCCACATGGCGCTCGAGGTTGACGATGCCCTTGGCCAGCGCATCGACGTTCTCGGTGGTGATTGTCTTGAGGTCCGCGCCGCCGTGGTACTTCATCGCGCGCACCGTGGCTACGATGACCGCCGCCGAGGGACGCAGGCCTGACTTGCGGCACTTGATGTCGACGAACTTCTCGGCGCCGAGGTCGGCGCCGAAGCCGGCTTCAGTCACCACGTAGTCCCCCAGCTTGAGCGCGGCCTGCGTGGCGATCACCGAGTTGCAGCCGTGCGCAATGTTCGCGAACGGCCCGCCGTGGATGAACGCCGGGTTGTTCTCGAGCGTCTGCACCAGGTTGGGCTTGAGCGCATCCTTCAGCAGCACGGTCATCGCGCCATGCGCGCTGAGATCGCGGGCGCAGACCGGTTTCTGGTCGCGCGTGTAGCCGATCACGATGTTGCCCAGGCGCTTCTTGAGGTCCTCGATCGAGGTGGCCAGGCAGAAGATCGCCATGACTTCGGAGGCCACGACGATGTCGAAGCCGTCCTCGCGCGGATAGCCGTTGGCGGTGCCGCCGAGCGCAATCGTGATGTCGCGCAGCGCGCGGTCGTTCATGTCGAGCACACGCTTCCATTGGATGCGCCGCACGTCGATGCCCAGTTCGTTGCCGTGATTGATATGGTTGTCGATCAGCGCGGCGAGCAGGTTGTTGGCCAGCTGAATCGCGCCGAAGTCGCCGGTGAAGTGCAGGTTGATGTCTTCCATCGGCACGACCTGCGCATACCCGCCGCCTGCGGCCCCGCCCTTGACACCGAACACCGGGCCGAGCGATGGCTCGCGCAGGCAGATGACGGCTTTCTTGCCAATGTGATTGAGCGCGTCACCCAATCCCACGGTCGTGGTGGTCTTGCCCTCGCCCGCCGGCGTCGGGCTGATGGCCGTGACAAGGATCAACTTACCGTTCTTGCGATCCTTCAGCGAGTCGAGGTATTCGAACGAAACCTTGGCCTTGTAATGCCCGTACGGCTCCAGGTGTTCTTCCGCAATGCCAAGCTTTTCGAGCGCAACCTTGTTGATGCGCTGCATCGTCGCGGCTTGGGCGATTTCGATATCGGATGGCATTAAGGTGTCTCCTGATATTGTGGATTCGTTGCGCGCAACTATAGGGGCGCGGCAGCCCGCGCGCCCTTGACAGAAATCAAGCGCAGGGACGCCGGCCCGTCAGCCGTACATGCGCTGGAGCGTATTTCCCTTGCCGTACCCAGGATCCCCGGGGGCGGCACCGCCCCTGGTGACCTTGACGGCGCAATACTTGAACTCGGGAATCTTCCCGATCGGGTCGAGCTTCGGGTTGGTCAGCCTATTCGCGGCGGCCTCGTAGAACGCAAACGGGATGAACACCGCGCCGCGCGGCGTGCCTTCATCGGCGCGGGCATACAGGGAGATCTTCCCGCGCCGGGATTCGACCGTGATCAATTCGCCGGGCTTGGCCTTCAATGCAACGAGGTCGAGCGGATGGATCGAACACACCGGTTCGGGCTCGAGCGCATCCAGCACCGAGGCGCGGCGCGTCATCGCGCCGGTATGCCAGTGCTCCAACTGCCGCCCGGTGATCAGGACCACCGGGTACTCGTCATTCGGTCGCTCGTCGGCCGAAATCAGGTCGGCGGGCACGAACTTGGCTCGCCCGGTTGCGGTCGGAAACACCTCGGTGAAGACCACCGGCTGGCCCGGGTCGCCTTCGTTCTCGCAGGGATAGATCACGCAGGAGTCGCGCTCCAGCCTTTCCCACGTGATCCCGGCGATCGAATTCATGCCCTTGCGCATTTCGGCGAACACCAGTTTCGGATGCGAGTAGTCCCAATCCAGGCCGATGCGCTTCGCAAGCTCGACGAGGATCCAAAGGTCCTCGCGCGCCTCGCCGGGAGGCTCGATCGCCTTGCGGCCGAGTTGCACCATGCGGTCGGTGTTCGTGAACGTGCCGGTCTTTTCCGGGAACGCGGTCGCCGGCAGGATCACATCGGCCAGGTAGCAGGTTTCGGTCAGGAAAATGTCCTGCACGACCAGGTGGTCCAGCTTCGCCATGGCCTCGCGCGCGTGGCCGACATCCGGGTCGGACATCGCCGGGTTCTCGCCCATGATGTACATGCCGCGCACCTTTCCGGCATAGGCAGCGTCCATGATCTCGACCACGGTGAGGCCTGGCTTTGTATCGAGCTTGGCGCCCCAGAGTTTTTCGAAGCGCTTGTTGGCCTCCGGGTTATCGACGCGCTGGTAGTCGGGAAACATCATCGGGATCAGCCCCGAGTCAGAAGCGCCCTGCACGTTGTTCTGGCCGCGCAGCGGATGCAGCCCGGTGCCCGGCCGCCCCACCTGCCCGGTCATCAGCGTAAGCGCTATGAGGCAGCGCGCGTTGTCCGTGCCGTGCACATGCTGCGAGATGCCCATGCCCCAGAGGATCATCGATCCCTTGGAGGTGGCATACATGCGCGCGACTTCGCGGATCGTCTGCGCGGGGATTCCGCAGATCGGCGCCATCTTCTCGGGCGAGAAGTCCTTGGCGTTCGCCTTGAGCGCCTCGAAACCGCTGGTCCGGTCGCGGACAAAGGCCTCGTTAACCAGCCCCTCTTCGATGATCGTGTGGATCATCGCGTTCAGCATCGCAACGTCGGTGTCCGGATTGAACTGGAGGAAATGGGTTGCGTGCCGGGCCAGTTCGGTGCGGCGCGGATCCGCGATGATGAGCTTCACGCCGTTCTTGGCGGCGTTCTTCATCCAGGTGGCCGCAACCGGATGGTTGACGGTGGGATTCGCGCCAATGATGAACACGACCTCGGCATTTAGCACGTCGCTGACCTGGTTCGAGACCGCGCCCGAACCGACGCCTTCGAGAAGCGCCGCCACCGAAGACGCATGACACAAGCGGGTGCAATGGTCGACGTAGTTCGTGCCGAACCCGGTGCGCACCAGCTTCTGGAACAGATAGGCCTCTTCGTTCGAGCCCTTGGCCGAACCGAACCCGGCCAGCGCATACCGGCCGGCCCCTGCCCCGCCTTCGTCGCGCACTTTGCGCAGGCCCGCAGCGGCAGCCTCCAGCGCCTCTTCCCAGCTTGCTTCGCGGAAAGCTTCGCCCCAGTTGGCGGGGTCGACCGTGAACTCGGCGGACTTGGGTACACCCGGCTTCCTGATCAACGGCTTCGTCAAGCGCTGCGGATGATGCGCATAGTCGAAGCCGTAGCGGCCTTTCACGCACAACCGGCCGTGGTTCGCCGGACCATCGCGGCCGGTCACGAACTTGATCACGTTCTTCTCGACGTGATAGGTGAGCTGGCACCCCACGCCGCAGAACGGGCAGAGCGACTCGACTTCCTTGTCGATATTCGCCAGCCCCGCCTCGCGCGCCGGCATCAGCGCGCCGGTCGGGCACGCCTGCACGCATTCCCCGCAGGCCACGCAGGTGGACGCGCCCATGGGGTCGTCCATGTCGAACACGATCTTCGAATGCTCGCCACGGAACGCGTAGCCGATCACATCGTTGACCTGCTCCTCGCGGCAAGCGCGCACGCAACGCGTGCACTGGATGCAAGCGTCGAGGTTCACGGAAATCCCCGGATGCGAAACGTCCGCCGCAGGCTGCTTGCGCCCCGGGAACCGGGGCAGGCCGACCTCGAGCTTCGCGGCCCACTGGTCGAGTTCCGAATCGACGCGGTAGTCTTTCTCCGGCATGTCGGACAGCAGCAGCTCGAGCACCATCTTCTGCGACAGCTTCGCCCGCTCGCTGTCGGTGGTGACTTCCATGCCTTCGTTCGGGTAGCGGCAGCAGGAGGGCGCCAGCACGCGCTCGCCCTTGATCTCGACCACGCAGGCGCGGCAGTTGCCGTCGGGACGCAAGCCCGGCTTGTAGCACAGGCGCGGGATGTCAATCCCGTTCTTCGCCGCGGTCTCGATGATCGTCTCGTCCGGGCGCCCGACGACGGTGCGGCCGTTGAGCTTGAATTCGATCGGCATGATTGCCAGCTGCTCGATGCTCGCTCTTTCCATCACACCACCTCTTGCGGGAAGAATTTCATGACGCTAAGCGCGGGGTTTGGCGCCGCCTGCCCGAGCCCGCAAATCGAAGCGTCCATCATCGCAGCCGAGAGCTCTTTGAGGAGCGGTTGGTTCCACTGCGGCGCTTCCATGAGCGCGAGGGCCTTGGCGGTGCCTACCCGGCAGGGCGTGCACTGGCCGCAGGATTCCTCGCGGAAGAACCGCATCAGGTTCCTGGCCGCGTCGGACGCCTTGTCCTGCTGCGAGAGGATCACGACCGCTGCCGAGCCGATGAAGCTGCCATGCGGCTGCAACGTGTCGAAATCCAGCGGGACATCGCCAAGCAAAGCCGGCAGGATGCCGCCCGACGCGCCGCCGGGCAGATACGCATAGAACTCGTGCCCGTCCTTCATGCCGCCACAATATTCGGCAATGAGTTCGCGCACCGTGATGCCCGCGGGCGCCAGGTGCACGCCAGGCTTATTCACTCGTCCGGACACCGAGAACGAGCGCAGGCCCTTGCGGCCATGGCGTCCCTGGGAGGCGAACCACTCGGCGCCCTTTTCGAGGATCTCGCGCACCCAGTACACCGTTTCCATGTTGTGCTCGAGCGTCGGGTAGCCGAACAGGCCCACTTGGGCGACGTACGGCGGACGCAGGCGCGGCATGCCGCGCTTGCCTTCGATCGACTCGATCATCGCGGACTCTTCGCCGCAGATGTAAGCGCCTGCTCCGCGGCGAAGGTGGATCGGCGGCAGCGCGCAGGGAGGATCCTTCCTGAGTTTGGCCAATTCGCGCTCGAGTACGGCGCGGCACCCCGCGTATTCGTCACGCAGGTAGATCCAGATCTCGCCCACCCCTGCGGCCCATGCCGCGAGCAGCATGCCTTCCAGGAACCGGTGCGGGTCGCGCTCGAGGTAATAGCGGTCCTTGAACGTGCCGGGCTCACCCTCGTCGATGTTGACCGCCATGTTGCGCGGCTCGGGTTCGGCCGCCACCAGCCTCCATTTGCGCCCGGCCGAAAACCCGGCGCCACCGAGCCCGCGCAGGCCGGAATGCTCCATGACGGCGGTGATTGCGTCGCGCGTGTGCTTCCCGGACAGGCAATCGGCGATCAGCTTGTAGCCGCCCGCGCCCCGGTAAGCGGCGTAATTGATGTACTTCGGCTCGGAGCATTTTGTCAGCCGTACGAGCACATCACGCGCCACCGTCTCGAGCGTCGCTTCGAGCATGGCGTTCTGCCCCACCACGACGGCCGGGGCCGATTCGCAGCGGCCGATGCAGGGCGCCGCAATCACCCTCACGTCCTTGCCGAGCAGACCCGGGAGCTTGCGCAGCAGATCCTTTGCCCCGGCCATTTCGCAGGACAAGGAGTCGCACACTCGAACGGTCAGCGAAGGCGGCGCCTGCTCACCCTCCTTCACGATGTCGAAGTGATGGTAGAAACTCGCGACCTCGTAGACCTCGGCCATCGCCAGGCGCATCTCCTGCGCGAGGGCGGCCAGATGGGCGGCTGACAGGTGACCGTACGCGTCCTGGATCTTGTGCAGGTGCTCGATGAGGAGGTCGGGACGCCGGGGCTCGTTGCCCAGCAGGGCGAGCACTTCCTTGAGCGCCTGGGGATCGACCCTGCGGCCCTTGGGCGACCCCCTCTTGGGCGCCTTCGCCTGAGCTGTGCGTTGCGCCGTGGAACCCGCGGTGCCCGCCTTCGGCCGCTGCCGCATCGAATCGTGTGGACCCCCTGTCATGCCCTGCCTCCTTGTCTGGATTCAATTATCCGGCATGGACAGGAGCCCAATCTTGACTGCGGTCAAGCGCCGGGGGGCGTTCCGCTCCGACAGGCCCGGGCGGAAATCGGGCCGGCAACACCGGGTGCGACCCAACTTTCATAAACTTTTATTTATTCGGATTCAACAGGCATGAGGCTTCCAGGCCAATCAATTTTCCTAAAACAGAAAATTTACTTGAGGATCCGCAGCAGGTTGTGGTGCGCATCGGTGAACGTGGGCAGGCCGGGCCGGTCTTCGATCGCTACGGCCGCCTCGCGCAACGACTCCGATGCCAGGATCGCCTTGTTGCGGGTCACCAGGACCTGGTCGGTCGTCGAGCGCCAATACCCTGGCCCGCCGGCATCCTCTTCCGGGAAATCGGAGACCACCACGGCTTCGAAGCCCAACTCGGCGGCCAGACGCTTGATGACCGGCAGCAGGTCGACGTAGCGGTTGGTCGCCTGGAAGACGATCACGCCGTCGGGCTTGATATGCTTTGCATACAACGCCATCGCCTCCCGCGTGATCAGGTGCATCGGGATCGAGTCGCCCGAAAACGCATCGATGCCCAGCATGTCGTAGCCGCGCGGCGCTTCGCGCTCCAGCGACAGGCGCCCGTCGCCGAGCACGACCGAACTGGCAGCCGCGGTATCGGACAGGAAAGTGAATTCCCGCTTTGCAATATCGACCACGCGCGGACTGATTTCGTAGAAGACCATGGTGTCGCCCGCGCGGCCATAGGAAGCAATGACCCCGGCGCCCAGCCCGATGACGCCGATATTGAGCGGGCGGCGCGGCGCCTGCTTTCCGAACGCCGCGAAAAGCCGGCCGTAGCCGGAAGTCGGGCCGAAGTAGTCTGCCGGCGTATTGCGGTAAGCCTCGCCCAGCAACTGGCCGCCGTGCATGATCGCGCCGTGATACATCGCGCGGTACGGCACCGGCTCCGGACGGTCGCGGGTTCGCACGACACCATAGAAATCCCGCTCCATGACGCGGACATCCGCCGAGTAATCGCCGAAACCGCGCACGACAAGACCGACTGTAAGCGCAAACACCCCGATGCCCGCCATGCGGGCCAGTCCGCTCAAGCGCAAAGGCAGCAGCAGCGCGAGAGCCGCCAGGGCGATCCCCAGTTCGAAATATCCCGGCAAGAGGAGCGGCGCGGCGATCGCCACCAGCACGGCGCCGACCGCGCCGCCCACGGAAATCATGAGGTAGAACCTCGTCAGGTGGCGCGGGTCGGGCTTGAGGCGCGCCAGTTCGCCATGGCAAACCATGCAAGCGACGAACATGCCGGTGAAATACAGCGGCACCGCAACGCTGAGTTGCAGCGAAGCGATCTCGTAAGCCATCCACGGCGTAAGCACGCCGAGCGCAAGCAAGAACAACGTGCGCCGGTACCAGCGCGGGTGGTCGAACGCGAAGATAAAGGTGATGAGATACAACGCCAGCGGCAGCACCCACAGGAACGGCACGCTCGAAATGTTCTGCGTAACGTGGTTGCTCACCGCGAGCAGCATCACCGACGCCAGGGCCGCGAGGCCGAGCCACTTCAACTGGACGCTGCCGGAGAGCGGCTCGACGGCGACACCGGCCGCCGCGGCCCGTCCGGAGGCCGGCTGCGAGACGATCGCGCGCATGGAGCGCCAAGCTGTGGCGGCACACAAGAGAACGAGGCAGGCGAACAGCCCTGACCACGCCCAACCGAGCTGGGGCAGAGTGAAGTACGGCTCGAAGAGGATGGGAAAGCCGATCAGCGCAAGCAGCGAAGCGAAATTCGAAAGCGCGAACAGGCGATAGGGCACCGCGCTCTGGAACCGCTGCCAGTACCAGGCCTGAAGGAGCGGCGTCGTGGTCGAGAGCAGGAAGTAGGGCAGCCCGATGGTCGCGGCGAGCAAAAGCAGGATGCGGCTCACAGGCTCTTCGTCGCCCAACGGCTTCCATCCGGTCGAAGCAAGGATCGGCAGGCAAGCGAGGGAAACCACCAGAAGGACCACGTGCAGGATCGCCTGCCGGCGCAGGCCCAGGCGCGTGGTCAGGTCGGCGTACGCATAGCCTCCGAGCAGCACGGCCTGGAAGAACACGAGGCAGGTCGTCCACACCGCGGCCGAACCGCCGAACCAAGGCAGGATCTGCTTGGCAATGATCGGCTGCACGAGGAACAGCAGGAACGACGACAGGAAGATCGTCGCCGCGTAGGGCAGGATCGCGTAGGGGCCAGCCACAGGGGACCCCGCGGCCTTGGCGGCCGCTGCCGCCGTACTGTTTTCCAACCCGCCTGCCCTACTTCAGGACCGATTTGAGCGTCTTGCCCATTTCGCCCGGGTTGCGCGTCACCTTGATGCCGCATTCCTCCATCACCGAGAGCTTCTCCTGCGCGGTGCCCTTGCCGCCCGAGATGATCGCGCCGGCATGCCCCATGCGCTTGCCGGCCGGCGCGGTGAGGCCGGCGATGAAGCCGATGACCGGCTTTTTCATGTTCGCCTTGATCCAGCGGGCGCAGTCTTCCTCGTCCGAGCCGCCGATCTCGCCGACCATGATCACCGCTTCGGTGGCCGGGTCGTCGTTGAACAGCTTCATGACGTCGATGTGCTTGAGGCCGTTGACCGGGTCGCCGCCGATGCCGACGCAGGACGATTGCCCCAGGCCCAGTTCCATGAGCTGGCCGACCGCCTCGTAAGTGAGCGTGCCGGAGCGCGAAACCACGCCGATCGGGCCCTTCTTGTGGATATGGCCCGGCATGATGCCGATCTTGATTTCCTCGGGTGTGATCAGTCCGGGGCAATTCGGGCCGATGAGCAGGGTCTTCCTGCCGCGCATGCGGTCCTTGGTGCGGATCATGTCGCGCACCGGGATGCCCTCGGTGATGCAGATCACGAGGTCGAGCTCGGCATCCACCGCTTCGTCGATCGCGGCGGCCGCAAAAGGCGGCGGCACATAGATCACCGAGACGTTGGCGCCGGTCTTCGCCTTCGCTTCCTGCGCGTTTGCGAAGATCGGGATGCCGTCGAAGTCCTCACCGGCTTTCTTGGGGTTCACGCCGGCGACGTAGCAGTTCCTGCCGTTGGCGTACTCGCGGCTCATACGCGTGTGGAACTGCCCGGTCTTGCCGGTAATCCCCTGCGTCATCACGCGGGTATTCCTGTCGATGAGGATGCTCATTTTTTCCCCGCGGCGGCGGCCACGACTTTCTGCGCGGCGTCGGACATGTTGTTGGCGGATATGATCGGCAGGCCGGAATCGGCGAGGATCTTCTTGCCCAGTTCCACGTTGGTGCCCTCGAGCCGGCATACGAGTGGCACCGATAGGCTGACCTGCCTGGCCGCCTCGACGCACGCGGCGGCGATCACGTCGCACTTCATGATGCCGCCGAAAATGTTGACCAGGATCGCCTTGAGCCCCGGGTTCTTCAGCATGATCTTGAAGGCCTCGGTGACTTTCTCAGCGGTCGCTCCGCCCCCGACGTCGAGGAAGTTGGCGGGCGCGCCCCCGTAGACCTTGATGATGTCCATGGTCGCCATCGCGAGGCCCGCGCCGTTGACCAGGCACCCGATGTTGCCCTCGAGCTGAATGTAGTTCAGGTCGTACTTCGAGGCCTCGACCTCGGCAGGATCCTCTTCATCGAGGTCGCGCATCGCCACGATGTCCGGGTGGCGGAACAGGGCGTTGTCGTCGAAGTTGAGCTTGGCATCGAGCGCGATCACCTTGCCCTCGCCGGTCGTGATCAGCGGGTTGATTTCGGCCAGCGACGCATCGGTTTCGTCGAAGCACTTGTACAGAGACTTCAGAAGTGAGCGCGCCTGCGGCACCAGCGCCGCGGCAATGCCTATCTTCGCCGCCATCTCATCGGCCTGCGCGTCAGTGAGGCCGGTCTTCGGGTCGACGAACACCTTGTGGATTTTCTCAGGCGTCTTCGCGGCCACTTCCTCGATGTCCATGCCGCCTTCGGAACTGGCCATGAGCGCGACACGCTGCGTGCCGCGGTCGACGACCATGCCGACGTAAAGCTCCTGCTTGATGTCGGCGCCCTCTTCGACGAGCAACCGGCGCACCTTCTGGCCGTGCGGGCCGGTCTGGTGCGTCACGAGCTGCATGCCCAGGATCTCACCCGCCCGCGCACGAACTTCGTCGAGCGATTTCGCGACCTTGACCCCGCCTCCCTTGCCGCGGCCCCCGGCATGGATCTGCGCCTTGACCACCCAGACCTTGCCCCCTAGGCCCTTGGCCGCTTCGACTGCCTCGTCAACCGAAAAGCACGGGGTTCCGCGCGGCGTGACGACGCCGAATTTGCGGAACAACTCCTTGCCCTGGTACTCGTGGATCTTCATCTTCTTCTATCCCCCGACGTTTTTTTCGCTGGCCCGATACCACTTCGGGTACATCTTGCGCACAGTCTCCGAGCCGGACTCGAGCGCATGGCATTGGTCGATCTGGAACGGTTTCCTTCCATCCTCCGGCGCCTCGCGGCGCTCACCGGCAAAAGTCTGCAGAGCCGCCGTCGGGAACGATCCCAGCATCTCGGTGATGTGCGTGCAGCCGAGCGCCCCGCCCAGTTTTTCCCTCACCTTCTTGCGAAAGCCGTGCATCAGGTTCAGGCCGATCAGCTGGCGATAGGCGGGCCCGATGGTGTCGCATCCACCCGGATAAGGAACCGCGTCGGATGCGGCCACCGCGTCCACGACATTGAGCTTCGTGTCGATCGTCAGGCGCACCCACATATCATGCACCGGCAAGCCAGCGCGGCGCACGCCTGTTTGCAGCTTGAAATCATGATTCTTGACATCGGTCATGTGGCCTTCGATGTCCCACAGGCCATCCGAGCGCTTGTAGCCTTCGAAGCGCACGCGGCGGGTGTGAGTGAGCTCGCGACTGACTTGGTCATTCGCGTCCTGGATCGGGAGGGGCATTCAACGGCCTGCGGTATGCTGCAACGCGATGAATATTACCATTGCAGGCATCGGAACCGACTGGCGGAAAACATGAAATACATCCTCGCACTCGATCAGGGCACCACCAGTTCGCGCGCCATCGTCTTCAACGAGGAGGGCGCGGCGATCAGCAGCGCGCAACGCGAGATCCGCCAGATCTACCCCAAACCCGGCTGGGTCGAGCATGACCCGATGGAGATCTTCGCTTCGCAGCGCGACACTGCGCGCGAAGCCCTCGAGCGCGCCAACGTCGGCTCCGACGAGATCGTCGCCGCAGGGATCACCAACCAGCGGGAAACGACGATCCTCTGGGACCGGCAGAGCGGCGAGCCGCTGCACAACGCTATCGTGTGGCAGGACAGGCGGACCGCCGCGAAATGCGCCGAGCTGCGCGAGGCCGGAGTCGAGAACATCATCAAGAACAAGACCGGCCTCGTGCTCGACCCCTATTTCAGCGGCACCAAGATCGCGTGGTTGCTCGACAACATCCCGGGCGCGCGCGCAAAGGCCGAGCGCGGCGAACTCGCCTTCGGCACGGTCGACACCTGGCTCGCATGGAACCTGTCGCAAAGCCGGCTGCACGTGACAGACCCGTCGAATGCCTCGCGCACCATGCTCTTCGACATCCATCGCGGGGACTGGGACGAGGAGTTGCTCGAGATCCTGCGCGTGCCGCGCGCGATCCTCCCCGACGTGCTCGCGTCATCCGGCGCGTTCGGCATGATCGCGCCGGAAATCCTCGGCGAGCCGGTCACCATCGCAGGCATCGCCGGCGACCAGCAGGCGGCGCTCTTCGGCCAGGGATGCCACAAGTCGGGCATGGGCAAGAACACGTATGGCACCGGTTGCTTCATGCTGATGCACACCGGGGACCGCGCGGTCACCTCGGGCAACGGGTTGCTGACTACCTCGTGCGCGCAGATGGGGCGCAGCCGCGATGCGCGCGACGTGGAGCGCGAGTACGCGCTGGAAGGCAGCGTGTTCGTCGGCGGGGCAGTCGTGCAATGGCTCAGGGATGAACTGCGATTCTTCAAGTCTTCGGCCGAGATCGAGTCGCTCGCGGCGAGCGTGCCGGACAGCGGCGGCGTCTACCTCGTGCCGGCGTTTGCGGGCCTTGGCGCGCCGCACTGGGACCCTTACGCGCGCGGCGCGATCCTCGGCCTGACTCGAGGTTCCGGTCGCGAGCACATTGCGCGAGCGGCGCTCGAATCGATTGCCTTCCAGACTGCGGACCTTCTCGATGCGATGCAGCGCGACGCAGGCCGCAAACTCACCGAGCTGCGCGTCGATGGCGGCGCTACGGCGAACAACTTGTTAATGCAGTTCCAGGCCGACATCCTCGGCGTGCCGGTGCTGCGGCCGCGCGTGCAGGAAACCACCGCGCTCGGAGCGGCCTACCTGGCGGGGCTGGCGACCAACGTGTGGAAATCGCGCGAGGAAATCGCCTCGCACTGGGAAATCGACCGCAAGTTCGAGCCGCAAATGAAGCCGGGCACGGTCGCGGACATGCTGGGCCGCTGGCGCGAGGCGGTGCATCGCAGCCTGCGCTGGGCCGAGCAGGACGAATAGAATTAGGAGGCGGTTGCCAACGCCAGTTCCATTCCACGCGCCGCCGGCGGCGGCGCCTTCCGGGCGCGGTTGATGCCGAGCCGCGCGTCGATGAGCGAAACCATTTCGTGCAGCGTGTCGGAGTGCAACCCGCGCTGTCCTGCGATCCGCCGCACGAGGCTGTCGACCCGCTCGATCTGCTCGGCGCCGCCGAACAGCGCCCGTGCCGCCGACGAGGGCTTGCCCAGGCCTGCCGCGGCGCTCGCATATTTCTCGAACGGGACCAGGTCGGCGGCAGCGGCGCCCAACCCGATACAGAGCTCGACGACCCACTCGTAGACCCTGCGCGATTCCTCGACGTTGCCGTGCACCGCCTCCTTGATCGGGATCATGCCGTCGGGCCGGATGCAGCGGTAGTTGCCCGCGATCAGCATCGGCCACTTGGCGAGCGGCACGAAGACCGAGTCGTGGACTTTCAGCTTCACCGGAATCTCGATTGCGCCTTCGCCCGTGTCGAACCGAACCGCCTCGATATCCGCTTCGAGCCGGCGCAATAGCGCAGTCGGCGCCTCGGCTTCGAAGCGGGCGGCCTTGAAGTTGGTGGGCAGGCCCACCTGCAGAACGTTCTTCTGCTCCTCCGGCGGGCGAAACGCCTGCGGATCCGGGCTCGCCAGCGTCATCATCGCGGGGTCGAACCCGTCCCAGACCGAGGGAACGGCGTAGCAACCCAGCAGCGCCTCGGTCGAAAGGCCGGGGATCCGCTTGAGATACGGCAGCGGCGGCATGTTCATGATCGCAAGGCAGGGGTTGCCCGAGCGAGCGATGCGTCCCATCAGTTCGCGCACGCCCGGCGCGCCGTACTGCGCTTCCTGCATGGCAAGGACGACCAGGTCATAGGCGCCGGGGTGGATCTCCTCCGGCGTGTTGGCACAGACCTCGCCCCGCAGCGCGCGGCTCGAAATCTCCAGCAAAGAGGCTCTGTCCTTCACCGGCATGCGCACTCGCACCCCTTGGCGGTTGATCAGGCGGGCTGTCGGCGCAGTGCATACGAGCGTGGCGTTGTGGCCGGCCATTGCGAGCTTGGTGGCGAGCAGCGACCCGTAGGCGGCGCCGAGGATGAGGACGTCCATAAATGTGACCCTCCGTCAGAAATTTCCTGCCACTTCGGCAGAGTTGCAGTGCATCATAGAGTTGAAATCAGGCAAATTTGACTGTCAAAATTTCACACTGTTAATTTTACAAACAGCCTTTCACCACCCTTCGCCGATCCCATGTCCCAACACACCCGCAAGAGCCACTTCCTCGGCACCAAGCTGCGCGCCCTGCGCAAACGCAACGGCCTGACGCTCGAAGACCTCTCGGCGCGATGCGTCCAGCTCGATTCGCGGGTCGCGCCGTCGGTTTCCTACTTGAGCATGATCGAGAGCGGCAAGCGCACGCCTTCCGAAGAAGTGCTGACGCTGTTGTCCACGTTGTTCCAACGCGATCCCCGTTGGTTCCTCGACGGCACGCCCGAAGAGGATTCACCCGCCCCGGAGCAGCGCGCGGGCGGCGCCGCCGGGGTGCCGCTCGAACCGGCGTTCCTGTTTTCCAAGGAACTGCTTCAGGCGGCCATCCCGGAACTGCTCGCGCAGACCGGCACCACCGGCCGGCAGTTCGCGCACCTGCTGATCCGCTCGCACCAGGAACTGTCCCGAAACGACTTCCCTGATCTCGAGCGCGCCGCCGAGAGCGTCGGCGCCCGGAAGTTTCCCCTCGACGTGGACGATCTCATGCAGTTGTGCAAGCAGCACGGCCTCACCGTGCGCTGGTTCGACCGCAAACCGGTGCTCGCGCGGGACAACGACCGCGAGCTTCGCAGCATGCTGCGTTCCTTTTTCGAGGCGCCGCACACCATTTACCTGAATCGCGAACTGCAGAAAGACCCGGCGCGCCTCAAGTTCGATCTCGCCTCGCACCTCGGCCACCAGGTCCTGCACGAAGGCGACGGGATGAAATCCGCGCATGCCACAGGCGGTGAAATGGGCGGAAGCCCCGAGGGCCATGCCTCGGGCGGCGCGCACAGTGCCGCGGGTATGAGCGCGCAGGACGTTTTGCATGCGTGGCGGGATTTCGAGTGCAGCTTTTTTGCCGGCGCCCTGCTCTGCCCCAAGGTCCCGTTCAGGCGGTTCCTGACGCGGGAGTCCCACCGGGTCGAGGCGGGGGAAAAAATCGGCCTCACCCCGGCGGTCATGATGCGGCGCATGACCAAGGTGTCGCCCTACCCATACTGGCATTTCTTCGATGCCTACCCGCCGGGTTACCTGCGCGCGGTATACCGGGGCAACGGGATTCCGCTGCCGTGGGGCAACATGGCGCAGGTGCCTGATCCCTGCCCCAACTGGGCGGTTTTCCGCATGCTCAACGAATCCCGCGGCGCCGATCGCGGCTCGCAGATCTCGGTGCTGCGCGACGGGAACCAGTCGCTCCTTTATTGCTGCCATTCTCGGCGCACCGAGGACATGGCGGGCAAT
Organism: Betaproteobacteria bacterium; assembly: GCA_947482825.1. Classification (GTDB taxonomy): domain Bacteria; phylum Pseudomonadota; class Gammaproteobacteria; order Burkholderiales; family SG8-39; genus SZAS-79. The sequence goes on along the minus strand of CANKMT010000041.1, from coordinate 15,879 downwards.
CCCCACGTGCTTTCGGTGGGGATCGACCTCCTGCCCGCGCTGCGCTCGCACGGCGTGGACGCCGAGCATATCGTCGCGAGCATCACCGCCGAATGCCTGAGCCATCGCGGCGAGGGCAGGATTCCCAAGCACGCGGTCGAAGCGATCGGCGGCGCAGCCAAGGTGCTGAACATTGCGTGGGTGGAGGAAGCGCTTGCGCGGCCCGCGCGCATCATCTGCCCGCGCAGCTCGGATTGCCCGCGCACCGAGCATTGTGTCGGCGGGCGGGTCTCGCGTGCTCTCGAGATCACCGATGTCCGGGAGGAAATCATCAGCAAGGCGCGGCGCGCGCGCTGACCGGCCCGGCACGCATGCCGAGCCGCCTTCCACATTCGAATTCGGAACTTTCCTTTCTTTCGGACCGCGCCGGCATTGACTGTCCGGTCAGTTCACTACCTATACCGGTACATCTTCCGCTAGGAAACCTGGATGCCCTCGTCGCCGATATAGGCCCGGATCACACTGTCGATATCCGGGTCGGCCTTGAAACCCATGCCAAGGGCGCGCGGCGTGCGGAATTTCACCGGCCAGCCGGCAACGATCCTCTGAATGCGCTCGTCCGGCTTGTAGACGACGCGCCTGGCCACGGCGTCGCCGGCCACGCGGCGCATGGCCTCGACCATTTCGGCGACCGGCACGGTGATGCCGGGCAGGTTCAGCACAGGGCTCATTCCCCACGCGGCCGAAGGCGTCTCGTGCGCATGGATGAAGGACTCGATGCAACGCCCCGGCGAAAGCAGCCAGACGCCGGTGTCCAGCGACACCGGGCATTCGGACACCACGCCGTTCAGGGGCTCGCGCAGCACGCCGCTTGCAAACGACGAGGCCGCAAGATTGGGCTTGCCGGGACGCACGACGATGGTCGGCAGGCGCAGGCTGCGCCCGTCGATGAAGCCCTTGCGCGTGTAGTCGGTGACAAGATATTCGTTGCAGACTTTTTGCGCGCCGTAGGACGTCTGCGGGTTCGGCGTGGTCGAATCGTCGAGCACTTCCGGCAGGTCGCCGCCGAACGCAGCCACCGAGCTGGAGAAAACATAGCGCGGCGGCTTCGCGCATTTGCGCGCGAGCTCAAGGAGCGTGCGCCCGCCGTCGAGGTTGACGCGCCAGCCGAGGTCGAAATCGGCTTCCGCGCCGGATGAAACGACCGAGGCCAGGTGGAAGATCGACTGGGTATCGGGTGTGACCACCTTGGCCAGGACCCCGCGCGCCGAGATGTCGCCGGTGACTGTTTCGAGCCGCGGATCCTGTGGGAGCGCCGCGGGGAACGCCGTATCGAAAAGGGTCACCTTCGTGATCGAAGATTCCTTGCCATCGGCGCCGGTGAGGCGCCCGCGCGCGAGCAATGCCTTGGCAAGCTTGAAGCCGAGCATGCCCCCGCCTCCTGTGATGACGACTTTCATGCCGTTCCTTGTTCGGTGGGTGAAAGGGAGGGAATTCTATCGGACGCCTCGTTGAAGAACGCCACGACATCCTGCAGTTCGCGCGTCGCGCGCATCGGCGGCAGGCTCCCGCGGATCGTGCGGCCGTAAGGCTTGGAGTACAGGCGCGGGTCGCAGACCACCAGAACTCCGCGGTCGGTCTCGTCCCGGATCAGGCGGCCGGCGCCTTGCTTGAGCTGCAGGATCGCCTGCGGAAGCTGCAATTCCATGAAAGGGTTGCCGCCCTTGGCGCGCAGCGCGTCGATGCGCGCGGCGAGCACCGGGTCGTCCGGCGGCGCAAAAGGCAGCTTGTCGATCACGACCAGCGACAAGGCCTCACCGCGCACATCCACGCCTTCCCAGAACGACTGGCTGCCCAGCAGGATCGGGTTGTCCAGGCGCCGGAAGCGCGCAAGCAGCTCGCTCCTCGAACCGGTGCCCTGCACCAGCAGCGGATAGTCGAGGCCGTCGCGCGCGAGCTTGTCGCCGAGCAGGTCCTTGGCCCGGCGCAGGGCGCGCAAAGTCGTGAACAGGAGGAACGCGCGGCCGCGGCTTGCGCGCAGCACCGGATAGGCCGCCTCGATCACGCTCTCGGTGAATGCGGGGTCGTTCGGTTCGGGGAGGTTCCTGGGGACGTAGAAAAGCGCGTTGCCGGCGAAGTCGAACGGGCTTTCCCAGCGGACCGAGGCGGCTTCCTCGATCCCGAGCTCGCGCGTGAAGTGGCCGAAATCCTCGCCGACGGCGAGTGTCGCGGAGGTCATGATCCACGCGCGCGGATGGTCGTCCATCTGCTTCCTGAACAGTTCGGCCGTGCGCAGCGGCGTAGTGTGCAATTGCAGGGCGCTGGCGAAGACTTCGACCCAGCGCACGGCCTCGAGGTCGCCCGTGTCCTGCCAGCGAGTGAGCTTGGCGCGCGTCTCCTCGGTGCGGCGCAGGCACCCGGCCAGACCCTCGGAACGCTCGGCCTGCGATTCGAGCAGGGTCCTGAAGGCCGAAAGCGCGGCTGCCAACTCGGTTACCGCCGGCGTGAATTCCGCCGTGCGCGCTGCCTGCGACAACGCGTACCTCACGCTGTCCTCACGAAAGACCAGGCGCAAGTCGCGCGCCGCCTTGTCCAGTTTCGTCGCCGCCCGGTCCAGGTCGGGAAGCGCCCCGCCGGCTGCACGAAGCTCCATGCGCGTGTCTCGGGCGAGGTCGAGTACCTGCCCGGTGGACACGGAGTCGCCGAAGAACAGGCGCGCCGTGTCCGGCAACTGGTGCGCTTCGTCGAAGATCACGGTGTTGCACGCCGGCAACAGCTCCGCGAGACCCTCGTCGCGCAGCATCACGTCGGCGAAGAAGAGGTGGTGGTTGATGACCACGACGTCCGCCGCGAGCGCATTCCTGCGCGCCGTGATCACGAAACAGTCCTTGTACTTCGGGCAGTCCTGCCCCAGGCAGTTTTCGCGCGTCGAAGTGGCGTGGATCCAGACCGGCGAATTCTCGGCAACCTCGGCAAGATCACCGCGATCCCCCGTCGTCGTTTGCCGCGAAAACCGCTCGATGGCGGCGAGCTGCGCGACTTCCTCGCGTGAACCGGGCCGGGCCTCGGTGCGTGCGCGCTCGAGGCGGTAGAGGCAGACGTAGTTCGAGCGGCCCTTGAGGAGCGCTATGGTGTTCCCGGCGCCGATGGCGCTGCGCACCGCGGGCAGGTCCCGGTCGAACAACTGGTCCTGCAGGTTCTTGGTGCCGGTGGAAATGAGCACCTTGCCGCCGGCGAGGAGCGCCGGCACGAGGTAGGCGAAGGTCTTGCCGGTCCCGGTGCCCGCTTCGGCAACGAGCACGGAGGTGGACTCGATCGCATGCAGGATGCGTTGCGCAAGATCGATCTGCTGCTCGCGCACCTTGTAGCCGGGCACAGCGCCCGCAAGCGATCCCTTTTCGCCGAAGATGAGGCCGAGCGCTTCAATCGGGGCGCTGCTCAGGGCCGCAGCTCCTCGACGCGCACCCAGACGCTGCGGGTCTGCATCCGGCTCGCGTCCCGCGAGGAAAGCACGCCGGCCGCGGCGCTCGCTGAGGATTCCGCGGCCGAACCAAGTTCCACCCGTTCGCCGAGCGGCGCGCGGATGCTGCTCGACACCCGTTGCGATTGCACGCTGCCGGGGCCGAGCGCACCGGGCGTTTCGCGCTGGGGATGGATGTCGAGGAATACCGTGTTGCCGGAAAGGCGCGGCGTCACTTCGAAGCCGGTTTCCATGTCCTGGAGCGTCGTTGCCTCGCGCACCACAGTCCCACCGGGGCCGGTAAAGACCTGTTGCTGTGTGAGCGGCCGGGACTGCCCGGTCGAAATGAGCGCGCGCGCACCTTCAAGCACCTGCACGCGCTGGTCGACACGATCGTCGGCACCGCTGCGGCTCGAGAGCACGCGCACCTGCGCTTGCGAGCGGTCTGAGGGCACACGCTGGTTGCCGACGCTCGCGTCCCCAGATCTCAGCGTGCCGCGCGCCTCCACCGAATTGCGCGTCGATTCGGCCATGCTGTCGAACCTGACGGAGATCAACAAGCGGCGCTGCGGCGTGTCGATCGCAGCAAGTGCCCGCTTCAACTCTTCGAAGTTGGCCGCGCTAGTACGCACGAAGAGCTGGTAGCCCTGGCCAGTGATCGCCCCGCCCGGCGAAACGAGCGGGCGCAGCACCGGAAGCACCTCCTCGGCGCTCCGGTGCCTGAGCGGAACGACCTCCAGGCCGCCCTGCGCCAGCAGTTGGGGGGCGTGGACAAGGAGGCAGGCGAGTGCGAGCAGGAGGGCGCGAGTCATAGGATGCATCCGGTGCGGCATCTTACTGGCATCGCGCCCCGGCCAGCGTCCAGGCCCCTCGGCATGAGGCTGCCAATGCAGTCGTGCTTTACATCCACGCGATTGTAATCTACATTACTTCAATTATGCGTTATAACTTATTGTATGTGATGATCTTTTCGGCCGCCATCGCAGGTTGCGGCGGAAATGCCTATACGCCGGCGCCAGTAGAAGAGCCGGTACAGGCGCGGGCAATCCCGCGCAGTGCAGTCCCGCGAGCACCTGCGCCGGTGATGCCGCAAGCGACTGCGCCCGCCCAGCGTGCGGCTCCAGAGCATTCGGAAATGCTTTTCCAGGTCCTGACCTCGATTGGCGTCGACTACAAATACGGCGGCAATTCCCATGCGACGGGGTTCGACTGCAGCGGTCTTGTGGCGCACGTCTTTCGCGAAGGCTACGGCATCCGATTGCCGCGCACTTCGATGGACCAGAGCCAGGCCGGGCGGCCGGTTTCGTCCGAAGAACTCAAGCCCGGGGACCTCGTCTTCTACAACACGCTGAACCGGCCCTTCTCGCATGTGGGCATCTATCTCGGGGAAGGCCGCTTCATCCACGCGCCCAGGACCGGCGTTGCGGTACGGATCGAAAGTCTCAAGAGCGCGTACTGGTCCAAGCGCTGGAACGGGGCACGGCGGATCGACGTCCAGATTTGAGTGCAGGAAAGGCGTCGCACCGACCCTCGAGAGGTTAATGACAATAAGTCTCATTCTTGATTTAAGTGAGAATGCGAGTTATTATCAATTACATCTTTCTTCGACCTTGGATCCCAAATGCCTGTCCTGACTAGGAAATCCATTGTCGCCGCCGCTCTGGCGATCTGCAGTGCAAGCCCCCTGCCGGCGACAGCGCAGGAAAAAGTGCTGAACCTATACTCCTCGCGCCACTACAACACCGACGAAGCGCTTTACGCGAACTTCACCAAGCTGACCGGCGTAAGGATCAACCGGATCGAGGCGCCCGAGGATGCCTTGCTCGAGCGGCTGCGCAACGAGGGGGTGGCCAGCCCCGCCGACGTGCTGGTCACGGTCGACGCAGGCCGATTGTGGCGCGCCGAGCAGATGGGGCTTTTCCAGCCGGTGAAGTCCGCGGCACTGGAAGCACGCATCCCCTCCTCGCTGCGCCAGCCCGACGGCCTCTGGTTTGGTTTTTCGTCGCGCGCACGCGTGATCATCTACGCAAAGGACCAGGTGAAGCCGGGCGAAGTCAGGAACTACGAAGACCTCGCCGACCCCAAGTGGAAGGGCAAGGTGTGCATGCGTTCGTCGTCGAACATGTACAACCTCTCGCTGATGTGCGCACTGATCGACCACCACGGCGAGCCCAAAGCCGAAGCCTGGGCCAAAGGCGTCGTGGCGAATTTCGCGCGCGCCCCCAAAGGCGGCGACACCGACCAGATCAAGGCGCTGGCCTCGGGTGAGTGCGCGCTGAGCCTCGTCAACACCTATTACTACGTGCGCATGATGAAGGCCGTGAAGGCCGATGAGAGAGCCGCGATCGAACGGGTCGGCTTCATTTGGCCGAACCAGGAGAACCGCGGCACGCACGTGAACATTTCCGGCGCAGGCGTGCTGAAATCGGCGCCCCACCGCGAAGCCGCCGTGAAGTTCCTCGAATACCTCGCGAGCGACGATGCACAGCGCTATTTCGCAAACGGCAACAATGAATTCACAGTCGTTGCCGCAGTCGGCGTCGACAACCGGGAATTGGCCTCACTGGGCCAGTTCAAGTCCGACCAGCTCAACGTGAGCGTGTTCGGCCGCAACCAGCCGGCCGCGCAGAAAGTCTACGATCGCGCCGGCTGGCGCTAGGCGCCTTGCCTCCGCGCCATCGTGCGCGCAAGCATGAAGACGGGAATCATGCCGACCGCGAGGATTGCAAGCGCCACCACGGAAGCCTCGGCAAGCCGTTCGTCCTTCGCGAGGTTGTAGGTCTGCACCGCGAGCGTGTCGAAGTTGAACGGGCGCATTGCGAGCGTTGCCGGCAATTCCTTCATGACATCGACGAACACGAGCAGGCCTGCGGCAAGCAGGCTGCGCGCAAGCAACGGCGCGTGCACGCGCACCAGCGCCTGCGACGGGCGCAAGCCGAGACTGCGCGCCGCATCGTCCATGCTGGGCTTGATCTTGGCGAGGCCCGCCTCGACCGTCTGGAGCGAAATCGACATGAAGCGAACGAGGTACGCATAAACGAGGGCGGCAATGGTTCCGCTCAGCCAGAGCTGGGGCGCAATGCCGAACTGCGCTGCAAGCCAGCCTGCGAGCCAACGATCGAACCAGGTCACCGGCACGAGCACGCCCACGGCAATGACCACGCCCGGAATCGCGTAGCCGAGGCCGGCCGTGCGGTTCGCAAGATTCGCGAGCGGACCGGGCCGCAGACGCGCGGCGTAGGCGATCGCAAGGGCACCCACGATCGCGAGCACGGCGGTGATACCCGCCAGCGTGAAGCTGTTGAATGCAAGTCCGGCGAAGCGTTGCGAGAACCCGGGTTCGGTGTCCTGCATGGCAAGGCGCAGGAGCAGCGCCAGCGGCGCGACGAATCCGCCGAGCGCTGGAAGCAGGCAAACCAGGATCGCGCCGGCGGCCTGCCCGCCCACCAGCACATGTGGCGAGGGTGCGCGCCTCGGACCCGCGTGGAAGGCCGAACGCCCGCGCAAGCCGCGTTCGAGCGCGAGGACACATCCGACGCCGAGCAGCAGGAGCGCGCCGATCTGCGCGGCCGCCACCGGGTCTCCAAGGGAGAACCAGGCACGGAAAACGCCGGTGGAAAACGTGTCGACGCCGAAATAGGCCACCGTCCCGTAGTCGGCCAGCGTCTCCATCATCGCAAGGGCCACGCCGGCGACGATTGCCGGCCGCGCCAGAGGCAGTGCCACACGAAAAAAGGTTCGCAGGGGTCCATGCCCCAGCGCGCGCGCCGTTTCAAGGCTCGACCCGGACTGCTCGAGAAAGGCCGTGCGCGCCAGCAGGTATACGTAGGGATACAGGACAGCGACCAGGACAAAGATTGCGCCGCCCAGGGAGCGGATGTCCGGCAATACGTAGTCGCCAGCGCGCCAGCCGGTCCACTCTCGCAGGGCGGTTTGCAGCGGCCCGGAAAACTGGAGGAAATCGGTGTAAACGTAGGCCATCACATACGCGGGCATCGCGATCGGCAGGATCAGCGCCCACTCGAACCCCCGCCGGCCGGGAAACTGGCACATGCTGGTGAGCCAGGCGCAACTGACGCCCACCACGGTCACTCCCGCGCCGACGCCTGAAGCCAGCAACAGCGTGTTCCAGAGATAATCCGGCAGCACGGTCGCTGCCAGATGCGCCCAGATCTCGGCGCGCGGCACGAACAGGTTCAAAACGACCACCGCCAGCGGGAGCGCGATCGCCAAGGCGACCGCTCCGGAGGCCATCTCGAGCAAGGAGGGTTTGATCCTGGGCAAAGCCACGGGCCGTCTTGCCGATAGAGTAAGCGATGGATCCATGCCAGTAAGTCGGGAAAACCTTGAAAATCCAGAGGATCTTAGCAGTCGGGCTTGACTAAAACAACGAAAATGGGAATCATTATCATTCCATGAATGCACAGACCCCCGATCCCGTGCTGGAAGTGCTCGACGTTTCGCAGGCCTATGGCCGGCAAGCGGTCGTGCGCGGCCTGACTTTCACGCTTTCGCGAGGCAGCATCGGCTGCATCCTCGGCCCAAGCGGTTGCGGCAAGACCACGCTCCTTCGTTGCATTGCCGGATTCGAGCCTGTTAGCGCGGGCGAGATCCGCCTTGCCGGTTCGGTCGTGTCGCGTCCCGGCCTTACGCTTCCGCCTGAAAAGCGCCGCATCGGCATGGTCTTTCAGGACTATGCGCTGTTTCCGCATCTCGACATCGCAAGCAACATCGGCTTCGGATTAGGTTCACTCGGCGAAAGGGAAAAGCGCGCTCGCGTCAAGGAGCTGGTCGACCTTGTCGGCCTTGGCGGATCGCTGAAAGGATTCCCTCACGAGATCTCGGGCGGCCAGCAACAACGCGTGGCCCTTGCGCGCGCGCTTGCGCCGCGGCCGGACCTGCTGCTGATGGACGAGCCCTTTTCGAACCTCGACGTCGACCTGCGCGAGCGCCTTTCGCTCGAAGTGCGCGAAATCCTCAATGCGAGCGGCACGACAGCCGTGATGGTCACGCACGACCAGCACGAGGCGTTTGCGATGGCCGACGAAATCGGCGTGATGCACGAAGGGCGGATCGAACAGTGGGACAGCGCCTATAACCTCTATCACAGGCCCGGCAGCCGGTTCGTGGCCGACTTCGTGGGCCAAGGCGTGTTCCTTCCCGCCAGGGTCCTTGGTTCGCGGCAGGTGGAAATCGAACTCGGCGTGCTGAACGGCTCGATCCCGGACAGTTGCCGGTCCGGATGCGACGTCTGCGGCAAGGGTTGCAGCGCCGACGTGCTGCTCCGGCCCGATGACATCATCCACGACGATGAGTCGAAGATGCAGGCCGAAGTGGTGCACAAGGCTTTCCGCGGCGCGGAGATCATGTACACGCTCAAACTCGCCAGCGGGCGCAAGGTGCTTGCGCTGGTGCCGAGCCACCACAACCACAGGCTGGGCGAACGCATCGGCATCCGCCTCGACGTGGATCACGTCGTGGCGTTCAGCCCGTCTCCTCCTTCAGGCTGAACACGACCGGCACGTCGATCGCGAAGGCCTTGCCGCGCAAGGCGGGCGGAATCGGGGCAAGCGGCTTGGCCTTGCGAATCATCTCCACCCCCTGCTGGTCGAGCACCTCGAATCCGGAGCTCGACCGGATGCTGATCGACGCGATGCTGCCATCGGCGCCGATCAGCATGCGCACCTCGACCTGACCTTCCCAGTTGTTGTCCAACGCGAGCCGCGGATATCGCTTGTAGCGCTTGGCGGCACTGATGATTGCAATCCGGTACTGGCCCAGCGTTGCGGGATCGGCCGCGTCACCTGAGGCGGATGCTGCGGGCGGGGGCACAGCGGCTGGTTCGACCCTCATTGGCGCAGCGATGGCCGCCGGGGCCGCTTGTTGCACCGGTTCCGGGGCTCTCGCGGCCTCGGCTGCGGGCGACGGAGCCACAGTGGTCGCAGGCACCTGCGACGGCGGCGCGGCCAGGATTGGCCGTGAGGTTTCTACTGTCTGCGATCTGCGTAGGGGCTCCGCTTGCTTTTCGGGCCTCGGCGGCGGTTCCGGCAATGGGGCCGGCACCGGGCTCGGCTGCGCAAGGCGCGCAACGAGAGGCGGGGACGCCAAGGCCTTCCTCTTTGAAGCTTCGAACCATCCCGGAAACACGAAAATGATCAGAGCATGGGCGACAATCGACGCGGCAACGGCTCTGACGAACAGCCGGTCCGCATCGCCATGCGTGGATTTCCTGCTCCCTTGCGCGACCGCCATCCGAGAGTCATCCGGGAAATTGAAGCGTAGCCCCGTGCGTATCGAAGCGGTCGCTATCTCGCGTTGGTTCCGCCAATCAGCCGCCAGACCTTTTCCGGCGTGAGCGGCATCTCGATGTGCCGCACGCCGCGATCGGCAAGCGCATCGAGCACCGCATGGACCACGGCCGGCACGGCACCGATGGTACCGATCTCGCCGCAACCCTTGACCCCGAGCAGATTGGTCTTGCAGGGCACGCTTTCATCGAACACGTTGGTCATCTGCGGCAGGTCGTCGGCGCGCGGCACGCAGTAATCCATGAGCGAGCCGGTCAGCAGCTGGCCGCTCTCGTCATAGACGGTCTGCTCGAGGAGCGCCTGCCCGATACCCTGCGCGATCCCGCCCTGCACCTGCCCGGCCACGATCATGTGGTTGATGATGCGCCCGATGTCATCGACGCTGGTCATGCGCTCGACCTTCACCACGCCGGTGTCCGGATCGATCTCGACTTCGCAGACTTGCGCGCCGTTCGGCCACGAGGGCGCCGACGGGGTTTCGGTCGCCGAGACCCGGATGAATTTCTCCGGCTGGCGTGCCGCCAGTTCGGCCAGCCCGATGGCGCGATCGGTGCCCGAAATGCCGAAGCGGCCGTCGCGAAACTCGATGTCGGCCGCGGCCGCCTCGAGGGCCTCGGCGGCGAGTTCCTTGCCGCGCACGATAACCTTGCGCCCGGCCGAAACGACCGCCGAGCCGCCGACGAACGCCGAGCGCGAGCCCACGCTGCCAACGCCGTTGGCCAGGTCGGTATCGCCCTGCACGATGCGGATGCTCTTGACCGGGATCTGCAGCACTTCCGTGATCAGCTGCGTGTAGCTCGTCTCCAGGCCCTGGCCCATCGCCATCGTTCCTGAGAAGACGGTCACGGCGCCGTCCGCATCCACGCGGATATCCACGGTCTCGGTCGGGAGCGCGCCCGTCCACTCGATGTAGACGGCCAGCCCGCGTCCGCGAAGCTTGCCCGAAGCGCGCGAAGCCTTGGCTCGCCCTGGAAAACCGTTCCAGTCCGACTCCTTCACCACCCTGTCCAGCATGCGCGCGAACTCGCCTGCATCGTAGACGTCGCCGAGGTGGGTGCGATACGGGAAGTCTTTCGGCGCGATCAGGTTGCGGCGGCGCATCTCGACCGGGTCGATCCGCATTTCGCGCGCCGCTTCTTCCACCAGCCGTTCCATGAGGTAGTTGGCCTCCGGGCGGCCGGCCCCGCGGTAGGCGCCGCTCGCCATTGTGTTCGTAAGCACGCCGCGCACGTGATAGTCGATCGCCGGCACGTGGTAGACCGTGGTCTGCACCTTGGGGCCCAGCACCAGGGGGATCATCGCCGTCGAGCCGACCGGAACGGCGCCGAAATTGCAGATCATTTCCATGCGCAGGGCGAGGATCTTGCCGTCTGAATCCAGGGCCAGCGCGCCCTTGAAAATCTGGTCGCGGCCGGCATGGGCCGCGAGAAACTCCTCGCTGCGATCCGCGCGCCATTTCACCGGGCGGCCGATCTTCCTGGCCGCGTAACAGGCGACCGCGTCTTCGGGGTAGAGCCCGGTCTTCATCCCGAATCCGCCGCCGATGTCGCCGACGACGACACGGAACTGCTGGGGCTTGGTCTTGAATACGGCCCCGAGTGAATCGCGAGTTCCGGTCGGCTGCTGGCTTTGCGTGTGCAGAGTCCATCGATCGTTTTCGTACGCAGCGGTCACCGCGCGCGGCTCGAGCGCCGTCGCAATCAGGCGCTGGTTGTGAAGCTCGATCTGCGTCACATGTGCTGCCTTGGCGAATATCTGGGCGACCGCCGCCGCATCGCCGTAGCGCGCCTCGGCGGCGATATTGCCCGGGGCACTCGGAAACAAGATCGGTGCGCCCGGCGCCATGGCCTTGTGCGGATCGACGACGCAGGGAAGTTCCTCATAGTCGATCGACAGCAGTTCAGCCGCGTCCTGCGCCTGCTCGCGCGTTTCGGCGACAACTGCGGCGACCGGATGCCCTGCGTAGTACGCCATCCCGTCCGCGAGGGGCGTGCGCAACGGCGCCGCCATCGGCTCGCCGTTCGCCTGCTTGAACAACGGCGGGAATGGGATATGCCCCATCCCGTCGGCCTTCAGGTCGGCCATCGTGTACACCGCGACCACTCCCGGCGCACCGAGCGCGGCCGTCGTGTCGACGCGTGCGATGCGCGCATGCGCATAGGGGGAGCGAACGATCACCAGCCAGGCTTGTCCGATCCGATTGCGATCGTCGCTGTACAGGCCCTTCCCCATGAGGAGCCGATCGTCCTCCAAGCGCTTTTGCGTGCGCGACGAACCAAAGCGCGCGGATTCCGGGTCGAATTGGGTGGCGGGTGCGTTCATCGAAGGCCTTGAAATAGACAGCGGCCCGGTCAGGGCCGCCAGATTGTACGTCGCAATAAGGCTGTTGGGGGTGTTCGTCCCCGGTGGGCACGAATCCGAACCAGCAGATGGCGAGTATACCTTTTGACGCTTTTCGCAGCCCCGGCGTTTCGAGACCGGCTCTCAACCCGCCCGGCGACAATGTGGATTTCGCGCACTCGTGCCTTGAGAGCATCGCAGGCCGTAGCTTCGCTGAACGAGTGACCATCGAAGCGCTTTGGCGCTCGACAATCGTCCACTACGCAAAGTGCTTCGGGCAATCAAAATCAAGATTTGGCCTGCTGAAAAAATACTCAAGGGCCACGCGAACGGCCTGGTCGCTCACAAGTTCTTTATCGCCTTACGCATTGAGCACATCGCTCACGATGAAATTCCTCTCGCTCAGTGCTACCCGGCTGCAACAATTTCCAAACTAGGCGAGGCCCCCAAGGTCCAGAAGATCATTTGCTTCGCTGGGTTCGTTCAAACAATGAACGAGGAGCACTGGAGGAATCTGAAGTTACGAATCGAAAAAGCACGCGGCTGGGTGGTCAGTCAGTTCGGCAGGATCTTTGCCGACACAACTACGCGGCTCGAGAAAGAGCCTCATGCCGACCTGCTCGCTCGCGATCAAATGAGGAGCTTCTCTTTGTGCTCCGGCACGATCGGGCGATTCGTGAAGGTGTTGCGGTTACCCCAGAGTTCCGCCGGCACCAGCACGGCCGTGGGCACCGCGCGCAGTGCGAACACGTCTTCGAAGATCGTCTTCAGGCGCTTGGCGAACTCCTTGCCGTTCTGGTCGATCGACGCCTGGGTGAGCGCCTCGGGTACCGATCCGAACATGGCGCCCCACTCAAACGGCTTGGGCAGGCGCAGCGGGATGGTCTCGCCTTTCTCGCCACGGAGCCCTACGTCGAAATGCCAATAGGTGTTCTTTTCCCAGCGTTCCAGGTCCCTGTACCAATCCTCGTCGCGGTTCGTGAGGAAGAGCGCGACCGACAATGCGGTAAGGGCGGAGCCGCGCAACAGCGTGGTGAAAAACTGTTCCTTGCCGGTCCGGCCTGCCTTGTAGAGCCCCTGCAATGCGGGATTCAGGAATGGCGTGATCCGGGTCAGCAAGCGGACGTTCTGGTTGTGGCCATGGAGCCCGAAATCTACGGAGACCTCGCGGGCGTTGTAGGCGGCCTCGAATAGGCTATCAATGTCGCCGTCCTTGGCCGTCGCCTTGAACTCGGACACCCGAGTTCCCGCCTCTGATATGGCGCCGATGCGCTGAAGAACATCGAGGACGCCTCGGGGCGTCAAGATCGTGCGCGCATCGAACCCGCCGCGGCGCGCCATGCGCTCGGTCACTTCCTTCGCGTACCCGGCCTCGCCCTTCCACATGTCGCCAAAGGCGCCACCGAAAGCGCGATACAGGCGGGCGATGTCGGAGCGCGTTGCGACCTCGCGGAACCCGTCGATGGTGCCGAGGACCGGAATCATCCCCTTCTTTGATTGAATGAAGCCGGACACGGTATCGCGCATGAAATTGCGCGCCATGAAATCGGGCGACATCACCACGCCGGCCCGTAAAAGATCGGACGGGATCGCCAACATGGTTCCGACAATTCCGAGGTCGAGCGGCTGGAACGCCTGCAGCGATTCCCAAAGCATCTGATCGTTGACCTGGAGCGCCCGGGGCTTCCCGTCCGTGCGCACGATCGTGATGCGGTTTTGTTCGTCGCCGAAGGTGGTCGGCACGAAGAAGGTCTGCATCATGGCCAGCGCCTGCGCCATCTCCGCATCGATGTGGATTCCCTGCTTGGCGAGCTCATCGATAATGGCCTTCGTCTCGACCTGGATCTTCATCTTGGGTAGCGGGATCTCTTCGATCCACCGCCCGCCACCGGGTACGCCCTGCGCCAGAGAGAATGCTTTCGTGAGCGCCGCGTTCCGGTTCGTCGCGTAGATCACCGTGGCAACGTTCTCGATCACGTTCGAGATGGGATCGCGCAGGTTCTCGGTGCCACCTTCGATCCGCTTGAACACGTTTCCGGCTTTCGACCGCCATCCGCCGCCCTCCCGCTCCCGGAAGAAAGGGACGTAATCGGCATACTGCCGGAACTGCTCGGCTGAGCGAGCGGACAGCAAACCACCCTCGACGGCATAGTCGAGGACCCGATCATTGAAGTCGTAGAGTTCCTTCGCCGCTTTCTTGAATTCCGGCGTTTCCAGCCGCAGGCCCGCTGCGATCTCATCGACGGTGAACAGGTGCTCCTTGCCGCGTTGTGACAGTTCCCGGGCCCGGCGCGCCACCAGATATGCGCCGAATTCCCGAAGTTCGCCGGAGACCGGCTTGAGGATTGCCGCGAGCGGCTTGCCATAGTTGTCCGGATCGGCGCGCTGCGCGGGATCGAAAGGGACGGTGCCATGCAAGAGCCAGTCTTCCACGATCGCCGCGTCCCCCGCGAGCAAGCGGAAAGCGATGTGCGGATCTTTGCTCGCCGGGATGCCCGCCGGCGCCAGGTCCTGGACCATGCGCTTCATCGGGAGCGAGTTATCGAGCACCTCGAAAATCATGCGATCGACGTTGAGCGCGCGCTTGACCTGGTCACCGAGCGGGATCTTCGGTTTACCGATCTTGGCGAGGATTCGGCTCGCGGGGTCGAGGTTTTGCCAGTCCGCAATGTCCTGGTGAAGCTGGTTGAAGATCGGCCGGTACTTTGACCCATCAAGGAACTTTTCGAATGCGGCGTGAAAGCCAGGCGCGCGACTCTTCGCCACCGAGGGCTGAGTCAGGTATAGCCGAATGAACTCCGCGAAGCCTTCCTCCTGTTTCAGCGCCCGGGATTTCTGGGATTCAGCGTAGGGCGTGATTTGCGACAACTCACCAAAGTGCAGCTGCATCGCCATCCGCAGCGGTTTGTTCGTCTCGGAAAGGTGGTGGCCGGCCTCGTGGGCGATCACGTCGATATCGCTCTGGTTTCGGACCCGAATCGTTTGCGGCTTGACCTTGTAGATGCCCGCCGCCTTGCGCGACGTTACGGCGCCCTCGTTGATCGGCACCCCAAGCATTTCGCGCACCGCCTGACGAATGGCATCGGGGCGCGCGCGGTCAGCGTCGGCCACTTCGCCCGCTGCGCCCTCGTATGGCCGCCGAAGCGCGACATCGCCGCTGGCCAATGTGCCGCCTGCGCTCTCGTCTGCGCCTGGCCTACTCGCACGCTCGCGAATACTCGGCGAGCCCTCGCGATCTTTCGGCGAAGCCTCGCGAGTCGTTTCCTGCGGCTCGGCGCGCTGTTGCGAATTGCCCTGTTCGCCTTCGCGCCGCTGAAGCTCTGCCGCTGCCGCCGCCTTCAACGTCGGGTTGCCCATCCCTGCAATGGCTTCGAGCGTGCGCTTAGACAATTCCGCAGGCGCTTTGCCCAGCAACAGGATGTTCTCGGGCGTGGCGCGCGAGGCAACTGGGGTTTCGGTGCGACCAGCGCCGCCCTGCTCGACTGCGGACCTGCGATCGATTTCCGCCTGGGCAAGCAGGCGCGTCTCTGGATTGCTCGCGCCCTTCGCCATCGCACGCAATTGCGGGAGCGGGATACTGTCGGTCGCCGTCTTTGTCGTCTTCGTGGGTGCTTCGTCCTGCACCCGCTTCACCAAACCCTCACCTGATTAGCGACTTGCCTCAGCCACACGAATGGCGAAGGCAGGGGTTGGGCTTGTGAGGCACGCGGCGCGTAACAGGCGAGCCAAGATGGAACGCAGATTGAAGCGACGGTTGAATCGATATTGGGCCTCAGCGAGGTAGCGATGGGC